>JAABQY010000123.1 GCA_011391225.1 Desulfobulbaceae bacterium | reverse complement strand
TTCTTCGGCAATCAGGAAGCATCGTCGATGCGGGCGTGGACAATAAGCATATTGCAGGGCAGATGCTCAAGGATGTGTTCCAGATCATGGGTGAAAATCCGATCCATGAGACGGTATCGGCTGTCCGGCGAATGGATAGCCAGCAGATCGGCGTCGTTGTCTTCGGCATATTTACGAATGGTGAATCCCGGCCTGCCGGAAAGAACCGTCGTTTGCACGGTCAAGGTGTTGGTTTCCCGACCGACGGTGAGCTCGCGAAGGTTTTTTTCTGCATCAACCACCAGCTGTTCCTTTATCTGGGTGCGCTCTCCGGTGGTACTATCGTCCGACATGGCCATGGCCAGGCTTGTCTGGTCAACTTCTAGAACCGCGTGGATTTCACCCGACTTGACCCGCTCGGCAAAATAAAAAGCGGTGTCCAGGGTCTGGGCAGTTTTTGGATGGTCAACACAGTCGACGACGATTCTTTGGAAACTGGTACCGCCGAGTTGTGGCTCAGTCAGCAATAAAAGCGAACACTTGGCGCTGCGACAAAGGCTGCGGGCGACCGAGCCGAGATAATAGCGGAAGACATTTTCGCGCCGCCTGGCACCAAGAATAAGGAGGTCAACCATGTGCCGCTTGCAGATTTCGAGGAGGGTGGTCACCGGATCACCGGTGCCCCAGATAATCTTTACCTCCCGGTCTATGCCCATATTGGCGCAGATTTCCATGAGGCTCGCTTCTTTCGCGGCGGTATGCGTGCCGACATGGATCAGCAGCAGTTTACCCTTGAAATTGTCGACCACTTGCCGGGCCTCGTTCATGATGGCCTCAAGTTTTGACGATAAATCGACGCCTACGGCAATGGTTTCAAAAGGAAAAGACGGCCGGCCTTTTAATCTCTTGGCGATCATCGTTTGTTCATGAGGTTGAGGTTGGCTTTGAAAAACATCAAATTCTTTGCTTTTCCGCTTTCTTCTTCTGTCTCGTGGCAAAGAGAGAAAAGGCGAGATAGTAGCTGGCAATGGCGAATGGCAAGGCCAGAATAGACCCGCCGATAAGCATAACGAGTATTGCCTCACTGCCCAGTTCGACCAATGCCCTGATTGACGACTGTAATCCCGGATCAGAGAGTAACAGATTTAATACCGTCTGGATCCGTTCCCAATTGATGTTATAGGGCGTCACGGCATTGCCGATGACAAGAGAAAAATAATAGATAGGCACATAGGTCAAAGGGGTGCAGACAAGCCAGCCGGCTGTCATTGCAGCGATCAAGGAGGTTCTTGTGGCGAGAGTCAGGACGAGGATGGCCACAGATTGCAGTGGGATGGTCGGTGTAAGTCCGATAAACACACCGATGGCAGTTCCGGCTGCAAGAAATTTCGGGTCACCTTGCAGTCTTATAAATTTAAGATAATAATATCTGCTTGACCGGGTGATATTCATTTCTGGGTGATGAACGGTTTTCTAAACGGGAGTATCTTGCTGGATGCCTGTGGATTTGTCATCATGGCAAACACTTTGACGTGCACAGGCCATGAATAATTTTTCCTCTACCTTTGGCCAGTATCGATGGCAAAGGTCAAGCATACTCACGATAATAAACAGCACGACCAGTGGAAAGGCTGTGTGCATGGGGCGACCAATCGAGTCATACGAAGTGATGCAGAGCAGGGTCAGAATGGCAGCCACGGCGGCAATGCCTGTGAAGATAGACCAGCTAAACAAAGTTAAAGCTGTCAATCGCTTATGGAGCAGGTCCTTCACCGTTAAGCCCAGAGTAAGCAAAAAACCGACTAAAAAAAGCCAGGGGCTTGCCTTTTGGTAGCCGTGGCCGATATCGTCCAGGACTTTGGTTTTTTCATCTTCTAGGTGCTTGTAAAATTTAGGCGTTTGATTCAGAGCTGCACGCTGGTAAGGGAGGACTTTTTCACCGGTGACAAACTCGTAATTGCGAAAGAGGGTGTTATCTCCTTCGCTTATCCAATCGCCCTTTTTGGCATTAAAACCATTGAGTCTCAAGATCTGCTTTATCACATCCCAATACCGCGGCAATACCATGGCGTTATATTCAGGACGCCATGGCGGCATCAATGAAAAAATCCTCGGACGACAATCCAGACGCCCCTCTTTGCACGCCTGGTCGACCTCCTGGCCGATGCGGTTGTAATAGGCGAGGGTCTCGGCAGCATCCCGGTAATACCCGGCTGAGGCAACAGCATCACGAAATGCGTAAAGAAAAAATGCGGCTGGGATATCTTTCCAGCCAAATTTCCAGCGTGTGCCACCTTCACCTTCAAGATAAGGCTTCAATTCGCGAGCTGCTGGGCTTACTGCATAAGCCAGATTGCGTGCCGCTCCTGCCACGGGATAATACTGTTCGTCATCGGGGGATTTAATCCTTAGAAGGCTGCCATAGGCAGACTTGTATTCAGCAGAAGTAATTTCATTACTCGTGAATATACCGTATTTGTAATAATTAGCAGTACAGATCAGTAAGGTACCACTTAGCCAGAGGGCGAGGACCAACATGTGCAGTGACAATATTTTTATCCAATTGCTCCTGTTAAGTATGGCATTGCCTACAGACCAGATGAGCAGGATCATCAGTGATGGTATAATCCAGATGCTCTCATCCCGGGTATTCCAGAAAGCTGTAAAAGTGAGACCCAGGCATAGCGCCCATGGCCAGGTTTTTCTCCAAGGACCGTTTGTTCGTAGGGCAAAACCCATGGCAAGTCCGATTGTCATAAACGCCAAGGTTGGATAGAGCGATTCGCGAAGCACCCGACCCACCACAGGGTAATTGTAACTCATCGGCTGAAACAGCAAGATGAGAAAAACAATAAACAAGAGGGTAGGGGAGAAGTACTGCCGGAAGGCCAAGACGACAATAACGCAGGCTAATGCATACAGTAACTGTTGTGCCATCAACAATGGGATGCCCAACCAATAGGCGCCAGCGATGAAAAGCGGAAAAAAACCTCCGGTGATCAGAGTCGTCTGATCGTATTCTCCGAACCACTCGCCACTCAGTAACGACATAGCTTGTTTGATGAAACGAAGATCGTCGTGAGGTGTTATTGTTGCCATAATATCATGGGGAGCAACCAGCCACAGCTTGATCAATAGACAAATTATGCCGGATATGAACCAAGCAGGGTGACAGGGTGCAAAACACTTTTCTCGCATGGGGGTTACTTCAAGTATTTAAAGGTTGAGAGCTTTTTCGGTCTCTGCATTGTTGTTAAATATGAACGTGGCTATATTTAATCCCGTCAATGAGGGGATTGGTTGGCTGTCGCTGCAAATAAGTTCTGGAATGTTCGCAAGCAATTCGGAAATCTCAAAGGTAAAGAGGACCATACACAATCGACCGTTTTCATTCAGGAGCGATTGTGCTCCACGTATGATTTTTATGAGAAAATCGAGTCGATTGCGTTTTGCCAAAGAATGAGTGATGCGCATCAGAAGATTTCTGATTGGGGTAATGCGGCGCAGGGTTGAAGTGAGCAATCGGCTGTTTTCCGTCTCATTTCCACGCATAGGTGCATTGCAAGCAATCAAGTCATAATGACCTTGCGTAGCGTCGAACAGGTTTGAATGGAAAAAATTGATTTTTACATTGTTGAGCCTACCATTATGCTGAGCCACATCGAGAGCCCGTCGACTAATATCCACCGCATCCATATCCCAGCCGGCCAGGGTCATATAAATGGCAACATACCCAGTGCCGGTGCCAAGGTCCAGGCCGCGATGAGGCCTTCCTTGCGCAGATATTTGCGCTAAAAGGCGCGTATCCTCAGAAACGCTGCACACTCCAAGGGCATTCTCAATACTGATATTTTCTAGCGATTTTTGCATGGAAATTTTTTTACTCCAACCGATATTGATTTGTCAACAATTTTACAGGCACGGTTTTTCGCGGAATTCCCCAATGAGAATGCATGACGACATGTTTATTGCACATTACCATAATACCCTCCGGAAGGTTGGTGTTTTCAACCGACGCCATGCAGGAACCATCAATTTAAGCCACCCGCTCCTTGACGTGACGTCGATAAGAGTCGTAATCGCCTTCGTGGATGCGCATCTCGCCGTGGTCGATTTCCATGACACGGGTTACCAGGGAGCGGAGGAAGTGCCGATCGTGGCTGACGAGGATGACTGTTCCCTCGAATTTCTGCAGGGCGGTCAGCAGCACTTCCCGAGATTGGATATCGAGGTGGTTGGTCGGTTCATCGAGGACAAGAAAGTTGAGCGGGCGACCGAGAAGGCGCGCCAGGATAACCCGGCTTTTTTCCCCGCCGGAGAGGTTGGCGATGCGTTTATCGACATCGTCACCCGTAAAGAGAAAGGCGCCGCAGAGATTACGGATAACCCCTATATTTTCCAGCGGCAGGGTTTCCTGCACCGCCTGAAAGACCGTTTGTTCCGGGCTCAACAGGTCCATGGCATGCTGACTGAAATAGCCGATTGTGACACCTGCGCCCATGAGCACCTCGCCCTCACTCGCTTCGGTATTGCCGGTAATGACCTTAAGGAGGGTCGATTTTCCGGCGCCGTTAACTCCAACCACGGCGATTTTTTCAAGCCTCCTGACCGTGCCGTGCAGGCCGCTGAAAACCGGGATGGTCCGACCGTCATGGCCGGTCCAGCTTTTACCGAGGTTTTTCAGGTGCAGGACATCGTCGCCGCTGCGCGCCGGCACCGGGAAATCAAATTTCATAAGTCGCTGTTCCGGCGGCAGGACGATACGTTCAATCTTGTCTATCTTCTTGACTCGCGACTGTACCTGGGAAGCGTGCGAAGCTCGGGCGGCAAAGCGGGCGATGAACTCCTCCTCCTTGGCAAGCATCTCCTGCTGGCGGCGGTAGCTGGCCAGCAGCTGCTGCCGTCTGATTTCCCTTTCCTGCAGGTAGAAATCAAAGTTGCCGCTGTAGGTTGTGGTCGTGCCATTCGCCACCTCGACAATGCGGCTGACGATTTTATTCATGAACTCGCGGTCGTGGCAGGTCATGAGCAGGGCGCCTTTAAATTCGCTGCGCAGCCATTCTTCGAGCCAGAGAATCGATTCGATGTCCAGGTGGTTGGTGGGTTCGTCAAGGAGCAGGACATCCGGATTGATGGTGAGTATTTTGGCGAGAGCAATACGCATCTTCCAGCCGCCGCTGAATTTTTCGACAGGCGTTTGAAAATCGTTGGGCGAGATGCCTAGCCCGGTGAGAACCGCCTGGGCCCGGGGTTCGAGGTCGTAGCCGCCGCGTTGTTCGAAAATCTCCACCGCCTCGCCGTAGCGTTCGAGGAGGTTTGCCATCTCGTCATCGTCCATGGGCTCGGACATGGACGCTTCCATTGCCCGAATTCTAACGCCCAGCTCGACGATATCGCCAGCTGCCGACATCACCTCGGCAATGACTGATCGCCCCGCCATATCTCCGACATCCTGGGAAAAATAACCGATAACGGTTTTTTTAGAGCAAGAGATTTCGCCTTTGTCCGGTTCCTCTTCGCCGGTGATGAGGCGGAAGATGGTGGTTTTACCGGCGCCGTTCGGGCCGACCAGGCCGGCGTGTGTGGCGGGGAGGATCTGCAGGCTGGCGTTCTGGAGGAGAACTTGGCGGCCGTGTTGTTTCACTATGTTGGTAAGATGGATCATTGCTGTCTATAGGTTAAAAAAGGCCGGAAGTTACCATGATGCTGGGGGGTGATGCAAGGAGTATTTGCCTCGTTGTTAAAGGGGCCGCGATGAAAGCTGGGGCGGGTTACCGGACTGCTTTTGGCCGCCGGCCTGATTGATATACGGGAGAATGACCGGCACCATACCTTTCAGCACCTGCAGAGGCAGGGCTGAGGTGAAACTGAAGGCGTTGGCCGATTTACCGGTGACAAAGGCGGTGAGGACCCCGAAATGTTTGTCGCCGAGGAAAAAAACAAAAGTGGCGGTGCGGTTCAAGACCTTTGACGATGCTTTCGTCCCGGCTGCGGTGGAGACGAAGATGCGGTTATCGCCGGTGCCGGTTTTGCCGCCGATCGGTAAGAGGCTGCCGTCGGCCTGCTGGAAGCTGTTCAGCAGCCGTTTGGCGGTGCCTTCACTGACGACCTTGCCCATGGTTTGCCGCACCACCCGAGCGACTTCGGGGCGCAGCACCTGAATCGGAGTCGGGGGCGGTGGTTCAACGATCGATTCGTAGGGGGTGTTTTTAGCGAACTCAACCTTGGTGAGACGGTGGGTGGGAAAGCGTTTCCCGTCATTGAGGATGATGCCGACCAGTTCGGCCAGGGCCGCCGGTCGGTCGCCGGAGCTCCCCAATGCGCTAGCCAGGGACGGGACCAGATGCTCAAAGGGATATCCCATGTTGACCCAACGCCTGTGGATGTCAGAGAAGGCGTCGATCTCAAGCACCGTCCTGACCCGGGAATCCCTGGCGTTTTTGGCCTTGGTGCGCATCAGCCAGCCATACACCTCGCGACGCACTTCGGCGCTTTTGTCCATGGCATCTTTCTGCGTTTTTTCGCCGGGTTGCTGAAGGTAATCGAGGAGCCACAATTCCAGCGGATGCATGGCCGCCAGGTAACCGAGATCCTGCAGATTGAAGGTGCCCGGTTTGTATTTATCATACATTGTCGCCAAGCGGGCATTCGTTGTTTCGGTGGTCGGTAATTCCTCACGGATAAAGCGGATAAAGGTTGCCTCGTCGGCCTTTGGGTACAGGTAGCGATGGATGACGGTGAGCCGCAGAAGGGTAGGGTTCATTCCTGCCAACAGCGTCTCGATGCGCTCCTCGGCTTTGCGGTTTTGGTATTTATTCCAGAACCTCGTCAGGAAAACGCGACTTTCACGGTCGATGAATTTATCGAGAACATCTTTGCGCCGAGGGTCTTTGTCGTCAATGAGAACCTGTCTATTGTTTTCCCATTGGCTTGCCCGGGTTGTGTTGACAATATCCTGCATGATCCGGATAAAAGGCAGATTGATGGAGTTTTGCAGCGCTTCAGTGACGGTGACGACGCGGTTATCGTCTTCTTTTCTGAAATTATTAAAGACATGCAGGCCGCCGCCGGTAAAAAACTGTTCATCCGGGTTTGCCGAGTAGGGGCGTTCCATGGCGGCTTCAAGAAGAGTTCTGAGGGCCAGCCGTGGAGTTTGCAGAATTTGCGCACAAACCCAGGAGGTCAGGACGTCCGGGCGCTGCTGGTTGAATTCTTCGATCTCGGTCGGTCGGAGTTTTACGATCTCCGCGTGCAGTTCGGCAATAATTTCCAGATAGGTGGTCAGGGTGCGCAGCTTGGCGGTCGAGCCCAGTTCCAGTTTGCTGCCTTCATTGATATCAAAGGGCATTTCCGTGGTGTCGGTCTGTACGCGCACGACGTTGCCTTTCGGGGTGTGCTCAAACAAGGTGAAACTGTAGCTGAGGGCCTCGGCCTGATCGGCGGCCAGGAGGTGTTTGCCGATAAGCCCCATGGCTTCGGCGCCGGTCTTGGTTCGCAGGCTTTGCAGATACCAGCTGACCTCCTCCTGCAGTTTGGCATTCAAGGTCGTGACCACGGTCATGTCCATGCGGTCGAGATCATACAAAGAGCTGTCGAAAAGGGTGCCGAGACGATTGCGAACGACATTGATTCCTTTGTTGGTGGGAATTTGCGGTGCCGCCGGATTTTCAGAAAAATTACGAAAAACCAGCGGTTGGGTCTGGGCCGCTTCGCCGAGGGCCGGTGAAATATAGCCGCTTTGCGCCAGGAGCCTGGCGTAGCTGTTACTGAGGATTGCCAAGTCGCTGCGGCCCTTCATAAGATAAAAGGACGGCCGACGATGAGCGATCATCAGGCTGAGGACCTGCTTTAAGACCCTGGCCTGCTGCTCGAGTGTCCGTCCTGTGGTTTCTTTTTCGTGCAACAGTCGGTTCAATTCGGCAAATTCGGTGCCGTACCAGACAAACAGGCCGTCGCCTAGGCCGTTCACTTCACCGGCGCCCGGAGCGGCGGAAAGGGGTACGGAATTGACATAGTCGAGGACCAGTTGTTTGCGAAATGCGGAGGTGTCCTCGCCGCCTTTATAGGCGCGGACGCTGGCCGAGGCCATCTGGTAAAACTTGTCGGTTATGGAAGAGGTTATGCCGTTGTCGGAATGGCGAAATTTTTCCGTCTGGGTGGCAAGGGTACTGCCACCCATAGCAGGCAAAGTAATATTGACCAGCTCGCCGGTCTTGACCATCAGTGCTTTGGAAAATCGGCCCCAATCGACGGCGGGGTTGACTTTGGGGAAGTCGCCGGACAGCAGATCGCGGTTTTCGATAAAAAGCAGCGCCTGGACTACCGCTGCTGGAATGGCAGCAAAGTTTGGGTAGACGCGTTTCGGGTTGATCATCTCGTACATCGTCTGCTGCGTGGCATCGAGGATATGTAATCCGGCCTGGCTTTTCTCGTTGTAGGGGATATTAAAACCGAATTCGGCATAGCGGCGCAGATCGTCGCTGAAACGGGCCTGGCTGGAAATCTCCAGACCTTTTTGCCGGAGTTTATCCAGTATTGTTGGCAGTTTGACATAGCCGAGACGCAGGTCATAGGGACCTTTTTTCGGGAAGACAATGGAGTCGCTGGCGCCTTTGGCCACCTGGAAGTTCAGTTTTGCGGCAAAGGCACTGAGATAGCGAGCCTGCAGGGTGGAGGTTTGTGCTTCATAGTAGCCGGCGGCAGCGCAGGCGGCGAGGATAATGAAAAAAAACAACAACAGATATAGCCACCAGCGCCGGGGTTTGTCGACGGCTGCCCTCCGGTGTGAGGGGGAAGAGGGTGGCAGGTCATCGGTCCGCCGCTCTTCAATTGCCGGATCGGGGCGTTCGATGCCGATATCTTCAAGCTGCCGCGACGGAGTTTTCTCAGGCCTTCTACCACCAGCGCCGGATGGTG
>JAABQY010000122.1 GCA_011391225.1 Desulfobulbaceae bacterium | reverse complement strand
TTTCATATTCCTTGCTGCTTTTACCTACGAAAACCCGGCAGATGAGCAAGCCCGCGATGCTGCCGGCTACAATATCTCAAGCATCTCCAACTCATACACCAGATTGAGACCGGCCAAAGGATGGTTGCCGTCAACCGTGACAGTCTTGTCGGTTACCTCGTTGACAATAAAATTGACCCTTTCCCCATCCCGGTTCTGATACTGTACGGTGCGTCCCGGCACGAGCTTGATATCCGCTGGAAAAACCTTTTTCTCCAACCTCAAGACAAGTTCCTTCTGATACATGCCATAGCCCTCATCGGCCCTCACCGGAATGCGTCGTTTCTCGCCGACCTGCATGCCAATGACACCTTCCTCAAGCTTTTTAAAGACCTTGGCGGAGCCTATCTTGAAGGAAAGCGGCTTATAAGACTTATGGCTCTCGGCATTGCTGCCATCTGCAAGGCGTATAAAATATTGAATTTTTACCAAACTGCCCAATTCTGCAGTTTTCATGGCTCTCCCCTCTCTATTCGTAAAGAATCCAAAACCTCTTGCAATTCATCCACCTTAAAACCGACAACCACTCGGCCATCGATTACCGTTGTTGGAAACGAGCAGCGAGCATTAAACTTGCGAACTTCCTTCAGGGTCTCTTGCCGTTTTGGCCCTTCCAGCAGGTCAACATCGACGTAGTCAAAGGAAAGATTGCGTAGAAGAAAATAATCCCTGAGCGCCTTACAGTGTACACAGGTGCTGAGGGTATACAGCTTGATAGTATTGTTTCCGTTCATGAAATTATCGCTCAGTGCGATATTGTGCTGCTCTACCGGGCTAATCTCAACTGTCGGTTCTTGGCACGACCGTCACCGGGATTCTCGTATTTTTAAGAACTGACTTAATTATGGAGCCAACAGAGGTTTTCGAAAAAAGGCCCTTTTTGGCACCGAGGACAATCAAGTCGCACTTGTTTTCCTTAGCGTGGGCGATGATATTTTCAGCTACATCACCTTGACTGATAAAGATCTCCCGCGATTTGAGATCAATGACTTCATCATCAATGCCAACCAATTTGCAAAAATTCTGGATTTCATTGCGCACCATCTTGTTGACTGAGGTTTTTCCAGTAAGCGACCGGTGCACATTGGCTTGCTGAGCATTGACCAGATCTTCCCACTTATGTCGGCCAAGCAGATCTTTGAGCCGCCCATCGACACCTTCCGGCAGTTGCTCTATGACGTGCAGCAGGTAGATGGTGGCCTTGAATCGGGTGGCCATGGCGTTAGTAAAATCAAGTGCTTGTTGGCAGTTCGAGGTCAGATCGGTAGCAAATAAAATGGCTTGAATAGGTTTTAGCATTTCATATCTCCAATAATTGGTTCTGGGGATTACCGCACCTGCAATAATCCCCAGATATTAATAACGTACTGCAATATTGCACGATTTTTTCCTCCTTCGCCGCAAACATTCACTGCGCTCTGCAAGATCACCGACTCGCTTATCAATCTTTTGCCGAGATTAACACCCATTTTCATCATCAAAGGCACCTAGGTGGAGAAAAAAGACCAGGCAAGGTCCGGCAAACATGGCAATGCCAGCAAATAGGATTCCACCGGCAAAGGACCAGGACTCGGCCAGCCGACCAATGACTGCCGGTATGATTCCCCCGCCGATGAGAAAGGCCAGAGGCGGGCCCATGGCACTGGTCACCGACCGCATTGACGGGTGGGTAATCCGTGACAAAGCGGCATAGGCCGCCGGAAAAAAAATGGTCAATACCGCCGGCTGGAGGAAAAGAACAACAATTAAAAGCCAGCCTTTGGCCACCCCGATGGCAAATGTTAAAATCGCAGTAAACAGTAGCGAAAAGCCCATAACCCGCTTTTGCCCAAATGTGTCGACCAGTATCCCGGCTACAAAAATCGCCGCTATCCCCGAGAGCTGCGAAAGGCCGATAAGGGTATTAGCCAGGCTCAAATCAAAGCCCCGCTCGGTTACGAGGAACAGCGGCAGCATGGCAAAAATTCCGGCATTCCCGGCCATCGCCAGGGAAAAAAGTATAACCATCAACCAGAAGGAAGGCAGCGCCCCGATCTTCTTAATCGTCGCAGGATTGATGACCCGACCGGGAAACTCTCCACCTTTTCCTCGGAAGGTATAAAGCAGAGCCGTTAGCAAGGCGACAAGCGCCCAACAGGCAATAATCTGCCGCCAGGTCAACCACTGCGACAGGAGAGCGACGAGAAGCGGTGCTGAAACAAAACTCAGCGGCGGCGCACATTGGTGGACGCTCAAACCCTTACCCCAGTCGGATCGTTGAATTTCTGCAGTGATCGTCGCAATAGCCGATGGCACATGCAGACTTCCGGCAAAGCCTGTGAGCATAAGGAGGAAGCCCATTCCCCAGAAACCATCAACAAAAAGGCAGGATAACAGGGCAATGCCAACCAGCCAGGCGGAAAGTTTCAAGGTCCCCTGGTGGTTGATTCGCGATGAAAAAAACCCGGAACAGACCGGTGCCAGCATATAACCCAAGGATAACAGAAAAAACAAGGCACCAGCCTCAACATGATTCAGTCCCAGATCTTTTTCGATCTCCGGCATGAGCGGTCCAAAAATTACCCGACTGACAAAACCCAAGTAGAAAAGCCAGGCAAGAAACACGGTAACAGCGAATTTATCCCGAAATGTCTCGGGCATGGGGCATTCATACAATGCATCGTCATCCATTCTTCTTCACCCTTGCACCCGCATCCTCTGCTGTGACAATCTCCAAGTAACATGCCCAAAAAGGCAAAAGGCCCCTCCGCAAAAGGTTGCGCAGGGGCCTTTTGCGGTTCTTGAACATCGCAGATCAATACATCATATTGGGCAAAACGAGAATCAACCAGGGAAAGATGGTGAGAATGATAATTCCAATAAGCACGGCGATCATGAAAGGGGCAATGCCCTTAAAGATTGTCTCAAGCGCCATCGCCCCGCCCTCAAGGCCTCTCGATACACCGTAGACCACATACACATTAAGTCCGACCGGCGGGGTGATGACCCCCATCTCGGTCACCATGACAATGATGATGCCGAACCAGATGGGATCAAAACCAAGACCGCTGACCAGCGGGAAAAAAACCGGCACGGTCAACATGACCAAGGCTAGTGAATCCATAAAACAGCCGCCGACAAAATAAACCAGAATAACCATAAAGAGCACAACAAGCGGCGGCAGGTTGAAACCACCGATAAGTTGGGCGATATCAAAGGGAATGCGGGTTACCGCGAGAAACTTGCCGAAAACCGTGGCCCCGGCCACCAGCATCATGATCATACAGGAAGATTTCAGGGTTTCGTAAAGGGCATCAACAAACCCTTCCCAGCTTAGCTGCCGACGAATTATTGCAACGAAGAGCACGCCGAGGACGCCGACACCGGCGGCTTCGGTAGCGGTAAAGATACCGAAGAACAGCCCTCCGATACACGCAACAAAGACCAGAAGGGTTTCACTCATCCCGGACAGTGATTTCAGTTTCTCCAGCCAGGTGAATTTTTCACCGCGGGGCCCGTCCTCGGGCCGGATCATGCACCAGATGGTAACAGTGATTATGAAGAGTATCGTCACGACGATGGCGGGAATGATTCCAGCCATAAACAGCTTGCCTATGGATTGTTCGGTGAGAATACCGTAGATGATCAGTACGACACTCGGCGGCATGATCATCCCGAGGCCACCGCCTGCGGCCACCGAACCGGCGGCCAGGGCATCACTGTAACCGAATTTGCGCATTTCCGGTAAACCGACGGTTGCCATGGTCGCAGCCGTTGCCGCACTCGATCCGCACACCGCGCCGAAGGCCGTGCAGGCGGAAACCGTGGCAATGGCCAGACCACCCTTGGTGTGGCCAAAAAATTTGTAGGCAGAGGCATACAGTTTGCTGCTGATGCCGGCGTTAAAAGCCAGTTGGCCCATGAGAATAAAAAGTGGGATAGTTGTCAGGCTGTAGGAAGAAAAAACCTCGTACAAATCCTTGGCAAGCAGATTCAGGCCGCCCTGCAGAGACGTCAGCATGGCAAAGCCGCCAAAACCGACCATGGCCATAACGTAGGCGACCGGCATTCGCGTCATAAAGACCGCGACCATAAAAATAATTCCTATAACGCCAAGTGTTGTCGGGCTCATGTTTTTTTCAATTTGGTAAAGGTTTGTATTATGGATGAAACGATGACCAGACAGAGCACAACACAACAACAGGCCAGAACAAAAACTATCCCATACTCAGGCAGATGCAGGTTCATCGACACTTCACCCGAGGCCCTGAGCTTAAAACTGAAAAGAAACATGCGCCAGGTAATGACGACAAACAGCGCCAGAGTGACGGTCTCAGTGCACAGTTCAAAGAACAACCGGCCCTTCCTCGGCAGTTTGTCAACAAAGAGCTCGACGCCGATATGACCTTTGTTAAGCTGGGTTACCGGCAAGGCCATGGCAACGGCAATGACTCCCATGAAGCTGACCAGTTCGATGGACCCAAAGATAGGGAATTTAAACAGTCGTCCAATAACATCGGCGCCGGTAAGAAGAGCCATGCCGAAGAGAGCAGCGGCACCAACTATCTTCAGCTTGTCCGAGAGGATGAGAAGTAATTTTTCAAATGATTGTATTGCCACCGGCATCTCCCTAAAAAAAACATTTGCGTCATAGAAACCGGCGGCTGTAAGGCTACCGGTTTCTATGGTTTATGATTAAACGGGATCAGTTATTTGTTGGCTTTCAAGGATGCTCTGATAGTGCTGACGACTTTCGGACCGTCAACGCCTTTCTTGCTGAGACCTGCACCAAACTCGTCAATGAGTGGCGCAACTGCTGCTGCCCAACGCTCTGACTCCTTGGCTTCCAACTTAACAATTGCATTCCCTTCTTTTTTCAGGAATGCTTCGGTTGCCGCTTTATCGCTATCGTCCCACGCTTGTCCGTGTTTAGCGATCCATTCCTTGTTAATGGCCTCGATGGCCTGCTGATCTTTGGGGTCGAGTGCCGCCCACTTATCCTTGTTCATTGCCACAAAAAAGGTGGTGGTATAGGCAGAAGAAAAACTTTGAATCATATATTTTGTCACTTCCCCAAGCTTCCAGCCAAGACTGGCCTCTGCCGGATGGGCACTGCCGTCGACAACGCCTTTCTCAAGACTCTCATAGGCATCAGGCATTTCCATAGCAGTCGGCGTTGCCCCAAGTGCCTTGACCATCTCGGCGCTCATACCAGTGGAACGAATCCGCAGTCCTTTCAGGTCTTCAAGGGCCTTGACCTCTTTATTTTTGGTGCTGATCAAGCCGGGACCGTGGGCATGCAGATACATCAGCTTGGTATCCTTGAAATCATTAGCTTTGAGCGTATTGTAAGCGTCGTTTACAACCTTTGTTGCGACAACTCCGGATGGGTACCCGAAAGGCAGATCAAAAGCGGATACCGTCGGAAATCGGCCAGCGGTGTACGCAGCCACTGAAAAACCGATATCGGCAATACCGTCGGCAAGTCCGTCATAAATCTGTTTTCCCTTGAGAAGACTGCCGCCCGGGTAATATTCTACTTTTACTCTGCCTTCCGTCTTTTCTTCAACCGCCTTGCACCAGGCTTCAGCCAATTTGCTCTGGCTATGAGTCGGTGGAAAGAAGTTTGCGTATTTCATGGTAACATTTGCTGCAAAAGAAAGCGTCGGGGTAATGCTGAGAAGTGTCCAAATAGCTATAACCAAGGTACCGGAATACAATATCTTTTTCATTATACAGCCTCCTTTAATGTTGTTTGCTGACGAACGCCCGCTACTGGATGTCTCCTTGCAACATTCCTCCTTCCATGCTGCAAGGTTGCTCTGTGTTTGAAATGCTGAATATCTCCTCTTTCATCAAGGCTCTTAAATATTTTAGCCTGAAAAGCTCTGTTTTAACTTTCAAACAGAAAGCAATTGCATCTCTCGTTCTTCGCCGAATGGCTGCAACCTGGGCATATAAAAGTAATAAAAATACTATCGATAAAATTGCGACGGCGCAACCAAGATTAAATACCCAGTAAAATGTTTCATATCTATCAATAGTCCAACCGCAAACTATCGGCGAAAGAATCGAGCCGATTCCCACAAACACCGTCAACAAGCCAATGACGCTGCCAGCCATGGTTTTCGGGAAGAAGTCAACGACAGCCAGAGCGTACAGTAGTCAGACCGCATCAAAACCAGTGCCAATGAGAACAAAACAAAAATACTTGCCCGGCAGCCGCGATGGTTGTAAGAAGCCAGGTGGCGTCTCCATACCCTCAATACAATTCCTGGATAGCGTAGGCACTCAAAAACGTATAGGGAAACAGGTAAGGAGCAAGCGAGCGTTGAAACGATCGGAGAGCACACCCAAAACCGGGAAGCAGCTGCCCTCATCGGCTGCAAATATAGCTATAATGGCACTTTCCCTGCCCCCCAGTTCGAAATGTAAAATTACATGTAACCGCTCCTTTGTCAACGCTTTTTTGGTGAAAAAGCATTATATCATCCATCACGGCAAAGGCTCGGCAAAAGCCATTGACAATGTCGATTATATAGTAGCTTATGTCGGCATATTAGCGGCTGCAACTTTCGGACTTGGCGCCCAATGGTACTCGGCAGTGCAAACACCCTACAGTTCATGCCTTATTAAAGAGTATCTTGGTGTCCCTCCAGAGTTTGATATGTATGATATGATGGTCCTGGGCTACCCGGCAATCAGACCAACAAAAAAGTTTCTCCGTAAATTTGCTGAAATTGTCCATTGGGGTATTGGTAATAAGGGAAAATTCAGGCAAGATGAAGACACTCGAGACTTTGTCAAAAGAGCCCGGGCCTGGGTAACCGGCATGCATGCCAAA
This sequence comes from Desulfobulbaceae bacterium, assembly GCA_011391225.1. Lineage (GTDB taxonomy): Bacteria > Desulfobacterota > Desulfobulbia > Desulfobulbales > Desulfocapsaceae > Desulforhopalus_A. The sequence continues at coordinate 2,220 of JAABQY010000122.1, read as the reverse complement.
AAAGTCCAATCTTGATATGGTCTTTAGAGCTTCCCCTTCCATTCGCCTTTTCCTTTCTAAGCTGTCAAAATCTCCAGCAACAAAAAAAATGGTCAATACAGCACACTCAAGCAACAAGCATCCTGCCAACTTCTCGCAAGCCTCTGATAATGATCTTTCGAGCAAGCCGCAAATCATAAAATATGTGCTCAATCAGCTTCATTTCAGGACTAACGCCAATACTATTGTTCCGTATCTTAAGGCCAAACCTGAGATTAGTACCGGACACCACCGATTTTCGCTAAATTCTATTATCAATCTTCCCAACATCCTGACATTACCTCTGAATGATTCCATTATACTGTTATCATTGCTGAATTGTTCGATTCCTATTTTGGATGAAACGAGTAAAGCTCGATTTTTGACTTATTTGACCCCCAAATACACCGGCAAACAGCCGCAAACCCTCATTTATGCAACAATTGATAAAATTCGCATACATCTGCAAACGACAAAAGTTATCGAACCGCAGCTTACGTCTCTTAATCGCGCCGTAGACAACTATGAAAGCTTCGGTTTTTTTTCTCAGGTTGACTGGTGCTTGGACCATTGGGGAACCGCAGAAGATATAGAAGGAGTGACCGAATCTACCTTTGACCTGCCAACCACCCGCATAGAATTTCAAACCATTTCCACTCCGCCGATTATCGCACTCCAGCTCTTGGCGAACACCTTTCCCTCAGTTTTGTTTACATTGCAATACAGATTGCTAACGGAAAATGTCTTGAATGAGGTCCAGTTTTATCCTTTTCCACCCTTTGGCTATTGAACGGTGCTTCTCTTCATGGTTGAGACTCAAGTTTTTGAGAGTTGCCGCGTTTTACTACCGTTGTAATTGGAGGCATTTTAAATGCAGACAACTGTTATAGAAGTAACCCCAAAAGCGACCAAGTTGTTAGCTGAACACTTCAAAGATAAAGAGAAGACACCCATCCGGCTCTTTGTGAAAATCGGCGGTTGCGGTATTCGCACTTTCGGCGTCGCTTTAGAAAAAGCACGAAAATCCGATGCAGTGTTCGAAATTGATGGTTTTCAATACATCATAAACAAGGTTTTGTGCAAAAATGTACAACCCATCAAAGTTGACTCTGACGGTTTTGGCTTCCGCATCAGCGGCAAAGGAATTGCACCTCATCATGGGTGCGGCAATTGTGGGTATATGTGCGGAGACGGCAACATGTGTCTAGGCAAATGCTCAGTGTGCAAGCTGAAATGCGGTCATGGTTTGCGAAAAGTTGCAAAAACGGTCAAGACGGATTTGTAAATTTCCTCAATCTTCCTGGCTATTATTTAATTTTTTTCGGCCAAAGGAAATCTTCAGTTTTCTCATTCTGCTTCTCAGCGTATTCGGATGAACACCAAGTCTTTCAGCTGCGCCCTTTGAACCATTTATCCTCCCTTTGGTGGAAGACAGGGTTTGGACAATGTGCTGACGGACGACCTCATCGAGTGTTCCAAGGTGCTGACTGGCCTTGCCTGGAATTGCTATTCGGTCTTTAAGGTGATCCGCTTCCAACTCTTGAAACATGAGAGAACCTTGCCGGTGTAGAATTAAAGCTCTCTCCACGGCATTTTCAAGCTCTCGGACATTTCCCGGCCAGGTATGATCGGCAAGTTGAACGATAGCGCTTAAAGCGAGCGGCGGCACCATAGAAAGACCCAGTTCTTGAGATTTTTTGCGTAAAAAATGTTCAACCAGTTCCGGTATATCCATCCTTCGCCGGCGAAGAGGTGGAATATGAATGGGAAAGGCGCTGATGCGGAACCAAAGATCTTCGCGAAACTCACCCTCCCGTACCATCTGCTGCAAATCCCTATGTGTTGCGGCAATGACGCGGATATCCAGACGTATGGGAGAGGAGCCGCCGACGCGTTCGACCTCCTGGGTCTGCAACACCCTCAATAATCTGACTTGAGCCCAAGAAGGCAACTCGCCAATTTCATCGAGAAAGATGGTTCCTTTATCGGCCCTTTCAAAACGGCCTCTTTTCTGCTCAATGGCACCGGTAAAGGCCCCTTTTTCATGACCAAAAAGTTCACTATCGATGAGATTCTCCGGTATCGCTCCGCAGTTCACTTTGATCAGGGGCTCGTTTGACCTCGGGGAGCACCGGTGAATGGCATTAGCTATCACTTCCTTTCCGCTGCCGGTTTCTCCGATAAGAAGGATCGTGTTTTTCA
>JAABQY010000121.1 GCA_011391225.1 Desulfobulbaceae bacterium | reverse complement strand
CCTTGCAGGTGCCGGACAGGATGTTTCAACCGCACACCTCTGCGAACACAGACGAACCGTATGCACAATCCGGCTGGACATGGCCGGCAGGAACTGTTTTTGTCTACCGAAAATTACACCATTTGTTTAAGAGTTTGGCAGCCGATTTAGATCTGAGGGTAACACGAGCCAAAGGCATATTCCACACCGATCACGGTTGGCTTTTAATGGAAATTGCCGCCGGTGCGTTTCATCAGCGGGGAATCCAATATCGATTGCAAAGCCGGTGTCAATTGATCACCCTGGAAAAATATAGAGGGAGGTTTAGGGTATTGGAAAGTGACATCAATGCCTGCCGCAGAAACTGTTAGTACCGTGAAGAAACACTACATCTATCTATTGAAAGGAGATTGAGCGTGCAAAACAAATTAATGTCAATTCAGGAGGCTGTGACCACTTATACGTGGGATGGGATGACCTATTGCAATGGGGCGGCCCTGCCTGTGGGCTCGTGTTCCATCGCTTTTGGCAAGGAAATGGTCAAACAAGGACGTAAAGATCTGAATGTAATCTGTCACTGTGGTTCACAACAGATCAACCTCCTTGCGGCTGTGGGCGCAGTGAAGCGGATTGAGGTGGGATTCTCCGGGCTGGAAGTCTACGGGTTTGCAGCCGGGCTCAACCGCGCAGTCGTCAGCGGTAAAACTCTTATCGAAGATTACTCCAACGGCGCCATGGCCTTGCGGTTTTTCGGAGGTGCCATGAACTGGCCATTCGTGCCGGCAACAGTCTGCATTCACAATGACCAGCAGTGGTGTTCAGCCGACCATCCGGACGAGTACCCGTGCACCCGGAAAATTCCCGAAGTCACAGACCCTTTCACCGGAAAAAAATACGGCGCCTTTCGAACGATCAGACCCGACGTGGCTGCTATTCACGTAACCATGGCCGATATTTACGGCAATGCCATCATGCTCGGCACCGAGTGGAATCGTTTCGAAATGTCCCGGGCTTCTGACAAGGTGGTGCTCGTTGCCGACCAGATCGTTCACACCGATTGTATGCGCCAGTACCCCAACCTGGTCAGAATCATCTCCGAGGTTGTCGACGCAGTGGTCTACTGGCCCTATGCAGCATGGCCCCAGTCGTCCCCCGGTCTCTACGACAGCGATGAAGACCATATGTTTTACATGAATAAAATGATGAAGACCGAAGCCGATACTAAGGAGTTTTGCGATCAATGGGTTAATAGTTGGAATAGTCACGAGGAATATATGGCACTCATCGGCAAGGAAAAAATTGAAAAAATTTCCCAAACCGGAACCGCGTTCCTAATGGATCCTTACCGCAAGTGGCTCAGAACCGATGCAAACATCCGTGAACTGCAGGATAGGAAAAAGGGGTAGAGAAGATGGAATATACTAAGCAAGAATTCATGGCCGTTACAACCGGCCGCGAGATCAAAGACAGTGAATTGATTATTTTCGGCGTAGGCCTGCCTATGCTGGCCGGTTACTTTGCCAAATTGAACCATGCCCCCAACTTGAGAGCCTTTACCGAAGGTGGCATTTACGGCTCCACCCCGGTGGGTGGGTTGCCCTGGGGCATAGAATGCAACCGTATATCAACCAATGCCACCAGCTTTACCAATGCCATCGATGCCTTGGGCTTCCTGGTGCTGTCGGGACGGGCCGACAACGCGGTGATCGGGGCGGCCCAGGTTGACAAGTACGGTAACGTCAACACCACCGGTATCTGGGATGAACCACCTTGGAAAGCGGGCAAGTACCTGGCTCCCCGGGTACGTCTCAATGGTAGTGGCGGAGCCAGCGACATCTCAGTGGGCTGCAAGCACTACCTGATCATGGCTTCCCATGAGAAACGACGATTTATGGAGAAAGTGGACTACATTTCCAGTGCAGGGTATTTGGACGGCGGTGACAGACGCGAGCGTTGCGGATTCGTGGGTGGCGGACCGTCTGCCATCATTTCAACCCTGGGCATTTTGCGCCCAGACCCACAAACCAAGGAATTTTATCTGGACGCCTACTTTCCCTTCACCACCATTGACAAAGTCAAGGAAAACACCGGCTGGAACTTGAAGGTTTCCCAGGATGTGAAGATTGTTCCCGAACCTACTGCTGAAGAATTGAAGAATCTAAGAACAGTTGATACAACAGGCTTCCTGCGAAAAAATGGTTAATGAGCGCAATTTTGCAAGTATTCGTTTGCTCAGACAGACTTTCTAAGGTGAACTACCTCTTAATATTTGGCAGTATCTGTATTTTTATCGTGCGTGGGGTGCTGGCATGAAGGTGAAATTGCCGCCCAAAACTGGCGTCATTTCCTGTAAGGTTTTCGAACCCGAATTGTCGGCTCTGGGTATAGAAGAATCAAAGATCGTTTACCTTGAGCAGAACTTTCACCGGGACCCCAAGTTCCTGCTTGAAAAAGTGAAGGAATCTCTGGCTGCTCTGGAGCAAAATGAAAACATTGAGTCAGTCGTTGTTCTTTATGGATATTGCGGCGGCGGGCTGGAAAATTTATCCTCCAGGAGACTGAAACTCATTGTACCTCTGGCCCACGACTGCATACCGCTTCTTTTAGGCCTTTGTCCCGGCAATGCCTGTTCGGGGAGCGGCGATGCCTTTTTCCTGAGCCCAGGCTGGATCGATCATGGTCTGACACCGTATACTGAATATTTTGCATCAGTGGAAAAGTACGGCAAGGAAGATGCTCTGTGGATGGCTACGGAAATACTCAAGGGCTACAATGAGGTGGTTCTGGTCGAAAACACTGCCGGTCTGCTGAGTCATCACCGGGAATATGCCAGAGAAATGGCTGAACTTTTCGGTCTTTCGGTTAGGGAGATCAAGGCAGACAAATCATGGCTTTTTGATCTTCTCTCAGGGACTGACAGTGAATTCGTGCGTGTTATAACTCCTGGAAACTCTGTCAATCTAGGCATGTACCCGTCGCCTGAATCGTCTGCCCGGTAGACCTAAAAGATGGGATTAATTGCATATTGAATTAGATGAACTAGCTGTAACTATAAAGAAATCTATTAATAGGCTGGCAGAACAATTGTAATGTTAGCTTGAATATGAATTTCTGTGTGAGGAGATAAGATATGACAAGTAACAAGCACATCCGATTGGGAGTCGGTTTCTATCCTGACTGGTGGTCTCAAAATTATGGCATTGGTTTCGGGCGTGACTATTACTACGACCCAAAATGCCGGGTTGAAACACAAAATAAGATGCAAAAAGCACTGTATGATCGCTTCGGGGACGTTGGCCTGGGAAATCCCGATCCGGCCCCTAAACCATTAATAACTTTTGGCATGGTAATGTTACCGGCCATTTTTGGCTGTGAGATCATATTTAAGGATGATGCCCTGCCTTGGGCTATGCCCTTAAATCTTTCGAAAGAACAATGTGATAAACTGACTGTGCCCGATTTGACACAAGTTTCTCCGATGAAAGAGATCCTCGAACAAGTCAATTACCTCAAGTCTACATACGGCAAGGTGGTGGGTGACATAAATACGACAGGTGTACAGAACCTGGCGCTAAAACTGCGTGGTGACGAACTATATATTGATTATTATGAGGACCCAGAATTCTGTCATCGTCTTCTCAATTTTTGTGCTCAATGCATGATCTCCTTATGGAAGCTGGTCTACCCTATCACCGGTACCGGAGCTGCGGACGTTACACCAATGTGTGATCCCAGCATCTATTGCGTAGCAAACTGTACCGTAGAACAAATCTCTGGTGATACATACCTGGAGTTTGGCCTGCCCTATGACAACATACTGGCTGAAGCCTGCTATCCTTTCGGTATTCATCACTGTGGCAGCCTAGATGCTGTAGTGAAGCATTACGCCAAAGTAAAAAACCTTGTCTTTGTTGAAGCTGGCTTTGGTACCGATTTTGCGGCATCTCGTAAAATTCTGGGGCACCATATAGCTTTTAATGCCAGAATCAGTCCTGTATTGATGAAAAACGGTACTCCTGAGGATGTAGAAGCTGCGGTCAAAGATGCTATTGATCAAGGCGATCCTTTAACAAATTACTCTATAGACACCGTTGGCCTGACGTTTGGCGTCCCCGATAAAAATGTACGTATAGCCCTGCAGACAGCGAAAAAATTCGGTCAGATTGCAGAGAGGGTAATTTAACAGGAGAACAACTTTAAAATGGAAACAAAAATATGGAGCCCCACCCGGGAAGTAATTATCGGGTGCGGCCGGCCGGTCGTAATTATCGGCGAACGTATTAACCCGACTGGACGCAAGAAGCTGGCTCAGTCATTAGAACAAGGTGATATGAGCCTGTTGCAGGAGGAAGCCCGTCGTCAGGTGGAGGCCGGATCCCAGGTGCTCGACATTAATGTCGGCCTCTCCGGCACCGACGAAAAGGCTCTTATGGTATTAGCAATTAAGGCAGTGCGAGAGATCACCGACGCGCCTCTTTGTATTGATTCGGCAAATCCTGAGGTTCTGGCTGTCGGCTTGGCCAACTATGAAGGGAAAGCCCTGGTAAACTCAGTTAATGGCGAAGAGGCTAAACTCAAGGAAGTGCTCCCTCTGGTGGCCCATTACAAAGCTGCAGTGGTGTGTCTGACAATGGACGATAAGGGCATACCTAAGGACGTCCCCACCCGTCTTGCCATTGCTGACAAGATAATAAATGAGGCAGTCAAGTTGGGCATCCCTCTGGAAGATATTATTATAGATCCCCTGGCCATGAGTGTTGCTGCTGACGATCAGGCCGGACTCAGTGCTTTGGACGCTTTGGGCCAGATACGGGATAAGCTCGGAGTCAATCAGACTATCGGTGCAAGTAATGTTTCTTTCGGCCTGCCGGATCGGCCTTTTGTCAATTGCATTTTTCTGGCCATGGCCGTGATGAGAGGACTTACCTGTCCAATCACAGACCCCACCAACTGGCTGATCAAAGAGACCCTGATTTTGTGCGACCTGATGCTGGCCAAAGACGAATTCTCCATGAACTTTATTTCGGCCTATCGGAAGCAATTCCCCCTAGAAGACTAACAAGAATCAAAGCACTTTAAAAAGGAGTAAAAGATGGCAGATTTACAAGCAATCAAAGATGCAGTTCTCAGTGGAAAACGTAAAGATATAGTTGCCTTAGTTCAATCTGCCCTAGATGATGGAGTCGAGCCCGAGGTAATTATTAATGACTATATGATCGAAGCGATGAAAGAAGTAGGTGCCCGTTTCGAAGCCAAGAAAATATTTGTACCCGAGATGATGATGGCAGCCCGTACAATGCAAACCGGTGTCGACATTATCAAACCACTTCTCGTAGGGAAGGAAGGAGGTGCAAAAAAGTTAGGAAAAGTGCTTATAGGCACTGTATTTGGTGACCTGCACGACATCGGCAAAAACCTTGTAATGCTGTTGTTGGAAAGTTCAGGCTTCGAAGTTGTTAATATCGGTGAAAACGTTACTCCGGAACAATTTGTAGCAAAAGCTCGGGAACATAATGTTGACATAGTTGGTATGTCCAGCCTGCTCACCACTGGTGACCCTCACGTCAAAAGTACTATAGAAGCGTTTAAAGCCAGCGATATGAAGGACAAAGTGAAGTTAATTTGCGGCGGTGCAGCGGTAACCAAAAAATTTTCTGTTGGAGAATGCGGCGCCGACGGATATGCCACTGACGCAGTTGATGCGGTGCGAGTTATTAAAAAAATAATGAACATCGCAGCATGAGGCATCATCCCGTCGAAAAAGCAACCAAAGAGGTAGTCTTTCAACCGATGGGCCGCCGAATGAGGTTTGAACAAGACGACACCATCCTTGAACTGGCGCGAAAAGCTGGAGTTGCACTTGTAGCGACCTGCGGCGGCAAGGGCTTGTGCGGTAAGTGCCGGGTCTCATCCTCCGCCCTCAGCACCCCGCCCTCCGACCAGGAACTGGAGCTTCTTGGCCCGATTTCCCATAGCGGAGAACGCTTGGCATGTCAGACCAGGCTTCCGGAGGGTGGCACAGTATTTGTTTCGGAAGAGAGTCGATTAAGACAACAGGTTATTCTCACCGCCGGCCAGCAAATTGAGCTGCAGCTGGATCCCATTCTGCAGGTTCAGGATCTGATAATCACCCTTCCTTCCTTAATCACCCCTCTTACAATGAGTGAGCTTTTGCTGGAGGCATTAGGGGGAGCGGAATCTTTCAGTTTGCCTCTTTCTGTCCTCCAGACCCTCCCAGGCGCCCTGAAGGATAACTCGGGACAAGTCACTGTTGTAACCAGGCCTGGAGGAGAGGTTATTGACGTTGTCCCTGGCTGGGGTAGACAATACCTTGGGCTCGCCGTCGATCTTGGGACTACCACAGTGGTGGCCTATTTACTTGATCTTACCACCGGAAAGGTTCTAGCGGTAGAAGCCGACGTAAATCCACAGATCTCAGTTGGCGATGACGTTATCAGTCGTATCGCCTACTGCCAGGACAAACCCGACGGACTTCAGCAATTGGCATCTCAAATCAGAGAATGTATCAATCGTCTGGCACAGCAGGCCTGTGAGGCTGCGGGGCTTGACATGAGTCGCATTATGGATTGCGTTATGGTTGGCAATACAGCCATGCACCACATTTTTTTGGGGTTGGACCCCGTCGTGTTATCCCAAGCCCCGTATACCCCTATTGTGAAATCTTCGATTGAACTGAAGGCGAGACAGGTTGGACTTACATTCGCCACTGAAGCCTTGCTTCATTGGCTGCCGGTCAAGGCAGGTTTTGTTGGTGCGGATACGGTGGCTGTGGCCTTGGCCGTTGCAGCCGACCAGCTCACTGCGCCGACATTGATCTTAGATCTGGGCACCAACGGCGAGATGATTCTGGCTGGGGTCGGGGATATGGTTTGTTGCTCGACGGCAGCAGGCCCTGCATTTGAGGGTGGACATATCTCATTCGGAATGCGCGCTGCGCAAGGAGCAATTGAAAAGGTAGTACTGGATCCTCTTTCACTGGAGGCCGAACTCACTGTTATCGGCGAGGTTAAACCTCTGGGTCTTTGTGGTTCCGGGTTGTTATCTCTAGTGAGTGCACTGGTGACTGCCGGTGCCATCCTGCCAGGCGGCTCATTTAATTCTACAATGACAAGCGCCCGTCTACGTTCGGGATCCGAGGGTATGGAATACGTGATAGCCTTTGCGGAACAGAGCGGCCTTGGGCACGATCTGGTGCTCACCAGCCGAGACGTGGCGGAAATACAATTAGCCAAGGGAGCTATTCGAGCTGGCGTAGAAATCATGATGCTGGAACTCGGTGTGAAAAACCTCGGTGAAGTCCTTCTGGCCGGTGCCTTTGGTAACTACCTTGATCCTAAGGATGCCGAGAATCTGGGGTTGTTCCCCTGTCCAGACCAAGAGCGAATACGGGGAGTAGGCAACGCTGCCGGTGCCGGTGCGATAATGGCGCTTATCAGCCACTGGGTACGCGATCATGCAAAAATTATGACCCACAATATACGCTATATAGAATTAACCACTCATCCCCAATTTCACGACTTTTTTATAGATGGAATGGCTTGCACACGTTGGCAACCCAGTCGGGCGTGACAAACCGATAGCTCAAGTATCAAGGTTTGCTTTCTGTCAAAGAACCCTAAATGGAAATCGTTAGCTGTGTCTTTTTTTTACCTTTGATACCGAGAAAAAGCTTCGTAAGCATGGAGTTAATGCACTGTTGGCACACTATTTGTATATATAAAACTTAGCTCTCCGAGAGCAGTACAGTTTAATTTGAGATACGATGAAATGTTTTTGGGAGTTGGCAAAACGCAGCTATATTGAGTTTGCTGACCGTCTCGGGAAAGAAGAAAGGGTTGTGGTGGTCATCAATGAATGGGGGCAGATTGGCTTGGACGGCATCATTATCGCATCCCAGCATCCCACACTGGCGGTGAGGGAGATCACCGGCGGTTGCGTTTGCTGCAGAGCAGGTGCAACTTTGCATCATAAAATGCAACCTATCCTGAGTGACCTCATTCCGGGCCGCATTATGTTATTGAACCCAACGGGATGGCCAAGCCCGGAGAAGTCATGGATTGCCTGGCCCCCCCAATTAGCTGCACGTTTGGACGTAAGGCCCCTTATCGGACTGGTGGATCCCGATGACTTATCATCTGGCAGCCAATCCCGTTTTAGACCAGTAATCGTGTTTTGAATGTGAAAGGCAGGAAATCTAACTGATAATAACAGTCAAAATCTAGCTTTTTCCTTGTTTTCAGATCTTTTTACTTCCTTTTCGGCGCAGCTCCTTAAGAAAAGGCGAATTTTGACGTCTTTTGGATATAATAATCCATCCACCCTGTATATCCAATATCCAGATAATTTTGATTTCAACACCGATTTTCGCGGTACGTTTAAGCGACAAAATCATATAAGAATGTGTTGACTTGTACCATGGCTTTTCCTTTGACAAAATTTCGATAAATCTTTGGAGCATCACATTGTTCGAATCCGCGCAACTTAAGCGCCAGCATATTATACAGAGTATCGGCAATCATGGTCATGACAGCATCAAAGTGAACTTTGATCCCTGCCAGATGGTCGAGGAGGATGTCCAGGGCCTGTTGCACCGAAATCAGGCTGCTGCGGCCAAGCATGTCCTTGTTATTTTTGCTTTCAACCATTGTGAAAGATCGTCTGCACCACATTAGCCAGATACTCGGCGGTAAAACCAGGCGGGGCGCCAAGAAATTGACCGAGGCTGGAGCCGGCAGGAGTCATTATTTCTATGCCGGACTGCAAAACAGTGGTAAATAAAGGTAACTTCTCGGCAACGAAAGTCAGTTGCAAATGTGATAAGGGTTGCTGGTCATCCATGCGGAAGATTTGTCCTAAAGTCGTTGTCAGAAAGAAAGGAAACGGCCATTGGCTTCTGGAATATCAACAAATAAGCAATCGCAGAATCCCATAATCTGATCGTTTTGAGAAAAGAAAAACGGCCCTTTCGGCTTTATACTTCCCTAAAAGGACAGAAAATGACAGCGCAAACACTCCCCCCGGTAAACGGGATAAGTACCTTCAAGAAAATCGTTTTAAAAAACAAGGAACGAATTTCTAAGGTACTAAAACCTCTCGCCGGATACGCGGCCTTTTCCGGACCGGTGGTGGCGATCATCATGGACGGGGTGGGAATTGGCAACCGGGATGACAGCGACGGAGTATATATCGCCAACACCCCGATT
>JAABQY010000120.1 GCA_011391225.1 Desulfobulbaceae bacterium | reverse complement strand
TCCATATTTCATCCACCAGTGGGACAGCCCTTTGCTGCAGCGACTCAGTCCGGCACAGCAAAAAATTATGCCCTGGGCCAAAACCTATGCCGCCTATCGCTACCAGCCCGAGGTTGTTTTCCTTGGCAGTTCACGCACAGAAATTGGTTTGCCGACAGACAGTCACCTGTTTTCCGGCAAGCGTGTTTTCAACCTGGCAATCAGCGGCGCTTCCATCGGCGATGCTGTTAACATGCTCAAGCACACCGCATTTTTTTATCGCCCGGAGCTTGTCGTCTGGGGTCTTGATTATGGCTGGCAATTCAGGAAGAAAACCGGCAACACTGATTTTAGCAAAGAGCTGGTTGCCGAGGGGCCATTGTACCCAATCCGACGTGCCTTCCTGAATATTAAACGGTCGGTCTCCATGGCTATGACCGGTGATACTTTGAAAATTGCACTTGGAGAATCGGAACAAAGTTGTCGATCGCTCTTGGCATACTACGGCCATAAGTCTGGGGAATGCCTTGAAGTAATCATGAGCAATGAAGGCGGCACGGAAAAAGCCTTTGCAGAGGTCCTGAAGAAAAAGGAGCCTCTGGGAAGTCCCGAGGACATTGCTGCTACAATCCAGCTTCTCGACCGGGTGACAGAAGAGTATTGCCAAAACGGCACGGTGTTCCGTTTTTATCTTCAGCCGATTCACGCCCTGGCCGAGTTATCTTACTGGAACACACTTTCTGATGATCTCGATAACTGGAAAAGAGCCTTAGTAAAAATGATCGATGCCAAAAGACAAGGAGAATGCGATATCCGGCTCTATGATTTTTCCGGTTTTAACCGCATCACCAGCGAAGAAATCCCTCAGGTAACTGGGAAAGCTACCATGCAGCACTATTGGGAACAGTCCCATTATCGCAGCGAGGTGGGTCTGAAAATTCTTGAAGAACTATTGGACAAAAGTAATAAAGTCGAAGAGAAGGCATTTGGCGTTGAATTAAGCGGTAAGACAATTGAGCAACATCTCCTCAACTTTCGCCAATCGCGCCAAAGATATATTACCGAACATCCAATGGAAACAACGAACATCGTTCAGTAAATATCTGAATAATTGTAAATCACCGGTTTTTCACGCTTTACATCTGCCGGAACATGATAATATTTGCCTGTACCGTTTATAAAATACAATTACAACAGTCTCAGTCTTAATCCGTTTTCTTTTTGCTGGAGGTAGGAACGCATGAAAATTTTGGTTGGCTACAGGGGCACCAATGTCGGCAAGGATCTTCTTGAGCTTGCAGCGCAACACGCCAGGGCTTTTGCCGGTGAAGTACATTTGGTCACCTCTCTGCCGGGTGGTGACAAAACCACCAAGGAACAGGTGGTGGAAGCCGAGGAAAAACTGGAAAGGGCCAAGCAATTTCTGGTTGACCGTGGCATCAGAAACGAAGGCCATCTCCTGGTCCGAGCTAAAACCGCGGGGGAAGATATCGTCTCCTTTGCTGCAGAAAATAATTGCAGTGAAATCATGATCGGCGTGAAAAGCCGTTCGAAGGTCGGCAAGATCCTTTTTGGCTCAACCGCTCAGTATGTCATTCTTAAAGCAGCTTGTCCGGTGGTTTCAGTAAAGTAATATCCCACGCATTGCAAACTCACCAGTGATTGAGGAGTGCTTCGCGGCGACCTCAATCACTCTTTTTTCGTTACTCGACCGTTATTGCTTCATCAGGAATATGCAATAGAAATTCTTCACCTATGCGTGGCGGTTTCTCAGCATATTCCGACAGGGAGAGGACGACATTGGTTTGTACTCCGGTATCAATGGTGACTTTTACTTGTCCGTTTCCTCCCGCTATTTTTACCACCTTGCCGGACAGGAGGTTTTCAGGGGACACTCCGCCCGGACTCTGGCGAAAAAGGATGATTTTTTCCGGATTGAAAAAAAGCCGCACGGTGCCGGTGGTGCCGGAATAACTGGCGGCGGGAAAGGTTATGCGAAGATCGTTGTGCAGTCTGCAGATTACCCGACCGGCACCTTGCCCAACTATTCTTGCCGACAGCACATTCTCCCGTGAAAGATCAGAAGGCCGACCGTCTTTGAGCGTCAGGGTTTGATCGGCTAAGCGCTGAGCCTGGGAAAGGGAATGGGTGGCAAAGAGTATCGAGATCTTTTCCTTGCCGTTGGCTCGCTCCAGGATACTTTCGATTATCTCCTGATTTTCGGCATCGACGTTAGCGGTCGGTTCGTCACAAAGAAGCACTTCCGGCTTGACGACCAGGGCCCTTGCCAGGGCAACGCGCTTGGTCTCACCTCCTGAGAGCTTATGTGCCTCGGCATGCAGAAAATCCTCCATGCCGACCATCTGCAAAGCCTCTTCTATCATGTCTCTTCGCCTGTTTTTTTCGATTTCTCGTACTTTCAAACCGAACTCGAGATTCTTCAATACCGATCCGGTAAACAGAATAGGATACTGGTCAACCAAGACTACCCGCCGTCGCAGAGGCTGCAACGCCTTTTCGACATAACGAACCGGGGTAGAGCAGAAGCTGATCGTACCGCTGCTTGGGGTATCGAGAAAGGCGAGAAGATGCAGCAAAGTGCTTTTCCCTGCCCCGTTTGGTCCGATCAGGCAGGAGATCTTACCGACGGGGATGGTGAGCGCCGGGATGTCGAGGATGATCCGCCCCCGGTGTACCCTGGTCAGCTTGTTGATTTCATACAGCATCGGACCCTACCCTGCCTTGAAAAAGATGGAATAACAAATTGATGGCAAAGGCCAGGCCCATGAGGATAATCCCCAGGGCCACCGCCAGGACGAACTCGCCTTTGTCGTATTCAAGGGCCATGGCCGTGGTCATGGTCCGGGTAAAGCCCTTAGCATTGCCGCCGAGCATCATTGAAATACCGATCTCGGCAATCACCCGGCCAAAGGCGGCAATGACCGCAGCGATCACCCCGTACCGGGCCTCAATGAAAACTACCCAGGCCATCTGATAGCGGTTTGCACCGAGAGTCAAGGCTGTCGTGCGATAACGTTTGTCGATCCTGCTGATCGCGGCGATGGTCATGGTGGTGATCACCGGAATAATCAGGATAATCTGGCCGATGATCATGGCCTTCTGGGTATACAGCAAATCAAGGGAACCGAGAATTCCCCGCCGGGAAATGAGAGCATATACAAAGAGACCAATGACCACCGTCGGCAGGGCCAGCAGGGTGTTGAGGCAGGTCAGGGCCAGGCGTTTGCCCGGAAAAGTTGTAAAGGCTATGAGAAAACCAAGCGGCAGACCGAGGATGGCTGCGAACACTGTCGCAAGACTGCTGACCTTCAAGGAACAGCCGACAATGACCAGAAGATCATGATCCCCGGCCAGCATGAGCAGCATGGCTGCCTTGAAACTTTCGATTAACAGGTTCATCGGTCTGATGTGGGTATTTTTTAAACAACGGCTTACTACAGAGCATCGGGAAAGAAGAGTTGTTTCCCTTCCAACCTAAATCCGGCGATTACCGCCTGACCCTTGGCCGAAGTCAACCAAGTCGCAAACTTCATTGCCAGATCATACTGTACATGCGGATGTTTTTCGGGATTGACCGGGATAAGTCCATAGGGATTGGCGAGCAGCGCGTCGCCTTCGTAGAGGATCTCCAGGTCAACGGCCGGTTTCTTGCCGTATTTATAAGTGATATAGGTACCGCGGTCGGTAAGGGTGTAGGCCTTTTTTTCATCGGCATAGGTGATGGTTTTGCCCATGCCCTGGCCGATCGAGATATACCAGGGGTCGGAGGCAGCCGGTTTTTTGGCGGGAACGGTCGTTTCTTTGCCATCCTTGGTCAGTTTTAAGCCATGGTCGGCAAGGGGAAGTGCGGTGGCGGCCCATATCTCTTGTTCCTTGGTATGGGTACCGCTGTCGTCACCTCGCGAAATAAACGGAGCCTGCACTGCGGCGATCTTCTTCAGGGCCTCGGATGAATCCTTTAAACCCTTGAGGCCGGCGGGATCTGTGGCGGGACCGATAATGATGAAATCATTGTGCATCACGGCAAAACGTTTGGTGCCGTAACTTTTATCGACGAGCTCCTTTTCCCGGTCGATGGCATGGACAAAAATCACATCGACGTTGCCGTCAATGCCGTCACGGATAGCCGCACCACTACCCTTGGCGATAACCTTGACCTTGATTCCCTCATCTTTTTCAAAGGCCGGAAGCAGCACATCCAGAAGCCCGGAAGACTCGGTGCTGGTGGTTGTCGACATTTTCAAAATTTTTTCCTCTGCCGCAACCGGCTTGCCAAAACCCGCTGCCAGAACGAACAGCCCTGCCACTACCAAAACAATTCTTTTCATGGTGTTATTCTCCATTGCTTACATTATCGGGAAAAACCATTGTGCCGCAAAGTGAAAGATCGTAGCCGGCAAATCCATCCGCCAACTTGCGAAATGCCGGATCGTGCAGCAGGCCCAAGAATTGCTGTACTCCTTGATCAAAAAAATGCTCCCGGGCGACCAAGAGATCAAAGCGTTCCCAGCGGAGCGGCAGGAAATCAAGACCAAGAAGCCCGGCCACCGGACGGATCGCCGGGCCGGCATCAGCTTGACCGGCAATAATTGCCAAACCCACATCCAGATGTTTGGAAACTTCAACTCGGTATCCGTTAATATCCGATGTGGAAATAGCTGATTTGGCAATTTCATAATCAAGCAGGAGGCGGGTTCCGGTGCCCACGGATCGGTTGACGATTCGCACGCCAGGCCCAGCAAGATCGGCAATCGAGCGGATATTTTTCGGATTACCCTTCTGGAGCAGTATGCCCTGTTCGCGTTTGCTGAAATTGACAAAGACCGGCAAGCGGTCGAGCTCCTTTTCGGCGAAGTCGAAATTGTACTCGTTATTGTCATCCTGGAGCAGATGGCAAACCCCAATATGGCATGAACCCCGGCGCAGACACTTGATTCCACCCATGCTGCCGAGACTCGCAAAAAAGGCGACAATACCGTGGGCCTTTTTATGGAAAAGAGTCAGCGCTTGCCCGAAAAGAAGATCATCGCTGCCGGCAAGCAAAAGTCTGCCGGAATCGGCCGACTTTTCTACCCCGTTCTGGCGAAGGTTGAGGATGTTCATCTCCAGCCATTCCTCGACCAACCGGCGGGGAAACATCCACTTGCCGGTAATCTTGGTCGCCGGCAAGCCCTTTTCATTGACCAGCGAATAGACCATTTTTTCGTTGACCTTAAGGAGTTTTGCCACCTCCTTTGTGGTCAGAAATTTCGCTTCGTAAGATTCATTCATTGCTGCATATTGCTGCTGTTATCCGAAGTGGCAGAACGATTATAATTCATGTGGTTGAGTTGTTTTTTGAAAAAACATGTCAACGGATTAGCCCGCAACGCAGTTATTGTCAATATCTGCGCCTCTGATTCTTTAAACTGACCAAAACGAACGAATACTGACACTCTTTTCCGGCACAGGCGGCGATCAAGCGATTATAATTTTCCAAATATCCTTCCCCTAGCTAAAATCATGCGGTAATATAATGAACACATTGTTACTCATTTTACGTTAACTGTCATTTCTATTCGGGAGAAAATCATGGAACGAGTTGTCATAGTCAGTGGAGCTCGCACCGCCGTCGGTGGTTTTGGTGGCGTGCTCAAGGATATACCGGCCATAGAGCTGGGTGCCGCGGTCATTAAAGAGGTGTTGAAACGCCAAAACATCCGCCCGGTGCTGAATGGGTCGATGGAAACGGGCAAACCTGAAAAGCTCAAGGATCAGGGGCCGATACCTCTTGAAGCCGCCATCACCTGGGACCCAAGCGCCATTCCCTTGACCATCGACGAAGTCATCATGGGCAATGTTCTGCAAACCGGCCAGGGCCAAAACCCAGCACGCCAGGCGATGATTCGCGCCGGCATCCCCAAAGAAACCGCTGCCTTTACCATCAACAAGGTTTGCGGTTCCGGCCTCAAGGCCATTACCTTGGCGGCTACGGCGATCATGGCCGGACAGGCCGATGCAATCATTGCCGGCGGCATGGAAAACATGTCCTTGGTGCCGATGGCCCTGCCGAAGGCGCGGTGGGGATATCGCATGGAGGTTACCGGCAAAGGCGATATCACCGACCTCCTGGTTTTTGACGGCCTCTACGAGATTTTCTACGGTTATCATATGGGTATTACTGCAGAAAATATTGCAAACAAATACGGCATCAGCCGCCACGAGCAGGATGAACTGAGCGTCCTCAGCCACGAACGCGCCCGCCGGGCCATCCAGGCCGGCCATTTCAAGAAGGAAATCGTGCCGATAACTATCAAAACCCGGCAGGGTGAAATGATCGTTGACACCGATGAGCGGCCAATGGATACCAATATGGAAAAAATGGGTCGACTCCGCCCGGTCTTCACCAAAGACGGTTCGGTCACCGCCGGCAACGCCTCAGGTATCAATGATGCAGCAGCGGCCGTGCTGCTGATGTCGGCCTCAAAGGCCAAGGAACTTGGGCTGCAGCCGATCCTTGAGATCAAGGGTTTTGCCTCCGGCGGGCTCGATCCGGCCTATATGGGCCTCGGGCCGATACCGGCCATTCGCACCGCCCTGCACAAGACCGGGATGACCTTGCGGGACATCGATATGATTGAACTCAATGAAGCTTTTGCCGCCCAGGCCATCGGCTGCATGCGGGAACTGAACATCGCCGTCGACCTGCCCAACCAGGTCGGCAGCGCCATCTCCATCGGCCATCCGATCGGCTGTACCGGCGCCCGTCAGGTAGTAACCGGCATGCACATGATGCAGCGGGAAGGTAAGCAGCGCGGCCTGTTCAGCATGTGCATCGGCGGCGGCATGGGTATGGCCATGATCGCCGAGCGCGTCGGCTGATCCGCAGCACCGCTCATCCCCTCTGTTGCAATGGCCTCGCCGACATGGCGGGGCCAGACGAATCGGGTCATCCCCGAGGAGCCCCCATGACCCTAAAAGAAAAAATCGCCGAAAGTACGACCTTTATCTCAAAAAGAACAACCATTCGCCCGACCGCCGGGATTATTCTCGGCACTGGGTTGGGACGCCTGGCCGATTCCATCGCCATCGATATCGAGCTGCCCTACAGCCATATCCCGCACTTTGCCGCCGCGACGGTCGAACATCACGCCGGCAAGCTGATTCTCGGAATGCTGGGAGAGACACCGGTGGTCTGCATGGCCGGACGGTTTCATGCCTACGAGGGCCACTCGGCAGCAGACATCACCTTTCCAGTTCGGGTGATGAAGTCGCTTGGTTGCAGCGAACTGCTGATCTCAAATGTCGCCGGCGGCCTCAATGAAACATACCGGCGCGGCGACATCATGATCCTTGACGATCACATCAATCTGCTCGGTATCAATCCCTTGATCGGCCCCAATGATCCGGAACTCGGTGATCGTTGGCCGGACATGATCGAACCCTACGACCAAAAGCTCCAGGAAAAAGCGGTCGCCATTGCCGAGAGGCTCGGAATCAGGGTCCAGCCGAAAGGCATTTACGCCTGTATGAGCGGTCCGTCCCTTGAAACCCGTGCTGAGTATAAGATGCTGCGGATAATCGGTGCCGATGCGGTTGGCATGTCCACCGTCCCCGAGGTCATCACCGCCGTCCATGCCGGCCTTAAGGTCTTCGCCTGCTCGATTATCACCGATCTCTGCTACCCCGGCGCCCTGGGTCCGGTCAATATCGCCGAGATCATCGCTACCGCCGGGCAGGCCGAACCCAAGCTGGTGCAACTCTTTAGCGTACTCGTACGTCAATAAACGGCAAATTTTCCCGGAAAACAACAAAAGGCCCCATCCGGTGTTCTTCCGGAGGGGGCCTTTTTCTTTACAAAATTAAACCATCAATATTTATATGCCGACTCACCGTGGCTGATGGTATCCAAACCTTCACGTTCTTCGTCAACGGTGACTCTCAGACCGATAACCATATCGACAAGCTTATAAGCGATGACGGAGACCAGGCCGGACCAAAGGAGAGTCGTGCCGACAGCCCAGAGCTGACTGATCATCTGAGCGCTAGTCGAATAATCGGCTACCTTGTTGGCAACGTAATCATACACACCAACCCCGCCAAGATCAGGATTGGCGAGGACGCCGGTCATGAGTGCCCCAAGAATACCGCCCACCCCGTGCACGCCGAAGACATCGAGGGCATCATCGGCACCGAGCATGCGCTTCAGACCGTTCACGCCCCAGAGACAGATCACCCCGGCCAACAAACCCAATACCAGCGCGCCACCAATCCCCACAAAACCACAGGCCGGAGTGATAGCCACAAGACCGGCAACAGCACCCGATGCAGCACCCAGCATTGACGGTTTGCCTTTCAGTATCCACTCAGCAAAGAGCCAGGACAAAGCAGCAGCGGCGGTCGCGGTCATGGTATTACCGAAGGCCAGGGCAGCCATGCCGGTAGCCTCAAGATTAGACCCGGCATTAAACCCGAACCAGCCCACCCAAAGAAGTGAAGCACCAATCATGGTCATGGTCAGACTGTGCGGCGCCATCGATTCCTTACCGTAACCCACACGTTTTCCAACCATGAAGGCACCGATCAAACCGGCAATGGCAGCATTAATATGGACGACGGTTCCCCCGGCAAAGTCGATCGCCCCTTTCTGAAAGAGAAAACCGGCGGTTGCTCCGGCTTTTAAAGCCGCATCGGCATCGGTATAGGCGTCAGGACCCGCCCAAAACCACACCATATGGGCGATCGGCAGGTAGGCAAAGGTGAACCACAGGGCGATAAAGGCGAGCACCGCCGAGAACTTCATGCGCTCGGCAAAGGCTCCGAGAATCAGGGCCGGAGTAATGGCCGCAAAGGTCGCCTGAAAGAATACATAGATCAGCTCGGGAATGACTACCCCTTTACTGAAGGTCGCGGCAACCGAGTCAACCGTGATGCCTTTCAGAAAGATCCTGCTGAAACCGCCAAAGAAGGCATTGCCTTCGGTAAAGGCCAGACTGTAACCGAAGATGACCCAAAGAACCATGCACAAGGAGAATACCGTAAATACCTGCATCAGCAGCGAAAGCATATTTTTGGTGCGCACCAGGCCACCGTAAAACAACGCCAGTCCAGGGATCGACATCAATGACACCAGCACGGTAGCGACGATCATCCAGGAGGTATCGCCTTTATTGGGAACCGGGGCATCGGCAGCAAAGGCAGTACCAACTAGATTCTCGACGAGCGCCAAAACAAACAAGGCCAAAAGAAAGATATGTAACTTTTTCAT
>JAABQY010000119.1 GCA_011391225.1 Desulfobulbaceae bacterium | reverse complement strand
GCCGGTAGCGGTGAACACACAGGCCACTACCGAGGAGTCGGCAGAGGCACGGTGAAAACCGGCAATAACCGCCTTGACCATCTCGGTGGTATAGGAATTGTATTGCGTCGGGTTATTCAGGGTAACCCAAGCTGAATAGAGTCCATCAACCGTGTTACCCTGGGGGTCACGTATCGGTTTTTTCTCAAAAATTACGCCGGGGGCCTGACTGGAAAAGATATCTTCGCTCCACAGGTGATGGTCTTTGTACCCGGATTCTCGAGGAAGCCAACTGAGATCTCTCATTGT
This sequence comes from Desulfobulbaceae bacterium, assembly GCA_011391225.1. Lineage (GTDB taxonomy): Bacteria > Desulfobacterota > Desulfobulbia > Desulfobulbales > Desulfocapsaceae > Desulforhopalus_A. The sequence continues at coordinate 8,984 of JAABQY010000119.1, read as the reverse complement.
GTATTCTCCTTTTTCTCTCCCCCGAGATACCCGGGGGCGGTGGTAGAGTTTGCTGGTTAAGGAACCATGATGGGGCGCTGAATGATTTTTCGCTGGTGGGCCATCTCAAATACTTCGTTAATTGAGGCCAGCGGATAGGTTTTGACAAACGGCTTGATATTCATCTTGCCGGCCAGGATCAAATCGACGACCGGTCTATAGTATTCAGGTATACATCCCCAGTTGCCCCGCGCCGTGGCATTGAAAGCCATCAGGTTGGACAAACGGATGTCTGCCGTGTCGAGAGTAAAGCCAATGATGGAAAGGTGAGCACCGAAGGTCAAAAGACCGAAGGCGGTCTTCTGGCCGGCGGCGGTGCCGGAGGTTTCGAAAATCTTGAGATGAGTTGTCGACCGACCTGTCTCCTTGGCCACGGCGTAGACTTTTTTACGAAGGTCTTTGAAGGGGATGTCCTTTACATTGAAAGTCGCATCCACAGAGGAAGAAAGATTTTCAAGCTTTAACTGGTCCACGTCAATGGCCACCACCGCGGCACCAAAGCTTTTGGCCAGCAGGGCACCAAAACCGCCAACGCCTCCCACTCCGATAAACACTGCCAGATCTTTCTCAGTGAGACCGGCTTCGATAATTGCCTGATAGGGGGTGGTGATGGCATCGGCAACCACGGAAAGTTCTTCCAGGGAGACGTCTGCTGCGCCGATTGGCTTCATGTTTTCATCGACGGGAATCTTGCACAGTTGTTTGGCGGGCACCACAATATGGCTGGCGAATCCCCCCTGGATGTCATTGCCCGGCATTTTCTGAGTACTGCAGATATTGCCGCGGCCTTCCCTGCAGGACGCACATTCGCCGCAGGGCATTACCGCCGGGACCACGGCGGCGCATCCGTTCCATGCCTCGGCACCGGGGCCGGTCGCTTGGACGATACCGCTGATTTCATGTCCCAGGGTCAGCGGCAGGGCCGACTTGATGGGAACACCGTCATACAAGAAACCCAAATCCGTGTGACATACACCGCAACCGCTGACTTTCAGTAAGACCTCGCCGGATTTGGGCTCAGGGATAGGTGATTCCACGCGTTCCAGCGGTTGATTTGGGTTCACCATTTGCCAGGATACCATTGTTGTCATAACGACTGCTCCTTATCACTTTTGTTGTTCATAGGGATTTATAAGTCATGAATGAAATGTTGTTGTCCGTTAAAAATGAGAAATTTATCGCCTTTGATACGGGCGATCATGATCATGCCAAGATCCTGAGCGAGAATCAGCCCCATGTGCGTGATCCCGGACCTGGAGATGATGACCGGAATTTCCATCAAGGCCACTTTCATTACAATTTCCGAAGTGAGACGGCCAGTGCTGTAAAAAACCTTGTTTCGACCAGTAATCTGCTCAAGCCACATTTGCCCGGCTATGGTGTCGGCTGCGTTATGGCGGCCTACATCTTCTACGAATAGTTCCACCTTTTCGGTGCTGCATAGCGCACAGCCGTGCACTGCACCGGCGGATTTATAAATATCGTTATATGAGGCAAGTGACTTCAGCAGTCGGCTCAACTGTGACTGGCGCAGCGTAATGGGGAGTAACCTCGTTGCATACAGACCATCGATCGTGCAGCTAAAGATGGTTCCCTGTCCACAGCCGGTGGTGACTGTCCGCCCGGTGAGCTTCTCTCTGAGCTGCCCGCCGTTACCGTCTTTGGTTTGTATATGCACGGATTCCGTCTGCCAATCCACCCGCACCGATTCAATGGTTTCGATCTCGCTTATCAGGCGCTGGTTCCTGAGATATCCCAGTGCCAACTGCTCCGGTTTGGCGCCCAGCGTCATCAAGGTGACGATTTCATGGCCGTCGACCAGGATCGTAAGCGGCAATTCACCGGCAATTTCGACCTCTTTTACCTCACCCTTTTCGTTTTTAACCGAAACAGTGTGAGTGGGCCGCACTCCGGCATCGGTCATTTGGGGACGGTAAACGCTCACTTGTTTTTCCATTCGGGACGGCGTTTTTCTTCAAAACTTCGAATGCCTTCGAGGGTGTCTTCGGTTTGCATTAACTGGTTGAGGAACATATCATTGACGCTGTCCATAGCGTCATCAAGTGCCATCCCCACGTGCTGCTTGACCGCCTTTTTGTTGAGTCTGAGGATCAGCGGACTGGCATGCTGAATTTCCTTAGTCAATTTGCTCAATCCTTCTTCAAATGCGTCATTGTCGAAGACATCGCAGACAATTCCCATCTGCTGCATGGCCTCTGCGCTATAACGCCTGCCGGTTGTGCAGATCTCGATGGCCCTCGAAGGTCCTACCAGGTGGGGCAGACGGACCGCGGCATAGGGCGGCAGAAAACCCAGCTTAATCTCAGGCTGGCCGAATACAGCCGATCTGGCCGCCAAAACCATGTCGCAGGCAATGGCGACCTCCATTCCACCTCCCAGGCAGGCACCGCCCACGGCGGCGATTGAGGGAACGGGGAGGGCATGAATCTGCCTGAGCAGTGCGTCAAAGATCCGGATCATGTCCGGTGCTAGTTCTGGTTTGTGGTCGAGGACTTCCACACCGGCACACCAACTGGTCCCCTGGGCGGCAATGACCACGCATTTTAGCTCGGCATCCCCGTTCAGATCAGCCAATACAGAGGTCAACTCCTGCATCATATCGATGTTAAACACATTGTGTTTCGGCCGGTTGAGTGTAATTCTGGCTATGCCGTTTTCTTTTATCAACCGATGATACGTAAGCTCCATAATGTCATTCCCCTTTGATGCTGGATTTATGAAAAGGATCGTCGCTTATAGCACTCTAGCTGAGTTGAGCAGCTTGTCTGCTCGTACGAAAATTATGCCCTTGCGGTATATGATATACTTTATATATTACGTTCAAGATTAATGGTCCTGGAGGGACTGAATTGATTTGCGCTGAAAAATTTTATCAGTCCGGCATCATTCCAATCGACCAGGGTATTGATTTTGTTGACCCCGATCTGTCGTAAATGATCAATGAATGCATTCATTAATTTTTTCCCGACTCCCTTGAGCTGACAGGAAGGATCCACACCGATGGTATCTATACTTGCCACCTCCTGAAGAATACCGAATTGTCCCACGTAAAGTTCACCCATTAAGAAGCCGACAACAGTCCCGTTATCTTCCGCCACAAAGGATGTGGGCAAATAATCACTGGACGAAAAAAGCCTTTCAAACTTGAACTGATAATACTCCAGACGGGAAGAGTTGAGGATTTTCGCATCGATCTTGAGGATTGCATCAAGATCGTTTGCCGTCATAAGTCGTATGGTAATGGTATCTTCGGTCATGGGAGTGCCCTTTCAGTCGAAGTGTTTTTTTTGTTCGCTTTGCTGTCTGATCGTAAAATTGTTCTTTTTTCCACGGGTAGAGGCGGTGGTACCGGGCCGCCGACAATCTTGGCGATCGCTCCAAACCTGGACGGGCAGGCATTCAGGCAGGTGCCGCACTTGATGCATTTGTCCTGATCGATGATATGGATCAGATTTTTGCCGCCCTCGATGGCTTCCACCGGGCAACTCTTGCTGCAGATCATGCATGCCTTGCATTTTTCCGGATCGATATAATAAGAAGCCACCTCGCTCAATAGACGTTCGATCTCTTCAAGGCTGAAATGGTCTTCGTAGTCGGCTGTATCCCCAAGACGGGCGGTCAGCTTGGCGTGTTTTGCAATCTTGATATAGGGGACCAGTCGGGTGACCTCCGCCAGGGCGACCCCAAGCTGGGTCGGGGCAATCTCGCCTGCTTGCCCAATGGGGCCAAGTTCTTTAATCGTTTTGCAGAAATCATCTGTTACTGTGGCAAACAAATTGCCTTCTCCGCCGGACATGAGTGCAATCTGCAGCCGCTGGGGATTCAATCCAATATGTTCAAAGATCTTTTTGCAAAGCGAGGCCAGGTTCATAGCATGATAATTGCCGTGGGTGATGTAGTTGCATTCCCCCAGCCGGCATCCGCCAATGAATACACCATCTGCTCCTTTGGCAAAGGCCCGCAGAATGTGCGCCATATCCAGTCGCCCCGAGCACATCAAGCGAACCAGCCTCATATTCGTCGAGTATTGTAGTCTGGAAACTCCAGCCAAGTCAGCCGCCCCGTATACTCACCAATGACAGACAAAGCCGATGATTCTGGGGGTGAACAATTGTCCTTTGCTCATGTTGTGCGATCTCCTCGCTTGTCATTTTATTTCTATCAATTCGGGAATCAGGGCATCGATCTGCCTCAGGATCTCCCGGTCATTGAAATGTTTCAGGACGATGGCCCCGGTGGGACACACGGCATTACACAACCCGTCACCTTTGCAGATCACCGGGTTAACGACTGCCTTTTGACCCTGTTTGGTTTTGCGCAGTTCAATGGCACCATAGTTGCAAACCGCAGAGCAGGCGCCGCAGCCAATGCAGCTTTTCTCATGCACTTCACAGACCGCTCCCGATACGGTAACGATATCATTGGCCAACAGGGCCAGCGCCCGGCCTGCCGCACCATAGGCCTGGTTAATGGCCTCGGGGATGTGCTTGGGATAGTGTGCCATGCCGCAAAGAAAGACGCCACTTGTGGCAAATTCCACTGGCCGCAGTTTGACATGGCCTTCCTGGAAAAAGCCGTCCGGTCCCAGCGGTACCTTGAACAGGCTTGCAATCTCCTGGGCGCCTTTCGGCGGGATAACAGCTGCGGCCAGAACCAGCAGGTCGGCGTCAAAAGCCAGCTTTTTACCTAGAATCAGATCAGTCAGCACCACATGCAAGACGGATCTGCCATCTTCGGCTTCACCCGCTTCCACCGCAGGCGGATCTTCCGGCGTCCAGCGAATGAACCGCACGCCCTGGTGAGAGGCCTCGCGGTAGTATGTTTCGTTGAACCCGTAAGTGCGCATATCCCTGAAGGCAATGGCGACATCCACCTCCGGGTTAATCGCCTTCAGTTGCAGGGCATTCTTGACACTGTGACTGCAGCATACCCGGCTGCAGTAGTTGCGTTCTTCGTTGCGGCAGCCTACGCACTGGATCATCACCACACTCTGAGCCCGGGTGACTGTCTCATCTTCCCTTGCAATTTGTTCACCCAGTTCCAGATGGGTCAATACGCGCTCATCTTTGCCGTACAAGTATTCGGTGGGTTTGTACTCTTCAGCGCCGATGGCAATGACAGCGGCCCCGTGCTCGATAACCGTTGCACCCCTTTCAGAGGTGATCCGGGTAACAAAATTACCTACGTAGCCGGTAGCCTCGGTGATGGCGGCTTCCGTGAATACGTGGATCGCAGAATGGCGATAGATTCTATGGATGATTGTGTCAAGATCAGCCTGGACATCCTTGCCATCCAAGGTGGAATGAATTTTTCGCGCCGTGCCGCCCAATTCGGATTGCCGTTCCAGCAGGTAGACCTCGTGGCCCTGATCGGCGATGGAAAGCGCGCAGGTCATGCCAGCCAGGCCACCCCCAACTACCAGGGCCGCCTTGTTGACCGGCAGGTCGAATTCCTGCAAGGGTTCGAGGTCGATAGACCTGGCGACCGACATGCGGATGATATCCTGAGCCTTGACTGTTGCAGCCTCCTTCTCCCGCGTGTGGCACCAGGAGCAGTGCTCCCGGATGTTGGCCATATCCAGATAATATTTATTTATACCCGCTTCACGTAGAGTGTCCCGAAAGAGTGGTTCCAAAGTTCGGGGACTGCAGGCTGCAATAACCACCCGGTTGAGCGATTTCTCTTTTACGGTGTCAACGATCTGTTGCATGGAGTTGGTTGCGCAGGAAAACAGCTGCTCCTGGACGTGCACCACATTGGCCAAGGTCTGGGTATAGGCGACAGTGTCCGGCACATTCACCACCCTGCTGATATTGGCCCCGCAGTGACAGACAAATACACCGATGCGCGGCTCTTCGCCGGTGTTGTCCTTTTCTTCTGGATAAACTCTTTCCTTGGTTAGTTTGCCCCGGCGGTAGTTCAGCAACTCGCCGCATTGGGACCCGGCGGCACTGGCGGTAAAGACCGATTCGGGGATATCCATAGGTCCCTGAAAGGCCCCGCTGACCAAGATCCCCGGACGAGTAGTGGCCATGGGGTTGGCGGAATCGATTTGACAAAATCCGTGGCGGTTGACCTCAATGCCGAACTTCTTTGCCAACCCCTGAAAATCCCCAGGCGGGTTCAGCCCAACGGAGAGCACTACCATGTCAAAGGATTCCTCTTTGACTCCCTCGGATTCGGTGGCGTAGCGGACAATCACGTTCCGGGTTTCCGGGTCTTCACCGACGATTGCGACAAAGCTGCGGATAAACCGGACGTCGGGAAGATTCGCAGTCCGCTGGTAGAAGGTTTCGAAACCTTTGCCGTAGGAACGGACATCGTTGTGAAAGATGGTGCAGTCGGCATCACTATTGTGATCCTTGGTCAGGATCACCTGTTTCTGGGCGTAGGTGCAGCAAACGGCCGAGCAGTAACCGTTGTCACCAACGCTTTCCCGCCGGGAGCCAACGCACTGAATCCAGGCGACCTTGTGAGGATGCCGCATGTCCGATGCGCGCAGGATCTCACCTTCGTATGGACCGGTGGCGCACATCAACCGTTCGTAGTCCATGCCGGTCACAACGTTCTGCAGCCTGCCGTAGCCATACTCGTCCCTTACCTTCGGATCATAGACATCATAGCCGGGGGAGAGAACGATGGCTGCCACGTTCAGTTCCATCTTCAGAGGTATCTGATGGAGATCAATAGCATCATTTTTACAAACCGCTTCGCAGATGCGGCATTTCTTTTCCTTTAAGTACAGGCAGCTTTGATCTATGTATGTGATCAGCGGGATGGCCTGGGCAAAATAGATATGCACGGCCTTATTGTTAGAGATCTCCTGGTTGTATTGATCGGGATACGCCACCGGGCAATACTCAACGCAGGTGCCGCAGCCTGTGCACTTGTCTTCGATGATGTAGCGCGGTTTCTTGGTCAGTCCGACGGTAAAGTTGCCTGCCTGTCCTTCAACACTGTCAACTTCGGTATAGGTGAGAATTTCGATATTGGGATGCCGGCCGACCTCGACCAGTTTCGGTGAAAGAATTCACATCGAGCAGTCGTTGGTCGGATACGTCTTGTCCAGCTGCGCCATGTGGCCACCGATGGCCGGACCCTTTTCGATCAGATAGACCTTGAAACCGGCTGTGGCCATATCCAGTGCAGCCTGAATACCGCTGATTCCGCCACCGACTACCATGACGTCGCCAAAATTACCTCGATCAGAACCCTCGCGGTGTTGCATCAATAATTGGTTTTGCACAGTGTCTTTCCTTATTCCTGTGTTCTTTTGTTACAAGCTTGTAAGCGTTATCTGGAATCTTTTGAGGAGGACATTCTGGCAATAGCATCCATGATTTTCTGTATGCCATGCTTTTCGATAAGCGATTCCAACCCGATATTCAGTTCCTCCTGTTGCACCCCAACCTCGACCTCTTCCTCGCGCTCCTCCATAACCAGCGCGTCGGTGATGCACCACTTGACGCACAAAGGTTCGTCTTCGCCTTCACACATGTCGCATTTCAGGGGCAGGCCGGAATCAGGCTCCTTGAAGTCATCTCGGGAAGGGCAGGGCGACCTGCAAAAGGCACACTCGTCGTACTCCTTGCCGTCGATGATATATTTGTCCCGCCCGGCGCATTCCGCTCCGGCGGACTCACCGGCGTAAACCGGCACGTAGATGTCGTCGAGCGGATGGCGCACCACGCGAATGCGGGCCCGGGCCGGGTTGTTGCTGCTGTATTTGGGCAGGGCGTGAAAGGCCGAACAGATCATTTCGCAGGCCCGACAGCCATTGCACAGGTCGGCATTGATTTTGATAGTCTTGACGATCTTTTTTTGTTTTGCCAAGATTATACCTCCTTATCGGTCTCGGCTGGGGTTGCCTGAGAAAGTGTATCTCCATTTTCCGAATAGATGCCTCGTTTCACAAACTCCTCGTATACATAGTCGAGTCCCAGATCACGCAATGTCTCTTCAGTGGGGATACCTTGCTCGTTCCAGCCCTTGAAGGCGTAGTAGGTGTCTAAAAGCTCCTTTTCCAGTTCTGGGAAGCGCTTTTTCCAATGGTTGGCCGGGGGTTTGTCGTCTTTTCTGCGCACACCTCTTCGGGTATTGATTGCCCGCACCAAGGTGCGGTAGCGCTTGGCGGCCTTGGTTAAAGTCGTTTCGTCCATGTCAAAACCGGCCCCTGAGGAGATGAATTTCGGATAGTTGTGGATATGATAGGGCGGTTTGAGTGGAAATGACGAGAGACCGGCACACATGCCCAGGGCGTCGTCGATGTAGTGCATCCGTTCCTGCCAGTCTACGATATCGCAACACATTTCCGGCGTGGGATAGTAGGGGATCGAATTTTCACCGCGGAGTTCCCAGTCGAGAAAATATTGCTTGAATTTTTCGTTGGGTACCTGGAACCAGTCCTTGACGAAGGCCTCGCGTTCCTCGCGCGTGGGAAAGGGAGCCTGGGGGAACTGCCCTTCGATCTGGGTGATGTTCAGCTTCTCGCCGGTGGCGTACATGAGAAAATAAATAGGATTGAGCATAGAGAGCTTCAGAGGCAGCTGCTCTTGCTTCTTGATGTTGTTGTGGGCGTACTTCTCGGCGCCGTTGGCGATCTGCCTGGCCGCCCAATATGTGCCGTTGGCAAGCACATCACCGATGCCTTCTCGCCGGACAATGTGATCCAGCAGCCAGTAAAACCGCCCTTCGCTGTCCTCGGGCATACCCGGGAAATCATCCTTGGTCAGGATACCGGCTTGCAAAAGCTCGAGGGCAAAGGCCATCACCTGCGGGGCGGAAAACGCGTCGACCCCGTGCTCGGTGGCGCTCTGGGCGATCCCCAGGCCGAACGCCAGGTCCGAGAAGGCCGCCATGGTATAGGTCAGTTTGGAAAAGCATTTCATCATATATGTTGGCTTGCCCGGTGGCGAAATGGTAGC
>JAABQY010000118.1 GCA_011391225.1 Desulfobulbaceae bacterium | reverse complement strand
ATCGTGCCCTTCAAGTCCACGAAGCGGGCTGTCGAGGTGGATATCGGCTGTATGGATGAATTTATACATAGCGTTTACACACACTTTTCTTCATTTAAAGCAACTGGCTGACCATGAGAAACTTTTCAAGAACAATTCTTTGCAATTCCGCATCCTGCAAGGACAGCCTCACGCAGTTCCAGGCCATGAATGTCAGATACGATGGCGATACGCATAGGATAACTTGAGATCAGTTTGCCGCCTTTGACAGCGGAGCCTACTTCAACGGCACACAACTGTAACTTCCCTCCGGGGTGCAAGACAAAAAAGTCAGACTGCAAAGACAGCTAACGGCAAGTCATTCATCGTGTTATTATCAAACATATTTCATACTATTCCCAGACCTTTCCGACAAGCATTTTTCAGTTTACCAGTGAAATATGGGGTCAGGCTTCAATGTTGACAAGTTAAATATCTCGAGGTATAAACACGACATGGCACGCAAACCACGCATTCATATCCCGGGCGGACTCTACCACGTTATTCTTCGAGGCAACGGTGGCCAGCCGGTCTTTCTCCAGGACGACGACTTTTACCGTTTTTATCTCCTGCTGCAGGAGGGAACCTGCCGATTTGGGTATCGGGTTCACGCTTTCTGTCTCATGCCCAACCATATTCATCTTCTTCTCCAGGCCGGTGACATACCACTCTCGCGCGGCATGCAGAACCTCTCCTTCCGCTATACCCGCTGGATCAACGGGCGAGAAAAAAGAACCGGGCATCTCTTTCAGGGTCGCTTCAAGGCTGTTTTGGTAGATGGCGACACTTATCTGCTGGAATTGGTACGATACATCCACCTTAACCCTCTTCGGGCCAAAATGGTCGAAGATCCAGAAGAATACCCCTGGAGCAGCCACAACACCTATCTCGGCAAGGAATCTTTCCTTTGGCTGACAACCGACTGGATGCTTCACCAATTCGGAAAATCGGTCAAAAAGGCCCGTGCCGGCTATCGGTCTTTCGTTCTCGATGGGTTGGCGGAAACGCACCGAACCGAGTTTCACGGTGGACAAGACGACTCTCGGCTTCTAGGTGACGACAAATTTGTCGACAAATGCCTTGCCGGGTGCGGAGAAACGGTTTCGCGGGTGACGGTAAAAGAAATTGCCTCTGCAGTTTGCGAAGATTACAACATCGATGAGGCCGAGTTAAAGACAAAATCCCAACAGAGGATAACATCCGAAGCACGGGCCGTCATGGGTTGGTTGGCCCGCGAGTTGGGTTGCGTCACTCTCTCCGAGGTCGGTAGATATGTCAATCGCGACGTGGGGAGCATCAGCTCGGCCGTTCGCCGTTTGTCGGACCGTCTGCCGGACATGCCAAAATTGGCCAAGCGAATACGAGATCTGAGAGCTCGGCTTTTGTCAACATCTTGATATGTTGGCCATCTCCCACCTGTCACACCTGCCTTTTTGACGGCAGAGTAGTAGCCACTCGGCGACAATTTGCTCGAAAAACGAATGCATAGACATTGTTTTTTTATGCGATAAATAATATGCTGTTCAAGACCTCCTGCTATTCGTTTCCAACAGCTTGCCCACTAACCCCAAACCGGAGTCAAGGCATGAAAGACCTCTTACTGGCATTGGTTATGGTTCTGGCCCTCATCGCAAGCACCGTGCTCGCAGCCCAAACCCCAGGAACAAAATCAACAGGCGAAAAGACCATTACCGCAGAGGGCTACGGCGCCAGCAAAGCGGATGCACTGCTGCAGGCAAAAAGGACGGCAGTCGAGGAAGGTATCGGGGTTGTGCTCAGTTCTCAGACCGAAGTCGAAAACTTCATGCTGAAAAAAGACATGGTCATAACCCAGAGTTTTGGCTCGGTGCGCAGTTATACCGCGATTAAAGAGGAGCAAAAAGGTGACACCTGGTACGTCAAGATAAGCGCGGTTGTCTCCTTGGATTCGATTACCGCCGACTTGATGGCCCTAAAAATTCTTCTCATTGCCATGGATAAGCCCCGGACCATGGTCCTTATTCAGGAAGAGGGCGGACATAACGCCGAAAGCACTATTATCGATTATCTTCAGGGTAAAGGTTTTGAACTGGTCGATCCGGCTCAGGCGGCAGCACTCATGACCAAAGATGATCCGTTTATCCGTAAGGCCATCGAAGGCGACCCGGTTGCCGCAGCCAAACTCGGGGCTGAAAATGGCGCTGAATATGTGGTGGTAGGCAGTGTCAAAAAGAGTGTTTTAGCCAATGACGTGCTCAAGGACTCCGGCATGAAATCCGGCCAGGCGAGCCTCACGGTAAAGGTTGTCAACTGCTCGAACGGCCGCATTGTTGCGACAAAGTCGGCGACCGGGGCGGCTGTCCATATCGCCGAAGACATTGCCAAGTCTCAGGCCGCCGCCAAAGCGGCAACCAACCTCATGGATAAAAAACTCTTTGAGGCAATGATCACCTCTTTCCAGGATACCGTGAATAACGGTGCCAACTACGAAATCATCATCTCGGGTGTGAAAAGCTACGGCTTGCAAAAAAGCACGGCGAAATTGCTCGAAGATACCGAAGGGGTGGTCTCGGTTACCAAGAGAAGTTTCGGCGGCGGCAAGCTCGAACTTTCCGTTCTTTTTAAGGGCACTATTGAAACCTTTTGTGACCGAGTCGACAGCAAGGCAGTTGACAATGGCACACTGGTGGTCACCAATGTGGCGGGCAATCGAGTTACCTTGAATTTGCAATAATAAGATGCATTAATTAATTATTTCCCAGGCCCAGGAGTTTGAAAATGAGGAACTTAGCCAATATATTGTTTTTATGTGGAATTCTATTGATAACGCCCCTCTGTGCCTCGGCTGAATTCAGTAAAACCAAAATCGCCGTGCTCGATTTCCAGTTGCAGGGCGAAAACTTCGACAACAAGGATATGGGAACGATCGTTGCCGAATGGTTCATCACCGCCATGGTCCGCGAGGGTCGCTTTGATGTGGTCGAGAGAAGAATGTTGGAAAAAATTCTCGGAGAGCAGAAACTGGCGATGACCGGAATCGTCGACGCCACGAGCGCCACCCAGATAGGAAAGTTGCTTGGCGTCAAGGTCATCATTACCGGCTCGGTCATGAAGCTGAAAGACATCACCGAGATCAACGCCCGGATCATTGATGTCGAAAGCGCCTCGATTATTGCAGCAGAAAACATTAAAAGTGCCGCCACCGCCAAGCTTCAGGATATGGTTATAGACATGTCCGAAAAAATTATCAAAAACTTTCCCCTGGAAGGCTATGTGGTGAATCGGAGCGGCGATTCGGTGACCCTCGATCTGGGTATTCGCACCGGCGTAAAAAACGGCATGCGCTTTATCGTCTTCAAGGAAGGACAGATTATCAAACATCCGAAGACCGGAGAGGTCCTCGATGTCGAGCGCATTGAGACGGGCAAGGTTACCATTACCACTGTTGCCCAGAAAATCTGCACTGCCAAAATAGACGAGGAAACCAGCCCCGGCTCAATTAATTACAGCCAGCTGGTGAAAAGCCTGATCGACACGACACCCAAGAAAGCTCGACTCACCGTCAATGTTTCACCGGCAAATGCAAAACTGCGCATCCTGAACATCTCCAAAGCCTACGAGGCGGGCATGGTTCTCGATCCCGGACCGTATCATGTCGAAGCATCGATGATTGGCTTCAAAACCGCTAGAGAATGGGTTACTCTTGGGAAAAACGAGGAAAAGACCGTCTCAATGACGCTCGTCCCAGGCAGTGCTCCCCCTGACGACACAACGGGAAGATCTGCCGTTACCGTTAAAAAAGAAACTTTTACACCCCCTCCAGCGTCACCACCGCCTCAACCGCAGCCACAAAGCAACCCACTGACCCCGGAACAGGCCAAATACCTGCGAATGATTGAATCAAACAGTTCCAAGGAACAAAAAGACGCTGCCAAAATGATGGTCAAGGCAAAGCTTAGTGACACGGTGGTGCTCGATGCTGTGGAACGCGTATTGCTCAAGGGATACCAAATGACCACCAACGACAGTGATGACCGTATTGACACCCTGTCCTGGCTCTGTAAGGCTTTGGGGGCTTCAGGTCAGAGCAAATATAAAGCAACTCTCAGCAAGGTGGCAAGCGAGGCCCCGCACCGAAAACTCAAGGGCTATGCCGAAAGCAGTCTCAAGCAGTTGTAATATCCGGCGACGAAAGAAGTGGTGCCCCTTGCCGCAAGGTAACGCTTTCCGTGAATAGCATAGCAGAGATGAGCTGCAAAAGATGTCCCTGATACTGGAGAACTGCAATGAAAAAGACTGCAATGCCATTCTGTTTGGTCGTTTTGCTGGTTTGCACCCTCCCCTTCCCGGCTTTTGCCGAGGGAAAAATCATCGGCAAGGTAAAAGGGCTTCGCGGCCTGGTCTCCATCCTGAGAGACGGCAAGACCAAACCGGCGTTTCCTAACGACCGCATCTATCAAAGCGATATTCTTCTTACCGGCTCAGATGGGGCAGTCGGAATCCTGCTCGAAGACAACACCCTTATTTCCATGGGACCCATCAGCCGGGTTTCCATGGATAAATACACCTTTGCACCGGCGACTAACGAGTATGCCATGCGCCTCAACATGGGGCACGGTACCTTTGTCTACCAGTCGGGACTACTTGGCAAATTGGCACCGCATGCGGTTGAACTGAATACACCGGTCGGACGAATCAGCATGCTTAAGGAGGAAACCAATTTTAAAGCAAGGTTTGCAGAACACGCTCAGTAGCGGCTGACAACAACAATACGGCATTTTTTTACATCCCCTCACGGGGTTCAAGGCCACTTCACCTCCGAAATTGGATAATCCCATGAACTGGAATAGCGTAATGGTACTTGCTGCAGTTATCCTGATAGCCGGTTGCGGATCCAAGGAAAATTTCGTCGTACTCAGCCCGGCAAACGACGGTTCCGTAGGCAGCCTCCAGGTAGCAACAGATAAAGGCTCTGAGATTTTAAGCGAAGATGGCAAAGCTATTTTCATAGATGACCTTAACTCCGTGCCGTCCCCGCAATTGCCCATCAACAGGGCCGACACCCAACTCATATTTCAAGACGCGCTACGCGTTCACCCCCTTATGCCTGAGAGTTTCATATTGTATTTCCATATTAATTCAAATGATTTGACTGATGAATCGAAAAAAATAATAGTCAACATCTTGGCAGCAATCAAGAAACGTGAATCTAAAGATATCTCGGTGATCGGCCACACTGACCGGACAGGAAGCGACGAATATAACCGCAAACTCTCGCTTGAAAGGGCCCAGCTGGTCTTCAATATCCTCAGTTCAGAAAAGGTCACCAGCGAAGATATGACCATCATCTATCATGGCGAAGGCAACCCGCTGGTTCCTACCGCCGACAACATGGCCGAACCGAGAAATCGACGGGTTGAGGTCATGGTCCGGTAACGGAGGCAGAATGCGCTGCTTAACGGTTTCAACCAGGACTGTCTTTGTTCTTCTTACACTCCTCTACGCCCTGCCGGTAGTGGGAAGTGAAGAAATCATCGATCTCTCCGACCCTTACCAGATCATGCACCGCCACTATGCGGCGGTCGGTGGCCTGGAACGCTTAAAGAGCGTCATCACCAGCCACAGCGAGGGCCGTATCCACTACGACGACCTGCAGGGAACTTTCAAACATTGGGAAAACCGGCCCCTGCAATACCGCACCGAGGAAGACTATTCAATCATCTCGCAAATTGAGGGTGATAGCGGCGATTATGCCTGGTTCTACGACACCAACGGCCAACAACTGATTGTCCGGGACGAGGAGACCCTGAAACGCCGACGTATCAGTGTATTGCTTGACCGATATGATCACCTCGACCGGCAATCAGCGAATTTTTCCATGACTTTTGCCGGAATATGTTCCGTGAAGGACCGCACCTGTTACGAGGTGGTGCTCAGCAACACCATCAACAGTGATCGCGGCCACTTCTTCTTCGACACACAAACCCTGTTCATGGTGCGTTCCCTTTATCGCCAGCCGGACATGGTGATAGAAAGTTACTACGATGATTTCAAATCGGTGGACGGCCTGATCATGCCCTTTCACCAGCACAATACCTTTCATCCCTGGGAAAAAACCGAAGAGACCTGGACCACCTCCTACACCAGTAACCAAGCGGTCGAGGAAAAGCTCTTTTTGCCGCCGCAGAAAAAAAAGGGCTACCATTTTCAGGACGGTAAGATTTCAGCGTCGCTCCCCTTTCTGTTCATTGAAAATCTGATCTATCTGCCGGTCACCATTGGCGGCGACAGGCAATACTGGGTACTCGACAGCGGCGCCTCAATGTCGGTTATCGACCAGGAGTACGCCGAAAGACTTGGCATGCGCATCGAGGGTAGTATCAGGGGCTACGGCTTCGGCGAATTATTTAATCTCTCCTTCGTCAGGGTGCCCGAGTACCTCGTCGGCAGCATCCAATTCGCCAGCCAGAAATTGTTTGTGTCAAAAGGCCTGGCGGCCAAGAGCTATGAACCGGCGATGGCCGGCATCCTCGGCTACGATTTTCTCTCGCGCTTCGTGGTGGAAATTGATTACGACCTGAAAGTGGTCACCTTCCACGCCCCCGAGACTTTCCAATATAAGGGGTCCGGCGCAGAGGTCGATGCTCCGCTGAAATACCGGACTTTCAGCCTGCCGGTGACCATCGACGGCACTTTGAAAAGCCTCTGGAGTTTTGATCTCGGCTCCTACCACAGCTCCATCCACTATCCCTTTGCCGAAAAAAACGGACTTCTTGAGAGAAAAGGCGTTGAAATCGTCAGCCAGGGCATGTCCGGCCTTTCCCGAGAGATGAATATCCAGTTCAAATGCTTGCAGATCGACCGATTCCAGCTTCAACTGCCACTCATCGCTATCCCTACTGAAAAAGGTGTCGGGGCGACGGCCTTGGGCGAGGTCGGTGGTAACCTCGGGAATTCGACGTTGCGCCATTTTCACCTGTTTCTCAACTATCCCGAGCAAAAAATCATTCTGGAAGAGGGAAAGAGCTTCAACGTCTCCTTTCCCCGCGACAAATCCGGTTTGATCATCGGCCGATCAGAAAACAACCAGCCAATGATCTCGTATATCTCCGGCAACAGTCCGGCGTCAAAAGCCGGCCTTGTTGCCGGAGATGTCATTGTCGAGATGGCCGGGCAGCCTGTCGGCGCTCATCACCCGATTGTCCCTTTGCGAGAAATTCTACTCGGACCTGCCGGTAGCAGTATTGCTATGAAGGTGCAAAGGGAAGAACAGATCCTTGCCGCAGCGCTCATCCTCGAAGACCTCTATCCAACCGACACCGATGCCTGCGATGGTCCTACGAACTGAAAAGGTTGGTGTTGCCAAACCCTGGATGAGTGGATAATCTTGTCTAAGCCATTGTAAAAACCCACGTGTCTTCAACTCCTCGGCGCCACGATGATTATCCGTTGTGACCTGTGCCCTAAACGATGCCTGATTGAACCCGGCCAGAGTGGTGAATGCCGCATTCGGGTAAACCTTGATGGCCGCCTGGTAGCAGTAACCTATGGACATCCTTGCACAGTGCATGTCGATCCGATCGAGAAAAAGCCTTTTTTCCATTTCCTCCCTGGCAGCACCAGCCTTTCACTCGCTACTGTCGGCTGTAATCTGCATTGCAAAAACTGCCAGAATTGGGAAATTTCTCAACAAAATCCGGAGGAAGTTGCTGCTTCGCCGTTGCCTCCGGCTGAGATTCCAAGGCTTGCAACGTATCACAGCTGCCGGTCAGTCTCCTACACCTATACCGACCCAGTGGTTTATTACGAATATACTTTTGACAGTTCTGCGTTTGTGCGGGAAGCAGGACTGAAGAACGCCCTGGTAACCGCCGGTTATATCAATCGCGAGCCATGGACGGAACTGTGCCGGAGAGTGGATGCGGTGCGCATCGATCTCAAGGCTCTTTCCGACAAATTTTATCAGGATATCTGCGGCGCCACGTTGCAACCGGTGCTCGATAGCCTGGTTACCGCCAGATCACTTGGATTGCATATCGAGGTGATCAACCTCCTTATCCCGACCTTGAACGACAGCGACAAGGAAATCGGTGATCTCTGCCAATGGACAGTGCGGAACCTGGGTCGCGAAATACCACTGCATTTCTCGCGGTTTTTCCCCAACTACCAAATGAAAAATCTTCCCCCGACTCCGACCACAGCGCTGCTCAGAGCCCGGGAGATCGCCAAGAGTGCCGGGCTTTACTACGTCTACCTCGGCAACATCCTTGTGCCCGACGGGGAAAACACATTTTGCCCGGATTGTGGAGACTTGCTGGTAGAGCGTAGGGCCTTCGAAGTTTTGAAAAACACCGTCAAAAACGGCAGGTGCCCGAGATGCAATTTTCAGATATACGGAGTGTGGTTATGAGGCGCAGAGAATTTTTATTGAAAGCTGCCGTGCTGTGCACAGCCATAGCCGCGCCGATGGTCGGGTGGATTCGGCAAGCGGAAGACACCAGCATTGTCAGGGCATTGCCGGGCAATCTTTACCCCGGGCCTGTGCGCCCTCTTGATAAAAAAAATGTCAGCCGGCCTGGGAAATGGGCCGGCTGAAAATCCATATGCAAGAGCTGGTGTATACCGATCTTCCTTGCTCTGCATACCATCCTTCCGACAGGAGTTATGACCATGCACAAAAGTCTTTTTGTCACTCTTTTCCTTGTGTGTTTTTTCGGATTTATTCTGCCAGCCCTCCTGGCAGCAAGTACAGGTGGCTTGAGCTCTTCAAAAATGCGTGACAAACCTCCCCCCGAAAAACGAGTTTTCCCATCGCCCTTTGCCGGCACCTGGTATGATGCAGATCCGGCGAAGCTTTCGGCCGCAATTGATGGGTACATGGGCAAGGTACCTGACATGTTTCTTGCTCCGGTCTGTGCTTTGATCATCCCCCACGCCGGATTGCAGTGGTCGGGGCAGACCGCCGCCTACGGGATCAAGCAGATTGATGCGGCAAAGATCCGCCGAGTCATCGTTCTCGGGCCCTCCCATCATGTCTTCATGCAGAATTCGGCGAGTGTACCGGATGCGACCCACTATGCCACGCCGCTTGGTGAAACGCCGCTCGACGTTGATCTCATCCGTGACCTGCTACAATCGCAGTACTTC
This sequence comes from Desulfobulbaceae bacterium, assembly GCA_011391225.1. Classification (GTDB taxonomy): domain Bacteria; phylum Desulfobacterota; class Desulfobulbia; order Desulfobulbales; family Desulfocapsaceae; genus Desulforhopalus_A. The sequence continues at coordinate 147 of JAABQY010000118.1, read as the reverse complement.
CATGTTACCAAGAATGCCAATGAGAGCGAACACAGCGTCCAGATTCTCCTGCCGGCCCTGCAGCAAAAACTGGGGGAGTTCCGCTTTGTCCCCATTGTTCTCGGAAGGCTTGACAGTGCATCGACAGAGGCTATCGCCGACATCCTG
>JAABQY010000117.1 GCA_011391225.1 Desulfobulbaceae bacterium | reverse complement strand
GAACCTTTTCCCAATCCGAGATAGCCGGTTGGAGAAACTTTTTGTATTCCTGCGGTTCCTGCTACCCAAGCTACCCGCCAAAAAGAGCGATCTGCCGCTGGAAGTCCTCGGCATGGTGGACATGGAAAAGCTCGCCGTGCGCAAGAACGATAAGAAGAACATTGGGCTCAAGCGCGGCGAAATTAAGGTTGATCCGCTCAACTACGGTGGCGGAGCCACCCTAACGGAAGAAGATCGACAGGCGCTCTCAAAGATCATTGAAGACCTCAATAATCGTTTCAACACCTCTTTCACCGAAGACGAGATCACGGTGATCAAGCAGCTCGAAAAGAAAATCGGTGATGACGAGGCGCTCCAACAACAGCTCAAGAATGGCTCGCGGCACGCAGTCGAGGCTACCTTCCAGCAGGTTGCTAAAGATGCTTTTGAAGACTTGATAAACGATAATTTCAAGTTCTACAAAAAGGTCAGTGAAGAAGACGAAGTGTCGAAGGAGTTCTTTGCGAGACTGTTTGAGTGGTATGTCGAGGGCGTTCGAAATCACCACCAACAAAGAAGATGTGACTCAGGTGGGCTACGAGCGGGTGAAAAATACTATCACCCTGCTGCCTGAAACGGAATAATCTTGGTCCCGGTTTTGATCGCTTCCAAATAATCCGCCCAGGCCTGCATCATCTTTTTGCGCTCCGGCATGAATTCGGCGTAATTGTAGGCAGCCCGGACACTATTTCTTTCGGCATGGGCGAGTTGTCGTTCAATGGCATCCCGATTCCAGCCCTGCTCATTCAATAACGTGCTGGCCATACTTCTAAATCCATGGCCACTCATCTCGTCTTTGGCATACCCCATGCGTCGCAGTGCCGACAAAATGGCATTGTCACTCATCGGCCTTGACTCGGTCCTCGGGCTCGGAAAAACATACCGGCCCAGCCCAGTCAATGGCTGAATCTCGCGCAATACTGCCAGCGCCTGCAGGGACAAGGGAACAATGTGCAAGGTTCCCGCCTTCATCTTCTCCGCTGGAATCCGCCACTCTGCTGTCTCGAAATTAATCTCTGACCATTCGGCATGACGAAGCTCTCCCGGCCGAACAAAAACAAGGGGAGCCAGTTGCAGGGCGCACCGCGTAACAATACTGCCCCTATATGCGTCAATCGAGTTCAACAATCCGGCAATTTCTTTCGGGTCAGTGATGGTGGCCATATGTTTTCCGCTGGCCGGAGGAATGGCGCCACGCAAATCGCCGGAAGGGTCTCGCTCAGCCCTGCCGGTTGCCACGGCATAACGGAAAACTTGGCTGCAATTCTGCTGCGTTCGATGCGCCGTTTCAAGCGTACCTTTCGCCTCGATCCTGCGCAACACTGTTAACAGATCTGGAGCAGTGATGGCTTTTATCGGTCTATTACCCAACCAGGGAAAGACATAGAGTTCCAATCGCCGGATGATTTTATTACTGTGGCTGACAGCCCAGGATGGAGAAAATTTGGAGTACCACTCTCTGGCGATAACCTCAAATGTCTCAGTCTCTTCCGTGTCTGCGGCTTTCTGTGCTTTTTTTATGTCGCCGGGATCAATCTTATTGGCAAGCATGGCGAGCGCTTGATCACGCTTCTGCCTGATCTCAGCAAGGGAGATTTGGGGGTATGCACCCAGGGACAGCAACTTCTCCGTACCCCCAAAACGGTATTTGAGGCGCCAGAGTTTGCCCCCGGTCGGGGTGACCAGAAGGAACAGGCCACCACCATCAAAGAGTTTTTGCGGTTTGTCAGTCGGTTTGATTGTGCGAATCTTGGTATCAGAAAGCGGTGTAATCCTTTTCGGCATTGGGTTTCCTCCACTTTTGGGGGTATCCGAATATGGCCAAGGACCACATACCCCCACATATACCCCCAAAACTGTAGGATCTTATTGTACCAAGACGGATGATACTGGACAACAAAAAACCCGCTTTCCTTTCGGAATAGCGGGTTTATATATAAAGCCGGACATTACCGGACGAGCGATTGGTGGCGATGCAGGGACTTGAACCCCGGACACTGCGGATATGAGCCGCATGCTCTGACCAACTGAGCTACATCGCCGTGTAACAAGGCGCGGAATGCTACCGTATAAGCCGCTGTATGTCAAGACTTTTCAACAACGATTCCGGATTTTCTGCCGCAAAAAAATAGTAGGCTCCCAACGTCAGGAGCCTACTATTAATTGTTGTGATGCTCTAAAGAGGCGGGGCAGAGCCTCATGCGAAAATTACATCATTCCGCCCATTCCGCCCATTCCACCCATACCCTGAGGCATTCCGCCGCCGGCAGGTGCATTTTCTTCCGGAATCTCGGCAATCACACACTCGGTAGTAAGCAGCATGCCCGCTACAGAAGCGGCATTTTGCAATGCGGTTCTGGTAACCTTGGCGGGATCAATAACACCAGCAGCAATTAAATTCTCATACTCCTCGGTGGCGGCATTGAAACCCATTGCGCCTTCGAGGCCCTTCACATGCTCAACGATAACCGAACCTTCACGCCCGGCATTATTGGCGATCTGACGAATAGGCTCTTCAAGAGCTCTCAGGAGGATATTTCTGCCAAGGGCTTGCTCACCTTTCATTTCAAGTGCGGCAAGGGCTTTGAGGCAGCGGAGATAAGCAACACCACCACCAGGAACAACGCCTTCTTCGACAGCGGCACGAGTTGCATTCAAAGCATCTTCAACGCGGGCCTTCTTCTCTTTCATCTCAATCTCGGTTGCAGCGCCGACATTGATGACAGCAACACCACCAATCAGTTTGGCAAGTCGCTCTTGCAGTTTCTCTCGATCATAGTCAGAAGTGGTGTCCTCAATCTGGGCACGGATCTGCTTGACACGTGAAGCAAGTTTTTCTTTATCACCGGCACCGTCAACAAGAGTAGTGTTGTCTTTATCGACGACAATACGCTTACAGGTGCCGAGGTCATTGACGGTGACGTTTTCAAGTTTGATACCAAGATCTTCGGTAATAACCTGACCACCGGTGAGAACGGCAATATCCTCGAGCATCGCCTTGCGACGATCACCAAAACCAGGTGCTTTAACAGCAGCCACACTGAGGGTACCACGAAGCTTATTGACAACTAAAGTGGCAAGAGCCTCCCCGTCGACGTCTTCAGCTACTATGAAGAGACCTTTACCCATCTTGGCAACAGATTCAAGAACCGGCAGAAGATCCTTCATGCTGGAAACTTTCTTCTCTACCAGGAGGATGTAAGGCTCTTCCATGGTTACTTCCATTCGCTCAGGATCAGTGACAAAATAGGGAGAGAGGTAACCACGGTCGAACTGCATACCTTCCACGACATCAAGACTGGTGTCCATTGACTTTGCTTCTTCGACAGTAATAACGCCTTCTTTGCCAACCTTATCCATTGCTTCGGCAATGATATTACCGATGGTTTCATCGTTGTTTGCAGAAATGGTACCAACCTGGGCGATCTCTTTTTGTTCTTTAGTCGGAGTGGCGATCTTGGCTAATTCAGCGACAACGCAGGCAACAGCTTTGTCGATGCCGCGTTTGATCTCCATAGGATTGCCGCCGGCGGCAACAAGCTTTACACCTTCGGTATAAATAGACTGTGCAAGAACGGTCGCAGTTGTAGTGCCGTCACCGGCAACATCAGAAGTTTTTGAAGCAACTTCCTTGACCATCTGTGCACCCATATTTTCGAACTTGTCTTTCAGCTCGATTTCCTTGGCGACTGTTACGCCGTCCTTGGTAATGGTGGGGGCTCCGTACGATTTATCGATTAGTACATTGCGGCCTTTCGGACCGAGAGTCACCTTTACAGCATTAGCAAGTACGTTAACACCGTTGAGGATCGACTCACGGGCTTTGACTCCATATCTGATTTCTTTTCCAGCCATAATTCTATTCTCCCTTTTTCAACGAGATGGTATCAATTATTAACATCACAATATAAAATAATTTCAGAAGTATCTAAATTTATTTTATAACAACCCCGAGGATATCGTCTTCACGCATGATAAGAAAATCATCGCCGTCGATTTTCACTTCGGTCCCACCATATTTTGAGAACAGCACTCTGTCTCCGGCAGCTACCTGAAGAGCAACTCTCTCACCTTTGTCGTTTAATTTACCAGGACCAACAGCGACGACTTCACCCTCTGCCGGTTTCTCTTTGGCACTATCAGGGATGATGATTCCACCTGCTGTTTTTGCCTCTTCTGCAAGCCGTTTCACCAAAAGACGATCATTTAATGGACGAATCTTCATTACTACCTCCTAACTAGACAAATGATTTGTTACGGAAAAAGGGACTCACAGCTCAATAAAAGGAGTCCCAAATTGATTTATGCCCGATTTTCAGGGTGGTATATCGAACTGCGCAAAAATATAGGCCGTCATCTTCAAAAATCAAGGGGCGATTTTTAAAAAAAGAGAGGCCCTGGGTGATTTATGCGATCCGACACGAATGATTTATGCAGTCTTCACATAATCATCCGACGCGGACCACCCAGTTGAAGGGGTCATCCTGCAAGCCGTTCTGAATGGCTTGCAGTTCAGTGTAGAGCCTGGCCGATAGCCCCCCGGTCTGACCATTGTTGATTGTGTAACTGTTACCTTTAAAAAGCAGCTCTCCGACGGGGGAAATAACAGCGGCGGTTCCAGTACCGAAAACCTCCTGCAGTCTGCCCTGCTCATTCGCCTCAAGCACCTCGTCTATCGAGATCCTGCGCTCAACCACATCCACGCCCCAGCTCGATGCAAGTTTGATGACGGAATCCCTGGTGAGACCGCCTAAAATTGAGCCTTCCAGCGGCGGGGTGAGCAATTGGTCATCAATTCTGAAAAATATATTGCTGGTTCCCACCTCTTCAACATACTTATGCTCACAGGCATCAAGCCATAAAACCTGGGTACAACCCTCTTTCTTGGCAATTTCCATCATATAGAGCGATGCCGCATAATTGCCGGCGGTTTTTACATAGCCGACTCCGCCCTTTACCGCCCTGACATACTGGTCGCTGACATAGATCTTGGTAGGATTGCATCCTTCGGCATAATACGCTCCGACAGGGGACATGATTATATAAAAGTAGTAGAGAGACGATGGCTTAACTCCGAGGGTCGGTTCGACGGCTATCATCGTCGGGCGAATATAGAGAGTGGCGCCTTCGGCTCGCGGCACCCATTCCCTCTCAAGGTAAATGAGCGACTTCAAAACATTAACAATTTTTTCCACCGGAATCCGCGGCATACACATGCGTACGGCAGAATTGTTCATACGTTCAAAATTATCCTTCGGTCGAAAAAGAAACAACTGATCATCCTTGCCCCGATAGGCTTTCAAACCTTCAAAAATGGCCTGCCCATAGTGAAAAACCATTGCCGCCGGATCAACTCGAAACTCTTCTTTCGCACAGATTTTTGCCTCATGCCAGCCAAGTTCCCGACTCCATTTCATAAGGAACATATAATCTGTAAAATGCACCCCGAATCCGAGCTTGTCAGGTGACGGCTTTTTCTTCAATTTGTCTGCAGCCACCTTCTCCAATGTAACTTCAAGATCTTCAAACATTTTTCCAATCTCCTCGGCAACACTTGTTTTTCTTTGCGTAATCCACAAGAGGATTTATATAATTTTTATCCCATAAGATATGTTAAATTGGGTTTTTCAGAATACCTCAGCAGTCGAAATAATTGCAACTCTATTTCTCTCTCAACCATCACCCCTAACCGTCCCAGAAACCAAGACAATGAGTGACACCAAAACAACCTGCCAGGCAAGCAGGCAACCGCCAAGCCCGGTGGCCATTAGATATTTTCTCCTGGTGTTTGCAATCGCCATTTACTTTTTTGGTGTGATTCTCTGGCCATTCTGGTCAACACTGGTGCTTTCCTTTCTCTTGACCAACCTTTTCCGGCCGATATTTGTCTTCATCAACAAAAAACTTCCCTGCCAACTTGCCTCGGCGCTCACTTGCCTGCTGATTATCGCCATTGTCTTTATTCCCCTGATGTTTTTCGTCTTTTCGCTGGCGGATGAGGCACTCAACTTGTACAGCTGGGGGCGAGACAGCCGGATCGGCCTGAAGCTCCAGGTATTCGTCCAGGAAAGCTCCTTAATTCTGCAATTTCAGGAGCAGTTGAAGCAAGTAGGTTTCAAGTTCGACCCATCACAGATATCCGACAGCATATTCTACCTGGCTAAACAAAGCGGATTGCTCCTTTATAATCAAGCGAGTAGCTGGGCGGCGAACATACTGCAGTTCCTCTTCATGTTTTTCCTTATGATCCTGATCATCTTTTTCCTCCTCATTGATCAACCGAAACTGCTGGAGTACATCATCCGCATCTCTCCTTTGCCGGAAGATGAGAATCGCCTGCTTATCGATAAATTTCAAGAAATTGCCAACGCAATCCTCAAGGGAAACGGTATCTGCGGTCTCATCCAGGGTGTCTTAGGCGGCGCCATTTTTTCAATACTCGGCCTCAATTCACCGATTCTTTGGGGCTGCGTCATGGCGGTTATTGCCTTCATGCCGATTTTCGGTATCGGCCTGGTGATGATTCCTACCGCTCTTATACTGGCGATCAGCGATAGGTTGAACGAAGGAATATTTCTTATGGTTTTTTATTTAGTTCTCTCTTTGGGTGTCGAAAATTTTGTCAAACCGAAGATGGTCGGCACCCAGGTGCACATGCACACCCTGCTGGTATTCCTCTCTATTCTTGGCGGAATGTTGGTATACGGGATTCTCGGGATCATCTACGGCCCGCTTATAATCACCGCCTTCCTTACTCTTTCGGAAATCTATCTGAAAAAATACGACCACCACATTCGGCAAAGATAAGGAAAACTGAGAGCGGGAAATATGTAAGGATATTTAAGCGAAATCAATGGGAATAACATCCCAGAAGGTGACCTTCTCCCCCCTCCAGGTAACGACGCTGGCTTTTGCATCCTGAGAAACGATTATCCCCAGGACATCATGCAGCTTGTGGCAGAGATAGTATAATGATCGATGCCGGGTGCCGACACTTTCCACCCGTTCGACCTGTCGGCGGACACCTTCCGGGTCAAGGGCGCGGGCGACAATCCCGCCCATTTCCATGGTTCCCTGAATAATGCCGCCAAATCCGATTATCTCAAGGCCTTCGGTGGTGACGACGGCGCCATCAACCCCGGTAAGCCTGGCGATAAACCTGGCATATTTAAACACCCGCTCATCGAGTTGCGATAACTCCTCGGTCTGCAGCGACACATAATCCTTCCAGCCTGCCAGGTATTCAGGGCCATAAAGCCGACCGCAATTTCGCGCCAGAACCTCCATGATTCGCAGCACAATCTTTCTCAACTGGTTACGAGGAGTGCCTTCATCAAAGCGGTACTTGAGATCGATATAAGGATTGTCATGGGCTACCAGATCATCCATGCCGGCAGGAAACGATATGATCGTCCCTCCATGCCCGGAACGTCTGACCGTACTGATAACATGCTTGAAAAATTCGAGATACAGGGCCGGGATAAATGAGGGATCGATGCGCGCCCATTCCCCCGGATTACGGTGCGAATTCTGTTCGTGCATGGCTGCGAGTTCACTGCGCACCTGACCAAATCGCCTGGCGACCCATTGCGATCGAAAGACGTTGGTTGATGGGGAAATGATTTTGCCACCGCTTAACTGGGCAAGTATCTCCACTCCCCGGCAGACAATCAGCCGGCCGGAGCCGAGGATGTTTACTCCAAGAGCCGACGGCAGGGGGGTTGCTTGTTTACTGCCGCCATGAATTACGTGCATCCACCGAGACCCTGAATGGATGAGGCCCCAGATCTGTAATCCGTCCCCTTTTCGATAACGAATGCCGATGAGTGAGTTATTGTAGTCTATGGAGGGGCCAAGCTTGAGAAGTTCATATTCGTTATAGGGGCGCGATACAGTAAAGCTGATGGTAAAGAGACCAAGATCTTCGCCGAGGCCATCTTCATCAAGGTCCTGAGGTTCGCAGAGCATGAGCCGGAAACGAAGACCGCGAGCTTCCTCTTGCATCTGGCTGACCTGGTATGCCGTCGACACGAGTTCCTCCAGTACCTCGACATCAGGCAGCCTCCTGTATCCCGCACCGGAAACTTCCATCCCTGGGGGGCCCAGTCGCCACAGCACGGTAAGTTCTTGCACCAAATCCTTTGGATACTTATGAACCATAGCCTCTTCCTGCGTGGAATTGAACTTACCTGTTGTGCCGAGAAGACGTTGATACCTATATACATATCAACCAAACTTTGCAAAGTGTCATTTTGATAATTTTTATAAAATTATAAGTGACAAAAAGTCATTGGATAGAATTGATGTCTTGCAGTACACTCATGCCCACCGCCACTGAGGTCGGGAAGGCTTTTTCGAAACCTGAAATCCACGCAATACATCGAAAGTGATATCATAAAGAATCCCGTTTGTCAGGCTAAGGTTCACATATGGTGTTCAATTCTTTTTCATTTATTTTGTTTTTCCTCCCAGCCACTCTCTTTGGTTTTTATTTCTTTTCTCGAAAAAGCAGGCACGGGGCGGCAGTTTGGCTGGTTATGGCCTCCCTCTTTTTCTACGGTTCATGGGATTATCGATTTATCCCCATTCTCTTAGCGTCAATTTTCAGTAACTACTCTGCCTGCAAACGAATACTCTCCGCAGCCACTAAAAGTCGGAAATTGTGGCTGACCGCAGCAATCATTTTCAACCTGTCTTTGCTCGGCTTTTTCAAATATGTTAACTTTTTTATTGTTTCTCTTAATGATGTCACTTCCGGCAATATTCCTCTGCTCCATATTATCCTGCCAATCGGCATTTCGTTCTTCACCTTTACGCAGATTTCGTTCTTAGTCGATGCTTATCACGGAAAAATCAAAGAGGTAACTTTCACTCACTATCTGCTCTTTGCATCGTATTTCCCCTATATTGTTGCCGGACCTATCCTCCATCACCAGGAGATGCTGCCGCAATTTTCCGATCCCGACCATTACCGAGTTAAGGCAAATAATTTTGCCGTCGGTGTTTCGATTTTTGTTTTTGGTCTTGGTAAAAAGCTTTTGATCGCCGACAATCTGGCCGCGACAATTACTCCTCTTTTTGCCGGTGGAACCCCTCAGTTCTTTCAGGCATGGCTTGGAATGTTAGCCTATACCTTGCAATTGTATTTTGATTTTTCCGGCTATTCCGATATGGCAATCGGGGTCTCGCGACTCATGGGATTTCGCATACCCATTAACTTTAATTCGCCCTACAAGGCGACCAGCGTCAGTGATTTTTGGCAAAGATGGCATATCTCCCTCTCACGATTTTTGCGCAATTATCTTTACATTCC
>JAABQY010000116.1 GCA_011391225.1 Desulfobulbaceae bacterium | reverse complement strand
AATATCGGAATCATCCACAAGATCCTTCTTATTCAATACCAGAATTTGCCTACGATGAGCAAGATCCTCTTTATATAATGCAAGTTCGTTTGAAATTATTTCATAATTTTCTCTTACATTTTCATCTGCGATATCCAACACATGTAAGAGGACTCTCGTTCTTTCAATATGCCGCAAGAATTTGTGTCCCAAGCCAATTCCCACGTGCGCACCGGCAACGAGCCCCGGAATATCCGCAATGATACAAGGTTCATGATATTTATATTGCATAACCCCTAATTGCGGTTCGACAGTGGTAAACGGATAAGCGCCAATTTTCGGATGTGCTGAGGAGAGTTTTGAGAGGAGCGTCGATTTTCCAGCATTGGGTAGACCAACGAGTCCAACGTCAGCAAGCAATTTGAGTTCAATCTTCAGCCAAAACTCCTCTCCGCCTTTTCCACTTGTGGCAATCCTTGGGGTTCGATTGGTACCGCTGGCAAAATGGGGATTGCCCATGCCACCATCACCGCCGGCGGCAGCAATGAAGGTTGCGCCTTCGCAAATGAGGTCAGCAAGAATTTGACCAGTTTCAACACTCCGGATAACAGATCCGACCGGTACATCAACCATACAGTCCTTGCCGCCTCGACCATGCATGTCTTTGCCCTGGCCATGTTCGCCACGTTCCGCCTTAAAGTGAGAGCGATATTGAAAATCAATCAGGGAGTGCATACCTTTTTTCGCCCGAATAATGACGCTTCCCCCTTTTCCGCCGTCACCACCGTTAGGACCACCTTTCGGGACGAATTTTTCTCTCCTGAAACTGACACAACCGTTTCCGCCATCTCCGGCTTTCACAAAAAACTTTGCTTCGTCAATGAATGCCATGACTTCATCCCATGGGTGTGCAATGCGTTAAACTCAATAAATTGGCTGATGTCGGTGAAAAAAAAACTCGACCGTCAATATACAATTGAGGTCGAGTTAGTCCCGTGCCAACCACTCTTGGAGTGATTACAGGAAAGCTACAATGAAAACTGATCAGGCTTGCAAATAAACACTGACACGTTTTTTATCTTTCCCAAAATCTTCATAGGTGACCACACCGTCAATCTTGGCGAAAAGCGTATAATCCCTTCCACAACCAACGTTGGTTCCTGGGTGAATCTTCGTCCCAAGTTGTCGAACCAGTATATTACCTGCCTTGACTATTTGGCCACCGAATCGTTTAACCCCTCGCCTCTGCCCAGAGCTGTCACGTCCGTTACGTGAACTCCCACCTGCTTTCTTATGAGCCATTTTCTACTCCTTCATTATAACGGCCAAAAAGACCCGTTGCCTTAATTATTACCATCAATCATGTGCCGTTATGCAGATATGGTCTCAATTTTCAGAGCAGTATAAGACTGTCTGTGACCTCTTCTGAGTCGGTATCCTTGGCGACGTTTTTTCTTAAAAACAATTACCTTTTTTGCTCTACCCTGTTCGGCAATTTTGGCGGTGACCTTGGCGTTTTCAAGAACTGGCTGGCCGACCTTTACACTGTCACCATCTACGATCATGAGCACATCATTCAAGTCGATGTTATCGCCTATATTGCCTTCGAGTTTCTCCACCCGAAGCTGATCTCCACACGCAACCTGATACTGTTTTCCGCCCGTACGAACTATCGCATACATATAATCAACCCCATTGAGTAAATCTTCTCTATCTTTAACTAATGACCGCGAGATTTCGCAAGAACTCGGCATTAGAATCATTTATGCTGAATTTGTCAACACATTTCCTTCCGGCAATTTCTTCAATACAACGAACCGGAAGGTGAATTTTCAGAGATACATCTCGGCTAAGAAATAATTACCCTGCGAATTCCAGCCTGGCCTTTTCTTTTTCGGAGCGAATGGCACATGCTCGAGTAAAAGCGGCCTTCTTCCCGTGTTTGGCAATGGAAACTGAGGTTTTGCCCTGTTTGCCCTGATGGGTGACCCAACTCACTTCGTACCTGTTGAGCTTATCATTAAGACGAACACCAACAACACCTGTGCTGGAATTACTGACGGTAACCATATGCTTATTAGTGCGGATTTTGCCAAGTTTCTTCTCGGTTTTGTCACGCCAGGAAATTGCCGACAGTAAACTGGAATATCGCCCCCCACATTTTCTGTCAGAAAAAAACTTTGAGTGTGTTTTCCCGAGAAATCTTACCCTGACATACCAACCATGGGTTCTTTTTGACTCTTGATCGATCCTTGCTATGTCTTTATGCTTCTCAAGGAGCAATTTTTGCTTTTTGTCATCTTCCATAATCGTACCTCAAAAATGATTTTTTTTACTTTTGTCCATCCCGACGTGAACGCCCTGATGTCAATCATACTTCTTTAAAAATGTACATTTCGATGATTCGTGGTATTGTGTCTAGGTAAATGCCCAAAACCTGACAAAAGTCTCCAGCACAGCTACATAGTTGGTCAGGGGCACAATGTCAACTGTTTTTTGATTAACGATGGAAAATAAATACTGACTTTACCCTTCCCCCACCAGTTTCTTTTACAATTTGAGTACATTGTCATTCCTAACATATATTTTTTTATGACAAACAATAATGTGAAATTTCAAGACCTGCTCCATACCATTAAAGCTCTTCGTGGCGAGGAAGGATGTCCCTGGGATAGAAAGCAAACATGCCCCGGCCTGATGCAATATCTTCAATCCGAATGCGATGAACTGCTCGCTGCTATCAAAAATGATGACCACGACAACATCTGTGAAGAACTTGGCGATGTCCTCTATCTTCTCATTATGATTACAGAGATTAATGCCGACCGCGGATTATTCAAGTTCGAAGACGTCATCTCAGGAATCAACGCCAAACTCATACGTCGCCACCCACATGTGTTTGCCGGACAAACATACGAAAACGAAGAACAACTCATAGCCCAATGGCAGGCAATCAAAGCTAAAGAGAAGAAATAAAATAGTGTTTGACACCAATAGCTCTCGTTTGTATCATAGTGGGTTTTTATTCTTAAGCAAACTGAAAGAATACTTCAGATGCAAAGTGTAGGTGTTTTTTTAACCTTCTCGCTCTCTGCCAAGCAGCAAAGTGTGGGGGCCGAAACATGCCATGGTTATAACGCCATGGCGAAAAACGTGAGTCCATGAGGAGGAACCACATGCGTAGGTATGAAACGATCTTTATTCTTCGCCCCAGTGCCGGGGAAGAAGAGATCAACAGAATTATTGGAAGTACCACACAGATCATTCTCGGTGATGTGGGTAGCATCATCGAACTGAACAGATGGGGTATAAAAAAACTGGCTTATCCTATTAAAAAAGAGGGTCTAGGTTATTACGTTTTTTGTGACTTTGCCGGAACTCCCGAAACCGTTGCGGAAATCGAACGAAAGTTCAGAATTGATGACTTGGTACTGAAATACATGACCATCAAAACAGCCGGATCGATCAACACAGATGAGATCCAGTTGGCAATTGCTGCAGTATCGGAAAAAGCGACCGCTATGGTTGATGATGGAGACGCCCAAGACGCCCTGTCTGAACATTTAGTCGAAGACGAACATGAAGAGGATACCGACGAAGAATAACTTCGGTTCATTCTCAAGATATTTTTTTGACCTGGGAGATTCACTATGGCACAAAGACCACAGAAAAAGCTATTTACTCGAAAGAAAACCTGTCGATTTTGCGGCGACAAAGAGCTGGCAATTGACTATAAGGATGTTAAAACATTAAGGAATTTCGTTTCTGAAAGAGGCAAGATTATTCCTCGTAGAATCATTGGCACCTGCGCAACCCATCAGCGTCAGTTGTGTGAAGCGATTAAACAAGCAAGACAAATTGCCTTTTTGCCTTATTCCGGATCTGCTCAGGGATAACGCAAGAGTGAAGGGAAAGAAGATTGAACGTGGCGAGCCAGGGTTATCAGCAACCAGAAATCAGGAACATATTATTTATCATCCTGCTGGCTTCGCTGGCCCTTGTACTCCCTGGATTACAATGGTCTTTGTTCGGTTGGCTGTACATACTTCTACCTTTGCTGGCATTTTTCCTCTTTAGTAGATTTGGTGCTCACACCGGAAAGAGATTGTTGCTCACTGCGGCAACAATCTCACTTATAGTCCACGTTTTCTTGGGAAGTTACGATCTTTTTCTCTTCTCAATTGCTCTGCTTCTTCCGGGAGTTGTGTTGCATCGCTCGGCGGAACATGGCGAATCGCCGTCCTTAAGCGGATTCAAGGGTTGTCTGTCGCTTGCGGGGGGCTGGTTGATTGTAGTAACTATTGCAGCACTTGGTTCTGACGTATCGGTATACAGCCAAATGTTGCAGTCTTTGGACCAGGCTTTAACAGGAGTGTTGGATCAATACCGGCAAAGTTTTTCAGCTGAAGAATTTGTCGTCATTGAGGCTACAATCTTGCAAATGCAAGTGATCATCCCGGCCATAATGCCGGGTATTCTCGGCAGTTTCATTCTACTTATCACTTGGGCAACAATGGTTCTCGGTGGAATTTTGGTAGAAAAGGTGAACGGTTTTAAGGCATGGCCTGATTTTCGCCAATGGGCGCTGCCGGAGAAACTCATATGGTCAGTTATTGCCATGGGAATTATGATTCTGATTCCCGTTGAACCACTACCGAAAATCGGGATTAACTGTATTTTAGTGTTGTATATAATTTTCTGTTTTCAAGGTTTAGCAATAGCCGTCTTTTTCATGAATAAATGGAAAGTCCCCCTTCTGCTTCGATCATTTTTGTATGTTATGATCGTTTTTCAATCATTGGGGACTTTGATTCTATTGTTTTTCGGGATTGCCGATATCTGGTTGGATTTTCGTAAGTTGAAAGCAAATGCGGCACCCGGAAACGGATAAATCGTTATTTGATAAGCTGTTGAAATTGCTTTTGTTGCTTTTCACTGCCTATTAGAAATAGAGGAAAAGGAGTTTAAAAAAAAATGGAACTCATCTTAAAAGAAACAATCAGTTCTCTTGGCCAGGAAGGCGAGATAGTAAAAGTGAGACCTGGCTATGGCCGGAATTATCTTTTGCCTCAGGGCAAAGCGGTCCTTGCCAACGCCAACAATATGGCTGCTCTTGAAAAGAACCGGGCGATTATTGCCGCCCGTCTTGCAAAAGAACAGAAAGCGGCTGAGGATATCGCTAAAAAGATTTCCGGTCTTGCCATAGTCATTGAACAGCTGGCTGGCGATGACGAACGTCTTTTCGGTTCGGTTACCAGTGCTGATATCTGCTCCAAACTTGCGACCTTTGATGTCAAGATAGATAAGAAACAGATCGTCCTGCCTGAACCAATTAAAACCCTTGGGGTAGCAAAGGTTCAAATCAAGGTTGGCTATAATGTGACTGCTGAAATCAATATCAGTGTGGTGCCGATGAAGGTTCAATAAAAATTACTTTTTTCTGCCACTCACTTGGTGTTCGACGAATATGTTGTGTTCATTCGTCGGCCTGGACCTTGCACGATCAGTATTCAATAAACACACCTTGAGGCTTGACCTTAATGGTGTGTTTTTGTTTAATAACTCATGATTGTTTAGTGATGATTGAATCAAATAAAACCGTGTTTCCAGCCAGAATACCACCACAGAATATAGAGGCCGAGCAAGCGGTTCTTGGTTCGATTCTGCTCAAAGCCGACGTGTTCGGCGCGGTTTTGGAAATTCTTAAAACAGGGGATTTTTACAAAGACGGTCATAAGCTCATTTTTCTGGCGATGATTGATCTCTTTGAGAAAAATGAGCCCCTCGATCTCTTGACTGTCTCGAACCAGCTTCGCAATATCAACAAGATAGACCAAGCAGGGGGACCAACTTATCTTGCCTCCCTCACCTCTATTGTTCCGGTGACGGCTAATATAACGAGTTATGCCAAGATCATTCGCGAAAAATCTATTCTCAGAAGATTGATTTCTGTCAATACTGATATCGCCTCCCGCTGTTTTGAAGAACAGAATGATATCGATCTTTTAGTCGACAGGGCCGAACAAGCCATTTTCGATATCGCCGGGTCAAAAGGCGATCAGAATTTCACTCCGGTAAAAGTCATTGTACCTAAAGCCTTTGCCATGGTTGAGCAGCTCTATAAAAGGAAAGAGCTGATTACCGGCGTTCCCACGGGCTATGTGGAAATTGACAGGATGACTGCCGGACTGCAACCATCAGATCTCATTATTATTGCCGCTAGGCCATCCATGGGTAAGACCTCTTTTGCCATGAATATTGCTCAGCACGCTGCTCTTGTGGAAAAAATCGGGGTGGCCATTTTCAGTCTGGAGATGTCGAAAGAGCAATTGGTGATGCGCTTATTGAGTTCCGTCGGCAGAATCGACTCCCAGCGAATTCGTACCGGTAAACTCCGCACTGAAGATTGGCCAAAACTTACCCGTGCCGTGGGCATGCTCTCCGAAGCGCCCATGTTTATCGATGACACCCCAGCTATCTCAGTTTTGGAAATGCGCGCTAAAATCAGACGTCTCGCCTCCCAGCACCAAATAGGACTGGTCATTGTCGATTACCTTCAGCTCATGCGAGGCCGCAATGATATCGAGAATCGAACCCAGGAAATCAGTGAAATTTCCAGATCGCTTAAAGCTCTGGCCAAAGAACATAATCTGCCGGTCATTGCCCTTTCTCAGTTAAATAGGAGTCTTGAGAGTCGGGCCGACAAACGGCCCGTGATGGCTGACCTGCGTGAATCCGGCGCTATCGAGCAGGACGCCGACGTCATCTGTTTCATTTACCGCGACGAGGTTTACAATAAGGCTGCAGACAATCCTGAGAGAGGTATTGCCGAAGTGGCAATAGGAAAGCAAAGAAATGGGCCAACAGGCATTTCTAGGTTGACTTTCATCAAAGAATTCACGATGTTTGAGAACATGAGCAGTTTCGACGAAGAGGAAGGTTTTACTTAACTCCGTCAATAAAATCCCACCTACCAACCACTGTTTTGAGGTATGAGAATGACCAGCGATAGCAGTATTTCAAATAAATATGATTTCAAAACCATCGAAAATAAATGGCAGAAACTGTGGGATGTCGATCACATTTACCAAGTAACTGAAGAGAGCTCCAAAGAAAAATACTATGTTCTGGAGATGTTTCCCTACCCTTCCGGCCGTATTCATATGGGGCATGTCCGCAACTACTCAATCGGTGACGTGGTAGCCAGATATAAGAGGCTACGTGGTTTTAATGTACTTCATCCAATGGGTTGGGATGCTTTCGGACTGCCGGCGGAAAATGCTGCACAAAAAAACAACAGCCATCCCGCCACCTGGACCTATGCCAATATCGATTACATGAGAAATCAGTTGCGCCAGCTCGGTCTCTCTTACGATTGGAGCCGGGAAATCGCCACCTGCAATCCCAAATATTATCGATGGGAGCAGCTCCTCTTTATCGAAATGTTTCATAAGGGACTTGTCTATCAAAAGACCACAACCGTCAACTGGTGCGAGTCCTGCCAAACGGTCCTGGCGAATGAACAGGTGATTGATGGGGCCTGTTGGCGTTGCGATCAGCCGGTATATCCCCGTAAAATGGACGGCTGGTTTTTTAAAATCACCCAATATGCCGAGGAATTATTAAACGATCTTGATAAGTTGCCAGGCTGGCCGGAAAAAGTAGTGACGATGCAGCGCAACTGGATCGGTAAATCCACAGGACTTACCTGCAATTTTCAGGTTGAGGGTGCAGATTGCCAAATTTCTATTTTCACCACTCGACCTGATACGATTTTCGGCGTGACTTTCATGTCCATTGCCGCCGAGCACCCACTGCTTGACGCCCTCATTTCCGGAACTGCCAGAGAAGAAGAAGTGCGGTCGTTTGCCCTTGAAATACAAATCGAAAAGCAACGCAGATCACTTAATGAAGAACCGGAGAAACGCGGTATTTTTACCGGACGCTATTGCATCAACCCCTTTAATGGAGCGAGAATTCCCGTTTATGTAGCCAATTTTGTTCTTATGGAATATGGTACTGGAGCGGTTATGGCGGTACCTGCCCATGATGAAAGGGATTTTGAGTTTGCAAAGAAATACCATCTTGCCATTCTACCGGTGGTCATTCCACCCGGTGCAAGCCTTGACCCGCACGCCATGCAACTAGCCTCAACGGTTCATGGCATTCTTTCTGAGTCTGGAATTTTCACTGGCATGGATTCTCAGCCGGCCCAGCGAGCGATTATTCAATATGCTGAGGAACATGGCTTTGGCTCAGCCTATGTGACGTACCGATTAAGAGATTGGGGCATTTCCCGGCAGCGATACTGGGGGGCACCTATTCCGATGATCCATTGCCAAAGTTGTGGAGTGCAGCCGGTCCCTGAGGCCGATCTACCGGTCGTTCTGCCAGAGGATCCGGAGGTCGGCAGTGCTTGTCTGCCCTTGCACCAGCGATCTTCCTTTATTGCTGTTACCTGCCCAAAGTGCGGTGATCCAGCTCGGCGAGAAACCGATACCATGGATACCTTTATGGAATCATCCTGGTATTTTGCCAGATTTGCCTGCCCAAGACAAACCGAGCAACCTCTTTCACAAGCCAAAACTGCATACTGGCTACCGGTGGACCAGTATATCGGTGGAGTTGAACATGCCATTCTGCATCTCCTTTATTCGCGGTTTTTCACTAAGGTACTGAGAGATCTTGGACACCTTGCCGTCGATGAACCATTTACCAACCTCCTGACCCAGGGAATGGTTATTAAGGACGGATCGAAGATGTCCAAATCAAAGGGCAATGTTGTCGATCCAAACGATCTTATCCAGGAATATGGCGCCGATACTGTTAGACTTTTTAGCCTCTTTGCCGCACCACCGGAAAGAGACCTTGAGTGGAGCGCCCAAGGAGTCGAAGGGACTTCACGGTTTCTCAACAGGGTCTATCGACTCATTAACCACAATAAAGAGCAGCTCCGGTCTTGTGCGCCTTTTCCAGCTGAGCTTAAGGGACCAAGCAAAACCCTGCACCGCAAGATTCACCAAACTATCAGACGTGTTACCGAAAGCATTGAACAGAATTTCCATTTTAACACCGCCATCAGCTCCATGATGGAGTTATTTAACGTTCTTTCAACGACGACAGGTGAAAGCGGCGTTGAAAAAGCCGAACCACCGGTAGTCCTTGAGGCAGTTTCCATGCTCCTCATACTGCTTTCTCCTATGGTCCCACATTTTGCTGCAGAAATGTGGGAGCAAATCGGTAAAAATAATTTTATAGAATGTCAACCATGGCCGATATTCGACGCTCATGCCGCAAGAGAAGACCTCCTCACCATCGTGCTGCAAGTAAATGGCAAAGTACGTTCACGACTTCAGGTTCCTGAAGACCTCAGCGATGAAGACCTCGTGCATTTAGCCATGGCCGATGAAAACATAATGAAATTTATCAATGGCAAAGCGGCTA
>JAABQY010000115.1 GCA_011391225.1 Desulfobulbaceae bacterium | reverse complement strand
CAAGTGTCTTAGCATGGTTGGTGCCTACCGAGGAGGGATAGGCTGACCGCAGATCTCGATCAGTGACTATGCCGATAAGCTTTTTATCCCTATCGACCACCGGCAGGTGGTGGATGTGGTACGTATTGAGTATCCGTCGCGCTTCCGGCAGCAACATGTCGGGAGATACGGTAATTGGGTCGGGAGTCATGTGTTCTGAGATATACATATGGCCTCCATTGCCGAGCTTAGGAGCCGTTCCGAAATAACATGACCATTTCAACCCATTTCGTTACGGCTCCTTATGCCGTTCCGGGGATTCCTTTAGCCATGTTATTTTTTACAACGGCTTACCGGCCATTAAGGTTTAAATTTTTCGAATCCGCTTATCCTGCAAGCGAAAACGACTGCCTCTCCTTAATCATTATAGCATAAGGAGCGGTCAAAAAAGCAAACACATTCTTTAGTTGTGCGAAAGGATCACATCCGGTACCGTAATTTCCTCGAAACGGTATGCCGCAAAATCCTGCGGAGCACACCAATTGCATCAGCATCCCAGAAATCAGGGGCCAACCATCATGCATATTATTTTTTACAAATCAAAGTGTTGTCCGCGTTGTTTTCTCGCCAAGCAACATCTTCTGGCCATATGTTCTAAAAAACCCCATCTTCAGATAGAAGAAGTCGAAGTCTTGACATCACCCTTACGAACCTGGCAGGAAGGCATAAAAATGGTGCCGGCACTCAAGGTTGGCGACGCTGTTCTTAGCGGCCTGTATCTGAGCAGAAAGTCGATAACCGACTTTGTGATGCAAATGGACGAAAAAAATCTGTAACGGCAAAAGCTGTACTGCAAAGCAAGTGGGTGAAATCTGTGTTGTCGTAGCTAGCCAAAAAACACTTTCCTCCTTTTCTCTTGCAATTGCCTGTTTCTTTCCGCTAGAATTGTTTTGAGTTCAAAACGTTTTTCAGCCGTTTTTCGCTGAAAAAACATGCACGTTCTTTAAAAAATTAAAAAGAAGAACAACCTATGAAGTACCTTTACATTATCCTGGCAATCATCGGGCTGGCGACCATCCTGACTCTCTTTTTTATCTTCCCGGAGAAAAGCACACCAGAGAAGGACATCGCCATCTCCATAAATGGCCATGACATCGGCAAAGACACTATAACTGCACAAGGCAAAAAATATGGCTACCACGCCGATCAGCGAGCCGAAGTCTTCGACACCCTTATAACCAGGGAGTTGCTCATCCAGGAAGCTGAACGACAAGCAATACACAAAGAGGAAAGCTTCCGCCAATCCTTGAAAAGCTATTATGAGAACTCATTGGTCAAAACCCTTCTCGATCGACAAAACAGCAAGCTACAGGGGACTGTCAGTGATGCGGATATTGATGTTTATATAGGTTTTCTTGGAAAAATAGTTACCTTCACCCGCCTAGACAAAGTGCCCACATCAGCAACAGAGGCAATATCTGCCAAAGGCGTGACAAACACCGCACTTTTTTCTGATCTGGCCACCCCTGTCCGCCTCCTTCTTTCGTCTCTGCAACCCTCCCAATATGGTGTCAAATTTGACACAGGCACTGATAACTATGCACTCAGACTGGACAGCGTCCAGGCTTCTCCAGACTATGTAGCCAAAACGGTCGATAAGCAGCGTATCAGGGAATTGTTGGAGGAATACCAGAAAGAACAGCAGATGAATCGTTGGCTTTTAGAATTGCGAAAAAACGCAACAATCACCATCCACAAAGAGCAAAAATAAGCTATGGCGCAAAAGCACAAAAGAAGCAATTATTTTATTAAGAAGGATTTTCAAGGCAAGCTCATACTCGGCTACTTCCTTTTCGTATCCGGCGGCTGCCTCTTTTTCCTCTTCCTCCTTGGCCTTTTTTCGGCGGACACCCTGACTATTTCGTACAACAATCACGATCTCCAGTTGGGCCAGACACCGATTATGCTCCTCAAGGAAACCCTTGCCGCCCACTGGGTTTTCATTGTCATTGGCGGGGCCCTTCTGGTTGCCGCTGCCATGCTCATAACCCATCGAATCGCCGGCCCTCTTTTTCGACTCGAAAAAGCCCTTGATAATATGCTCAAGGGAAAATTGGATGACACAATTTACTTGCGCACCAACGATGAAGGCAAGGACCTTGCTAAAAAAATAAATGATTTCAACATGGAATTATCGCAGGTGGTGAAGAATCTGCAAAGCAATGCTGAAGCCATTGCCAGTCTTCTTGATCAGGCCCGATTCAAAACCCAATCTCTGAGCCCCGAACAACAAGAAGAATTGCACGGTCTTTACTGGAATATCGATGAAAAAAACAAGAGAATAAAGGCAATTTGCTCAGCTTACACCTTGAAGGATGTCTAGAATAGTCCTCTGCATTGTTCTTTGTTCCTTTCTCCTTTCCCCGTGTTTGCTCGCAGCAAAGGAGGTGAAGAGCAGGTACGTCACCTTGCGATACAGCAGCCAGGAACTTCTCACCGATTTTAATGAAGAAATTGAACTGGGGCGAAATCTCAAAGCCAATGCAAGGAAAACCGATATCGTCACCGTTGAGGACGAGGTTTTGGCAAAAATAGACGCAATCATTGAAAAAGCTGAGACTATCCTTGAGATGTTTCCTGATCAGCTCCATATGAAGATTGTCTTGTTGGAAAAATCGGCTGATGTGGCCAAGGTATTTAATGAAAAATATGGAAAGAATGCTGATCACATCGCCTTCTACTCACTGTCTGAAGACACCATTTATATCTCTGTTAACGATGCCCGACTGGCGGTGCTGGCCCATGAAATCGGTCATGCTATTGTCGACCACTATTTTAAGGTCCGACCTCCCTATAACGTCCACGAACTCATGGCCCAGTTCGTCGAAAAACGCATAAGTGACTGATGCATCTGTTACAAACGTGCACAAACTCTTGTATCCGCTCAGCTTAGGAGCCGTTACGAAATAACATGGCCATTTGAACCCATTTCGTTACGGCTCCTTATGCCGTTCCGGGTATGCCTTTGGCCATGTTATTCAATTACAACGGCTTAGTAGCTATCGGCATAGCCCATCCGCCGTAATTTACTGCGCGCATCGCCGTTGGTGGGATCAACCACCAGCGCCCGTTCATACTCTTCTTTAGCGCGATAGATAATGCCCACACTCTGATAATAATCGCCAAGGAGTGTATGAAAGGGTGCATAATTCGGCAACACTTCGACCGCTTGGCGGATGACTCCTAACAACTTTGCTTTCTCACCTTGTCTCTGATAGAAAGAGATCACAGTCATGAACCAGTCCGGAGTAACCGGCCCATCTGTCAAAATATGGTCAAGCGCCCCGTCATAAAACATCTCTGCTTCTTTAATTGATCGATATCGCTCGCAATATTTAGCCATATTCAGCCATGCTTCGACTGAGACAGGAACAATCCTCACTATTTCTTCATGGCTGAACTCATAACCATTCAGCAACGGCATCCACTTGCCGATGTTGACAAGTTGTTTGCCAAGATGGAGACGAAGCACCTCAAGCGCTTCTTGGCGGTGTTTCTTTAACAGAAGCCACTCCACATAGTTGAAAATCAGAACATCTTTATTTAATGCCCGTTGGTATCCTGTTGCAATCAGCTCCTTGCCCTGCTCTTCGTCACTCATTGCAAGGAGCAATCCAATTTGTTGCAGGAATACCCCGTCGAGTGGTTTTTTCATGCCTGCAGCGACGTGCTGACGGAACGCAGCGTCTTTTTCACCTTTCAACCACAAGACGCTCCCCAGTTTATAAGCGTACATACCTTCAAGAGGATCTGTTGTGAGAGCACTCTGCATACTGGCAACAATCTTCTCGATTTTGCCCTCACTCAACTGCTTATTGACATAAATATCGCGTATCTCATTGTAGTGGTATCCGGCCAGGAAGGCTCCACCTTGGACACCAAATGTAATTACAAGAATAAGCAATGCTGTCAAAGCAAATCCAAGGTTCCTGCCGGGTGACTGATTTTTCAATAACGATCCGGGGGAGGAATAGCTGAATCGGCAATTGACACTTACAATCAGCACACCACAAAGGAAAAAGAAATAAAAACCCACAGCTCCGTTATGCATATTAAAATCGGTAACCGCGTGGAAAAGCACTGCCGCAATACCGGAGATTGAGCCAATCCCCAGGAGAATAGCATACTGATCCCGCCGTTCCCGAATCATTTTCCAGCCATGTACAAGCACAGCAAGGACAAACCATGCCGCAAGACCAAAGCCGATCACTCCACCATCGCTAAGGAGTTCGAGATAATCATTGTGGGCGTGATCATAAATCAGATTGTCGTCAATCGTTTTGTAAAGCGGATAGACTGAGACAAATGATCCAAAGCCCGTACCGAAGATCGGAAAGGCTTTAATGATGAGGAGCACATCACTCCAAAGGGTCAGCCGACCATCAGTTAACCTGCCGCTGGTATCAAAACTCGTGTTGAATTCTGCGACAATTATATCCCACCCGAACCAGGATACGGCTCCAGCAATACACCCGAAGAGGACAAGAAGAGCCATCCTCCCACGCTTGGGAAACTTTAAATTATAGAGAAAGAGAAACAATGCTCCAGCGGCAACCAAACTCAAGATACCACCTCGGCATAAACTGACAAAGACGGACAGGGCCATCAATACAGCCGCCAAGCCCAAATAGAGATGCTGGTGCACCCCAGGCTCTGAAAAAAAGGAGACAATTTTCTCACGCATCGTTTCTTGGCTTTTCACCCTGGGTCTGTAAAAAAGGTACAGCGCAAAAGCGAGAGGGCACATCATCTCCATATAGCCGGCAAACTGATTGGGGTTTATCCAAGGTCCGAAGGGATGAGCGTTTGACGGCCCCTGCCGAAACCAATAGATTTTCTGGGGCGAAGTCATTGCCTGTATAATTGCCAGAAAAGCAATGGCAGCGGCCAGTAAGATTACAATATTGGCAGTATTCTTTAACCGTTCAGGAGCGGCAAAAAGCTGTATGGTGAGAACATACAGTAAAGCGTAGGAAGAAACCCTGAGAAGTTCATGCAGTGTCTCCCGGCAATTGACGGATATTGGAATCCAGCTTTTTACATCCTGGACAGCCAGAACCGGAGAATAGATTGCATGTGTCGCCGGAGAAATAATCTTAACGATGTCGGGGGGCAGTGGAATTATCTGAACAACCATCAGAGCCGGGAGCAGTACAAGAGGTAGCAGCCCAACGACTCTCACTGTCTGTTGCTTATAAAACCAGACCGTGAAAAAGAAAATGGCACAGGCTGTTGCGGTAGTGATTTCTAGAGTTACAAGCGACCACTGCTCCACCGTGCCGAAAGCAAGAGGTGCAAAGAAAAGAGTGAAAATGAAGATACCATACGGAAGATTCTTCATGGAGATATACCTCGAAAACACCAATTGACCAAAGCGGTCATAGCATCATGACCACTGATCAATCGTCATCCTTCGCATAATACGAAGTATATCCGTACTGATAAGCACTTTGCTCGCGTGACTTCACGCTGTTCAGGACAACGCCAAGGATCCGGGCATTCACATCACGCATTTTCTTGATCCCGCCTTCGAACATCTCAATAGTCGTGCTGCCGGCCTTAACCACAAGGATGGTACCGTCGACGAACTGCGAAAGCGTCAGGCAATCGGTAACCGCGCCAAGAGGAGGTGAATCGAGAAGAAGAAATTGAAAACGTGAGGCAAGGTCAGTTATGAGCTTTTTCATTTTTTCCGACCCAAGCAATTCGGAGGGGTTGGGCGGAATCGGGCCGGACGGAATAAGGACAATCCCTTCATCGGGGACTGACAAGATAGGGCATTCATCAACAGTACCTGCAAGATACGAACTCAACCCTATCTCGTTGGGCATATTCAAGAGTGAATGCATCCTCGGCCTTCGAAGATCGCAATCGATTATCAAAACACTTCGCTTATCCTGAACAAGCATCCGAGCAAGGTTGGTTAAGGTTGCTGTTTTTCCTTCCGACTTGCTCATGCTGGTAATCAACGTTACTCTGGGCGGATGTTCAGCCGATGACAAAAGCAAGGCTGAGCGTATCAATCGGTAACTTTCAGCCAGAGGGGACAAGGGGTTATGCAGGATATAGGTATCAATATTTTTATCTTTGCCCTTGACCACTTCTATTGAGCCCAAAACAGTCAAACCAAATCGCTCTTCAATCTGCTGAACATTGTTGAGGGTGTTATCAAGATACTCAAGAAACAAAGCGAGCCCCACACCAGCCGCCAGCCCAAGAAATAAACCGATTAAAAGATTTTTCTCCTTGTTCGGCTTGGCAGGGGTTCCAGGCAAGGATGCCCTCTTTATCACCCATATGTTAACACTCTGCGACTGCTCCGTAACCCCTTGTTGTTTTATATTTGCCTGTAGCGTATCGTAGAGCACCCGATTGCTGTCCACCTCCCTCTTCATTATTGAATATTGAACGAATTTCTCGTTCAAATTGAGGGTCTCAGACTTGGTAGTATCGAGTAAGTTTTGAAGACTTTTGTTTTTGGAAAGCGCCAGTTGATATGAATTTTCAGTCGTTGAAACAATCCTGTCAATCTCAAATTTTCTTTCATTTTTCAAAAGCCGCAACTCATCCATGGCACGAATCATCACCGGATGTTTAGTGCCATATTTTTTTGATAACTCTTGAATATTCTGTTCAGCTTTGTAAATCCTTTCACGAATGGCCTTAAGGACCTCATCTGAGGCGAACACGGGAAGCCTTTCTAGAGCTTCAGGATTTTTTTGTGTTGCCTTCATCTGCTCCAGAAGGTCTTGCATTTCTTTCTTTTGGGCCTCCGCTTTTGACAGCTGCCCTCCGAATTCCGAGAGCTTTTGTGGAAGAATTGTCAGGCGATTCTCGACGGTGACCAGATCGTTTTCCCGCATAAAATCTTGTAATTGTCTCTCTAATCTTTCCAGCTTATCCCTCTCTTCCCCGGCCTTTGCGGTCATCCATTTTAGTGAATAATTGCTGGTGCTCAATTTGATCTCGAGCATTTCGTCCATATACGCCTTAACAACCGCATCGGCAACAAGCTTGGCTATCGCCGGAGACCTGTCCTGATAAGAAATATTAACGATTTTTGTGTTTTTTTGCGGTACAACACTCAAGCCCACCCTGACCATATCAGCAATGATATCTTCATCTGTTTTTGATTCAACGGGGACTATTTTTTGATTTTCGCTTGTGGTATTTTTATCCTTTGCATCAGAAAAAAAAGAAAAAACATTTCCTTTCATTTCTTGAAACTTTGTCCTCAGAGAACTCTCTGAAGTTTCCTTTTCCGTGTTTTTCCGGTCTGTGGATTCTTTCAAAAAATGCTCTCTATAGGCGGTTGCCAATTGAAGGGTAACAACAACTCTTCGGGCAACATTTTCGCTTTTGATGATCTCGGCTTGAGTCTCAAGAAAATCTGGGTCATAATTATAATAATTGGATTCAAGGGTCGATTTTCCAGTATTCCTTTCAATCAATACCTGGGAAAAGGCTAAGTAAATAGGCAGAGTTGTATAGGTAGCAATAACCGTGACAAAAAAAATGACACCAACAACCGACAAAATGAGCAGCCAATGCTTTTTGAGGACCTTAATATAACGACGAAAATCCAGACCGTTATCATCGAAATCGTCCGGGAAATCTATAGAATGATTGTTTTGCATGATAAGCGCTATTGAATTGAATTTTTCAAAAGAAACTCTCCGGAACCACTACAACATCGTTGTTCTTGATCGCGGTATCCAGATCAATATCTTTTAAAACAGTTTTTTTATTGTCAACAATTCTAACAATATTTACACTTGACTTCGAGGCCTTCCCTGTAAAACCTCCCGACAAAGCTACCATCTTGAGAACCGTCGAATTCTCACCACATGGATATGTTCCAGGAGACTTAACCTCTCCAGTGATGTAACACATATTTGCCTTTGAAACAAATACCGTATCACCATCGCTTATCATGACATTTTGGGACACATCACCCTTGTCAATCAACGCCCTGAGATCAATGACGATGACTTTTTTAGCGCTTCCACCGTCACGCTGTATGGTTGCAGTATCTCCGGCATCCTTCTCCAAACCGCCGGCTTTTGAAATGAGTTCCAAAAAGGTTATAGGTCTATTCAGTTCAGTTATACCTGGGTTACGAACACTTCCCAAAACCACTACCCTTTTGCTTCGATAGTCTTCGACAAAAATATTGACCTGTGGGCTCACAAGATACCCATCAGCCAGCATCTTGGTGATTTTTTCGGTAATTTGATCGATGGTCATTTTATCGATATCAACTTTCCCAAGCAGAGGCATAACAATCGTACCACCTGGGGAAATACGCACCTTGGCACTCAGATCAGTGTTATCGTAAACTGTAATATTGAGCACATCGCCGGGACCGGTTCGATAATCATCACAGTTCGCACGCTCCACCCCAACCAGCAAACTTAAAACGACAACCAAAAGACACAATGGCATTCTCATAGCTGCACATTTCCTCTTGCAATTTTCAAAATCAAAAAAAAACCCACACTGCAGAGTATATTATACTCAAGCAGTGTGGGGCAACTTATTATTTTCTTAGTAATAAAAAGTAATTATAACGATAAATTGGCATTAACCATAAAGATATTGGTATCATAATCAAACAAATTATCAGTGGAATCTCGATAATCATAGAGATAGGCCGCCTCAAACATCAGCCAATCACGAAAAAGATATTGTAGAGCAGGTCGGAATCCCCAGATCGTATCCTCACGATCCTTAATCCTGCCTGAGGGCAGACTTGAGTAGTCAGAATACTCATACGTGAGTGCGACGTTCCCACTCCACCGATCAGTAAACTTCTGAGAGTATGTGAATTTTGAGCCAACAACGGTTTTGTCAGTGGCAAGATAGTTATCCGTTTCTTCGTTGGTTCTATAAATATCCCAATTAAATAGGGTTTTTTCGGAAAATCGATAATCGAACTGAACATCAAAGACAAAAGCATCAACATCTTCCTGGCCAAGGCTCGAATTGTCAAATTTCTTCATTTGGTAACCAGCTTTGGCAAGTATTGCCAATTTCTCAGTAGTATCCCATTTTATGCCGCCGTAGTAAAATTGTGAATTATTGTTAATCAACTCACTTTCATCATAGGCAACATCAACATACTTATACTGAAGGAAGAATGAAGTTGTCAGACTGTATTTAAAATACCCATACAGATCAATTCCATTGTCGGTTCTATCAAGAAATTGATTGATTTGGTCATCGTAGCCCAAAAAGAAGTTGAAATAATCAAACTGCACTCTCAGTTTCTCGGTAAAATCCCAATCGGCAGTAGCCATCAAAAAATTGGATTGGAATTCATTAATCTGGTTACGAATTTGTGAACCAATTTCAAGCTTATCCTCCGCTTGAGTATATCTATCTACCAACTGTAA
>JAABQY010000114.1 GCA_011391225.1 Desulfobulbaceae bacterium | reverse complement strand
TCATCACCAATGGCCTTGCGGCAAAACTGAATACCCTAAGCAGAATTCTCGAAGCCGAGACCTTCGACGGCATGCTCATTTTCGTCCGTACCAAAATTCAGACCGTCGAACTCGCCGAGCAATTGGCGGCACTCGGGTATTCTGTCGCCCCGCTCAACGGTGATATCCAGCAAAGCCAGCGACTGCGCACTGTCGAGCAGTTGAAGGCGAAAAAGATCGACATCCTTGTCGCCACCGATGTCGCCGCCCGCGGCCTTGACGTCGAGCGCATCAGTCACGTTATCAATTACGATATTCCTTTCGATGCCGAAGCATATATCCATCGCATCGGCCGAACCGGTAGAGCCGGCCGCAGCGGCGAGGCCATCCTTTTCATCAATGGCCGCGAACGATCTATGCTTAAATCGATCGAGCAGGCCACCAGGCAAAAAATACAAATGACCGACCTTCCCTCAACAGCGGTCATAAATAAGAAACGGATCAACAATTTCAAGGAAAAAATCACCACCGCTTTAAAAAGTGACTTCTCCATTTACCAGGCCGTGGTGAACGAATATCTGCAGGAGAATCAAGTCATGCCTGAGCAACTGGCGGCGGCGCTGGCCCTGCTTGCTCAGGGCAACAGACCGCTATTGCTTGAAGAACCGAAAATGCCTGAGGCGCCTATGCGGGAACAACGTTATACTGCCACCGCCAGACCAAAAGCCCGGACCACTTCCCGAACCTCGCACATCCAGTTGCCACCCGAAGAAGGGATGGAGCGCTTCCGCATTGAACTCGGCAGCGAACAAGGCATTAAGCCGGGAAACATCGTCGGAGCCATCGCCAATGAGGCGGACATCAACAGCCGGCATATCGGACGTATTGCCATTTACGATTCCTACAGCACCGTCGATCTGCCCTGCGGCATGCCGGATGATACCCTGCGTTTATTACAAAAGAGCCGTGTCGGCAGCAAGACCCTGCGGATTCAGAGGATTGGCACGGACATAGAAATGCAGGAATCTCCTGCCAGACGCCAGAAGCCTGAACGTGAGCGATACAGTAGTGCTTCAAATGCAAAGACCAGGAAAAAATCCATTCACACTGGTCCTGTCGTTTAAATACAGCAGCTATGCTGCAGCACACCTTCTCTCATATTCCCGGCATCGGCCGAAAGGTTGAGACAAAGCTCTGGGAGGCGGGTATCACCACTTGGGATGAGTGGCTCGACCCGTCTCCTATTCGTCTCTCCGCCATCGCCCGAATCGATGCCGGCCGAACCCTGAAAAGTTCGGCCGCTGCTCTCGAAAACGACCCGAAGTTTTTTACAGAGCGCCTCGACAGTGCCGATGTTTGGCGCATCTTCCCACACTACCGCAAACGTACTGTCTATCTTGATATTGAAACCACCGGCCTTGACGACTTTGCCGAGATAACCACCATTGCCCTCTATGATGGCAAGGAGGTGTTTACTTTCATCAATGGTATCAATCTTCACGATTTCGTCGACGCCATCGGCAAATATCAAGTGATTGTCAGCTACAACGGTAAAAGCTTTGATATCCCCGTTCTGGAGAGGTTTTTTAGAATAAAACTGGATCAGGCACAGATCGATTTACGCTATGTCCTGGCGCGTCTTGGATTTAAAGGCGGACTGAAAGGCTGTGAAAAAAAATTGGGGCTAAACCGCGGCAGTCTCGAAGGGGTCGATGGCTATTTTGCCGTCCTGCTCTGGCATCGTTATAGGGATTATCACGACGAACAGGCCCTGCATACGCTTCTCGCTTACAACACCCTCGACACGGTCAACCTCGAGCGGCTTGCAGTCGAGGCCTACAACCGTAACGTTATGGACAGCCCCTTTGGCGAAGAGCTTGTGCTGCCGTTTCCCGAGTCACCGCCTATTCCCTTTCACGCCGATGGTGAGTGTATCAACAGGATAAGAAGATCTTTCATTTCTTGGTGAAACTTAGGAGCCGCCAGGAAATAGCTTGAGCATTCTCACCATTTCCTTCCGGTCCCTTATGCCGTCTCCTCCGATATTGTAGTGACCAAGTTGTTTGCGGACGACGGTTTACAGGTCTATCTCCATTCCCTCTCTGGCAAAAAACACCTCAGTGTCCCCGAATTTTCCGGGTTCACAATAAAGAGAAGACAATTCCTCAAGGCTTGCGTCTGATCGGTCCGGGTCATGGTGATACAGTGCCAATTTTTTTACCCCAGCCCGGTTGGCGGCAGCAATGGCATGTTCCATTGTTGTGTGCCCCCAGTTGATTCTCTCTTTATACTCAACGGCGGTATATTGGGCGTCGTGGATAAGCAGATCTGCCCCGGCAAAAAACTTTTCGACGGCAAGATTTTGTTCGACGGCCACCTCTTCCCCTTCAAAGGCCATTGCCTCGTCATAATCCGGATGGTTCGGGTCGGTGATAAACAAATTGCGAAACGGTTCGGTGTCGTAGCAGGTGCAGACAACTTTGCCATTGTAGGAAAAGCGGTATCCCAAGGCGGTAATTGGGTGGTTAAGCAGCTTGGTCGAGAGGTGCAGGCCGCCACCAAGATCAATAAAGGGTATTTCTTTTAATCGGATGTACTCTGTTTCCGATGCAAGTTCACCGAGATTGATAGGGAAATAGCGGTATTTCATCTGGCCGCCCACAACTTCTGCCAAAGGATCCTCTTCAAAAGAAACCGGCCCGTACACCTTTAATTTGGTTCCCGGAATGTAAATCGGGGTAAAAAACGGATAACCCATTATATGATCCCAGTGCGTATGGGAGAGGAAAATATCGGCCTTCAACGGTCCTTTGGGGAAATCATTATCCATCATATATTTGCCGAGAGACCGAATACCGGACCCAGCGTCAATGATAACAATTCGATCATCAGGCCCCACCCGCAGTTCGATGCAGGCGGTATTACCACCATACTTCTGGGTGTTATCTCCCGGACTGGGGATAGATCCCCGCACACCCCAAAAGCGAATCTTCATAAGATCTCCTGTTCTTGACAGTTACCAGGCAAGATCATAGCTTTAAAAATACTTCTGCCTTATGAATTTCCTCGATAACTCTCTCGCCAATCCCACAATATTCGTCAGGCGTCAGATTGACATATCGAAGAAGAATCTCAATATCTTCTTCCTTGGGAAATGGGTCACCGGCATAACCGTGGTCAAAAATATTAATATACATATTGCCAAGAGCGATTAAGGCCACTTTCGGATTAGAATCACTTTTTAATTTTGCTGTGTCATGATGAGTAGCTATACAGGCGGTAATGACTTCGTTAAGTTTCCATTTTTCAGCGATCATCAGTCCTGTTTCCTGGTGGTTGATACCCATAACGTCAAGCTCAACTTCATGGAGAGGTAACTGTTCAAATTTAGCAATATTAAGAGCCTCGATGTAATCATCACCAAAAGGGACCTTACCCAGGTCGTGAAGCAGACCACCAATAAACAGCTCTTCCCTTTCCATTACGGGAAGACCTATCACCTCGCCAAGCAATTTGGCACTCACCCCGACGCCGATTGAATGGGCCCAGAATTTGGTTGTCGGAAGGGCTCTTGATTTCTTTGCACTACCAACAGTGCGAATAATAGCCGTGCTGAGTGCCATATTTTTCACTGTATTCATCCCCAACATGGTAATCGCCCTGGTCAGTGACGTGACTTTATTGACCAGGGAATAATATGCAGAGTTAATGAGTTTCAGTACCTGACCGGCCAGAACCGGATCAAGTGAGACAACTTTGTTCAGTTCATTGGGAGATGCATCAGTACGGCTGCATATTTCCATGACCTTGCCGACGGTTGTTGACAGGCTCGGCATCTTTTCAATGAATCTCTCAATCTCGCGTCGCTGTCTTTCCGTGTGTGACGACATGTATTACCTGAATATTCGATTTGTTAACGAACAATAAGGAATTCGTGTACCGCCAGGGTATTGTATCGGAAGATGAACACAAGGTCAAGGTTCGAACATACGGCAAAAAAACTCAGATGCCACTGAAAAATATTTGTTCTCAAGGACTGCGACATTTCAATCATGGCCAAGCAACAGCAGCCAGATCGATGAACGAGCTGGCGCCGTTTATTGGTTTTTATCCTTTCAAGTGGTGCGACAAAAGCGCACCGCCTCTTTATAGGTGAGCGTTTTGCCGCCGAAGATATCGAGAGCGCTGCCGACTGTGCAA
Source organism: Desulfobulbaceae bacterium (assembly GCA_011391225.1). Classification (GTDB taxonomy): domain Bacteria; phylum Desulfobacterota; class Desulfobulbia; order Desulfobulbales; family Desulfocapsaceae; genus Desulforhopalus_A. Next base: position 5,400 of record JAABQY010000114.1, on the reverse strand, counting down.
TCCAACCTACCCTTTCCAACCTCCAAGAGTAGCTGCAGGTCTGAGATATCCCGGATGCCGCCGGCATAGGTTGTGGGAATGGGTGTCCACAGTGCAAGATTTTCGACGAGGGTTTTTTCTATGCCTGAGCACCTGCCTTCTACGTCCGCAGCATGAATGAGAAATTCACCACAACATTTTGAGAGATTATCCAACATTTCTGGACAGATAACAGTTCTTGTGAATTTTTGCCAGCGATCAGTCACGATATAATATTGGTCGTCTTTCTTGCGGCAACTGAGATCAAGTACCAATCGCTTCCTGCCAACCACCGCCACGAGCTTCTTCAACCGCTCCGTATCAATATGGCCATCCTTGAAAACATAGGAAGTTACGATAACTTCGGATGCACCGTTATCAAGCCATTTTCCAGCATTGTCGGCGGTTATTCCACCGCCCACCTGCATTCCTCCCGGCCAGGCCTTAAGCGCTTCCTCGGCGGCCTTGTCGTTTCCAGGTCCGAGCTTAATAATATGTCCACCTGTCAGATTGTCAGCCCGATAGAGTGCGACAAACCAAGCTGGAGGTTTCTCGGATACAAAATTGGTCTGCACCGCATGCGGATGGCCGTCGCTCAGTGTCGATCCGACAATCTGCTTCACCACTCCACCATGGAGATCTATACAGGGTCTTAGTTGCATTCTCTCACCTTGCGCTAACAAAAATAGCGGGATGCCAGACAGGCATCCCGCTATTTTCTTTTACAAATACAAGTAATTGCCTGTAACGGCAACTTTCATCTCAACCTTTTTTAATAAGCATTGTCGATGGGTCAAGCATCAGGGTAGTCCCTGGATCGAGTTTACAGGAATCGCACTTCAGGATATCGAGCTTCATTAAATCCCCCACCGGCTTGATCAACAGTACAGTTTCAAACAGGCTGTCCACTTCATGGCAGGGAGCAGGCACTCCGTCGAGGCTCACCCGTTTATCGTCACGATGGCTGACCGCCGAAAACCAGATCATCTTCAGGCCCCGGTCATTCATGAAATTCCGCAAGCCCTCCAGTGACTCTTTGTCATTATTGGCAAAATCATATCCGTCAATAATCAGGCATTCTGGTTTGTAGATATTTTGTTTTACAAGATCGTCAAGTCGCTCTTCGAGAAGGGCCTTGCTGAAGGAACTCTCTTTAAATGTCATAATCATCCGGTTTTTCATGATTTCCGGAATAGAACTGATTTTTTCGCCGTCGGTCAGTAAAGAAAGAATATCATCATACCAGGTACGGGTTTTATCCACCCCTTCACCGATTGCCACATGTAATACTTTATTGCCCAGCAGCATGCAATCGAGGGCAAATTGCACCAAAATTGCCGTCTTGCCTAAGCCGGCCCTGGCCATTACCAAGCCCATCATGGCTTGAATACCGCCATCCACCTTGCTTTCCAGGCCGAGTGCCCGGAGAGGATTGTTTACTATCAACTCGTTGTTTTCCATGGCTTTCACCTTTTTCGATTCATTATTCCCCTGCATAGCTCACGCAGGTTTCACGCCGGACGCCAGCGTCCGGCGTGTTCTTCTTGTTGTAGTCAATAAAGCCGTCAATTTCAAGCGTTCTTTCTTTCGTCCTGATAGGCCTTGATCAGCTGCTCGCTCACGCCCTTTGGCACCGGCTTGAAGCTTGCGAACTCCATGGTAAACTCGGCCTTCCCCTGGGTGAGTGATCGAAGAGCGGTGGAATACCCAAACATCTCGGAGAGAGGCACTTCTGCTTCGACTGCTGAATAAGAACCTTCCTCGGTGGTACCAATGATCATGCCGCGGCGCTGATTGATGGAACCCATGACTGACCCCTGAAATTCGGTCGGTCCTTCGACGGCTACCTTCATGATGGGTTCAAGGATGATCGGTTTGGCCTTGAGATATCCTTCTTTAAAGGCACCTATTGCTGCCAGCTGGAAGGCGATATCGGAGGAGTCAACCGCATGATAAGCCCCGTCATTAATTACACAGCGCACCCCGGTAATGGATGCGCCACAGAGTGAACCCTTTTCAAGACTCTTTTTAAAGCCTTTATCGCAGGAACCGATAAACTCACGGGGAATAACACCGCCGACAATGCTGTCGACGAATTCGTAATCCCCTTCATCCATCGGCTCCATGTATCCGCCAACTCTGCCAAACTGTCCGGAGCCACCGGTCTGTTTTTTGTGGGTATAGCTAAAAGCAGCCTTCTGGGAAATTGTCTCACGATAGGCTACCTGGGGAGCACCCACCTCGACGACTGCGTCATATTCACGTTTCATTCGTTCGACATACACTTCAAGATGCAACTCCCCCATGCCGGAGATAATGGTTTCGCCGGTTTCGTGATCCACGTAAGTTTTGAAGGTAGGATCTTCCTTGGTAAAACGGTTCAAGGCCTTGGACATGTTCATCTGTGATTTGTTGTCCTTCGGGATCACCGCCAGGGAAATAACCGGTTCGGGGATATGCATGGAGGTCATGGAACAGCTGATTTCCTCCGAGGTAAAGGTATCGCCGGAGGCGCAATCGACACCGAAGAGCGCAACGATATCGCCGGAGCCACAGGCTTCGATTTCTTCCATCTCATTGGAATGCATACGACAAAGACGGCCGATCTTGGTCTTCTTGCCGGTTCTGCTATTAAAGACGGTATCCCCTTTCGACAATTTCCCCTGATAGGTGCGTGTGTAGGTCAATTGCCCATAACGTCCATCTTCAAGTTTGAACGCCAGCATGATGAGCGGGTCTTCGGGATTATTGGTGACGGCGAATTCCTTTTCTTCGTTTTTCAGATCGAGAGCCATGTTAACGACATCGGTCGGACAGGGGAGAAACCTCTCGACTGCGTCGAGAAGCAATTGCACACCCTTATTTTTATAGGCCGACCCCATAAGCACCGGAGTGAACTCGAGGGTCAGGGTGCCTTTACGAACGGCGTCATAGATGAGACGTGTATCAATATCTCCGCCCTCCAGCAAGGCCTCCATGAGCTCTTCGGAAAACATCGAGACCTCTTCGAGCAAGGCATCTCTTTTGCTCTGGGCCTCTGCCTGGTACTCAGCGGGAATCTCCCTTTCGACAATGGTTTCGCCATTGGGGTCCTCAAAGTAGACAGCCTTCATGGTGATCAGGTCGATCATTCCCTTAAGATCGCTTTCCAAGCCAATCGGCATCTGCATCATGTGGGCGTTCAAGTCCAGCTTTTCGCGGAGTTGACGTGTCACCTTTTCGGGATTGGCACCAGTTCGATCACACTTATTAATGAACGCGATACGGGGAACAGTGTACCTGGTCATCTGCCGATTTACCGTGATCGACTGAGACTGCACCCCGCCGACCGAGCAAAGCACCAGAACGGCACCATCCAGCACGCGGAGAGCTCTCTCGACCTCAACGGTGAAATCAACGTGGCCTGGAGTATCGATGATATTAATATCGACACTTTTCCAGGAACAGTAGGTAGCAGCGGACTGGATGGTAATACCACGCTCTTTTTCCAATTCCATGGAGTCCATCTTCGCGCCGACCCCGTCCTTTCCCCGAACTTCATGAATTGCATGAATTCTTTTGGTATAAAACAGGATACGTTCGGTCAACGTTGTTTTGCCCGAATCAATATGGGCGCTGATACCAATATTTCTTACTTTCGATAAATCCTTGTTCATGGCTGCTGTCCTCGACAACGTTGCTGGCCGGGTATATTCCGGTCGCGTTTCTAACAATCTGTAAGATGAAAAAAGCAAGGATTCATATTAACTGCAAATCCTTGCTCAACAGGTTCAGTCGGTGATACCAAAAGCCCCCCATTCGAGCCTCTATAATACCAAAGGCGTTGACACGAAACCTTTGAAGGCAAAAAAATGATGCAGCATATCAAAAAATGGCACAACACGTCCGAGTAACCTCAAATTATACACTAGGTGGCAAAATATAACCATAAAAAAAATCAAGCCCCCGCCATTATTGACCCAATTGATTCAATTTTTTGGTGTTTCTTGATCTTCTTCTGCTGGACAGGTTCAACCCTGAGCCGTTTCATCTAGAAAATTTGATATCCACAAGTGCGTGAGCCATTTTGAAATTACAAAAAATTTTCCGATGCCTGATCTCACAACTGAGCTGCTTGTAAATCTCATTGACAGACAAAGACCAGCGGATTAAACAAGAATCATTATTTGTTGCTAACACTTACTGTCAATGCTGTTACTCACCTCTCAACGACCATTAATTTTTAGGAGGATTACATGAGCAAAACCGTAGAAAATTTGAAGGCTGCCTTTGCCGGAGAATCGATGGCCCGAAACAAATACACCTTTTTTGCCAAGGTTGCCCGCAAAGAAGGCTACCACTACATTGCGCGGATTTTCGAGGAAACTGCTGCCAATGAGATGCGACATGCAAACGATCACTTTAAGCTTCTCAATGGTATCGGAGACACTGCAGCAAATCTTAAAGAAGCCTTTGAAGGGGAAGATTACGAAACCGTCACCATGTATCCCACCTTCGCCAAAGAAGCGGAAGCCGAGGGCAATATGGATGCGGCCATGCTCTTCAACCAGATAGGTAAAGTTGAAGCAGAGCATCGCCGGAGATACAAGAAACTTCTAGAAATGGTGGTGAATGGTACGGTTTTCAAACGTGACAAACCGGTCAAATGGAAATGCTCCCTTTGCGGCTATTCGTATACAGGCAACGAACCGCCACACAAGTGTCCGGCCTGTAAGCATCCGAAAGAATACTATGAACCATCTGATATAGAATTTTAAGACTTCCGTTCGACGATCATGCCCGGCTATTTGCGGGCATGATATTTTTTGAAAACCTTGGCAGCTTCTTTGATGAGCCTACAGGCTTCTTAGGAAAAAACCATGCCCAGCGAAAATTATTGCAAGATGAGTCGGCTACCGAATCAACTCGCTCCACTCTTTCTTTTAGTCTTGGCGCTGTTGCTTACCAGCTGTGCCCATTCACCGCTCAAATATCCTGACATTGTATCGCTCTATTCTCCTCCCGTCCCGGCAACAATATCTGTTGTAAATGTACCAACTTTTCTCGTCAGGGATACCGCACAGCAATATAATAAAATTGGGGGTCCCAGTGTCCGTTCAGGAAACCGTCAGGTGCCGGAAATATATGTCGATTCTGAGAAACCTGGCGTCTATTTCGAGACCCAGGAATTCACCACAGCAAAAGGTCTGTACACCAATCTTATCTATCGGATTCACTTCCAGGAGGTCCCGCTTGGTTGGACATCACTGAACCTCACTGCCGGCCGTAACCCAGGACTCCTCTTTATCTACACCCTCGACGAAGCAGACAACCTCCTCCTTGTCACTACAGTCCATACCTGCGGCTGCTACCTTGCCTTTTTCCCTACCGAGGCATTGCCTC
>JAABQY010000011.1 GCA_011391225.1 Desulfobulbaceae bacterium | reverse complement strand
CCATCACCACTATACTAGTATTTTTTCTGCGAAAAGGTAAGGTCATGTTCAGTATGTCTACTAAAAATGGATAATTCATTATAATTCAAAATTCCCGCGACAGCAAGGCACTTTTAAAAAAAACACCGCATACAATTAATCCATGTTTTTGTTGAAATTCCGCTTTATTATTGGCTTTACATTTGCTTCCATTCATGGACAAGAACTGTCTATTTGCTCTCGAGATTTTCGATCAGCCTTTGAGGCTGGTAATGTCGAAATCAGGCCCAATGCTTTGGTCAGTCCTATCATGCCATCGGTTTCTTACAGAACCACTAACAAAACCATCGTATCTAAAATTTTTCTGAGAAATATTTGTATTCTTCTCTGACGTATCGCCCTTTTTAATATTTTACATGTTAATAAATATATCATATAGTTATTAACATGATTCTTGTTTTTTAACTCGCTCTGTTATTTGTTTTCCATTGCATTTTATTTTGCAAATGAACTACAACACAATCGCTTTCACTTTTATTATTTTTTTCTCATTGCCAGTCCCCTTGCAACAAGATCCGGGAAGATAACCATGAAACAAGCCACAATATTTACAGAAACCGGCCATCCTCCGGAAGCTCCTCTGGCAGAAAAAGCACGGCCGACAACGGTTCAGGATCTCATGGGCCAGGAGCAACTCCTGGCCCCCGGCTCCTGGCTGCACCTGATGCTGGAAAAAGATGAGTATGGTTCTTTTATCCTCTGGGGACCGCCGGGGACAGGAAAAACAACTATTGCCAGACTCATCGCAAATCAAACCAAACACACCTTTTGTTCCTGCAGTGCCGTGCACAGCAAAATCACCGAAGTCAAAGCACTCATGGAACGAGCGACCCAGACCCATTGCCACGAAAATCGCCGAACAATCGTCTTCATCGACGAAATCCATCGTTTCAATAAAGCCCAGCAAGATGCCTTCCTGCCATACGTCGAATCAGGAGCGGTGATATTGATCGGTGCAACCACCGAAAACCCTTCATTTGAGGTCATTCCGGCCCTGCTTTCAAGATGCCACGTTTTTGTCCTAGAGCCATTATCCGCACAGCACCTCCACACAATCCTTGTTCGCGCAGTGCCGATGGCTCCAAAACACCTGAAGTTTGATAGCAATGTCCTGCTCTATCTTGCAGAAAACGCTGGGGGAGACGCCAGAAAAGCGCTAAACGATTTAGAAATGGTCTGTCGAAACGCCGAATCCGGTGATACCATCTCAATAGAAACATTGCAAAAAGCAACTGTGACTCGTTCCTTTTTCTATGACAAGGGAGGAGAAGAACACTACAATCTCATTTCAGCCGTGCAAAAATCCATCCGCGGCAGTGATCCTCAGGCAGCGTTGTATTGGCTCGCGAGAATGCTCGAGGGAGGAGAAGATCCTCTTTATCTGGCCAGGCGGTTGGTGCGAATTGCTTCGGAAGATATCGGCCTCGCAGACCCCCAAGCACTCGTTCAGGCAATGGCAGTGAAAGAAGCCGTTCATTTTCTTGGCATGCCCGAGGCATCCGTCGCCCTCTGTCAGGCTACTGTATATCTTGCCACCGCTCCCAAAAGCAACTCTTTGGAATCTGCTTATATCGCCGCCAAGGACGACGCCATGAAGACGAGCCATCTCAAGGTTCCCCTGGTTATTCGCAATGCCCGGACAAAACTGATGAAAGATTTGGGTTACCAAAAAGGCTACCGCTACAGCCATGATTTTGACAATCATTACAGTTACCAGAAGTATTTTCCCGATGCGCTGCTGGAAAAATCCTACTACGTCCCCTCACCATTCGGCTTTGAAAAAGAGGTGAAGAAGAGGCTTGATTGGTGGAAGCACCTCAGGGAGCGTCAACCGGACGATGAAAATGAAGGGGAACAAAAGTAAATTCAATCTATAACATAATCCAGACATGATCTCTCTTTACGAAAAAATTACATATGTTTTCGACCCCTTGCACCACCTCTGGGAACATGAGAAAATGCACAAGAAGATTTCTATCACCCTTGTACTCTTTTTTCTCTTGAGCCTGATCTGCATTGAATTGAATCGCCGCAATCTGCTGTCTGGCCCTTTGGCATCAACAGTGCCCAGAAACCATTTCTTTGCCGTTCAAGGCGCCTTTACGGTCGTTCTTATCCTCGAGGTTATCAGCCTGATCTTTACAATTCCATGCTCTTTCAGCCGATCCGTCGGCAAACAATTCGAGATCCTCTCCCTCATACTCCTCCGCAATGCCTTTAAAGAGCTGTCATATTTTCCTGAGCCGATCACCTTTGCCGGCAATCAACAGGCGATCTTACATATCCTCTCCGACGGCTTTGGGGCCTTGCTGATTTTTGCCCTTTTGGGCTATTATTATCTGGTCCAGACCAGAACCTCAGACGAGAAAATGCGCCCTAGTGATCTCTATGGCTTTGTGGCCGCAAAAAAAGGCATTGCCATTATTCTCCTTTGTATCTTTGCAGCTATGGGGATTCGCAGTGTCGTAGAAACCGTGGTCGGCACTTCCAATAGCGACTTTTTTCACGAATTTTATACGATCCTGATTTTGACGGATATCCTTGTTGTGCTCATTTCCCAGTGTTTTCAACCGTCCTTTTATGCCATTTTCCGTAACTCGGGTTTTGCTCTCTCTACTTTGATAATCCGCATTGCACTGGCAGCACCCCCATTTTTTAACGTCCTGCTTGGTCTTGCGGCAGCTCTTTTTGCCATTCTTCTCACCTTGGTCAGCCGAACCCTATTTGTGAAAAAGGCCGGGACAAAGTGAAATGAATACTCACCAGATACCGGCAAGATGTTGATTGCAAGCTGGACAGCAACCGCCACTTAACCTGTTAAGTGTTACCCGAAAACCATGACGGGAAATAAGGAGCAGTCCACAATTCGGGCAAGAAGTGTCTTCGCCGCCGAAATCGGGTCGGTTTCCGGTATACACGTGATGCAGGCCCTGATCGAGCCCTCTTTGTCTGGCCCTCTGCAGAGTCGATTGCGGGGTTGAGGGAGGCCCTGTCATCCGGTACGCAGGATGATACCCTGACACATGCCAGGGTATCGATCTATCGATTGCCGCCAGGAAAGCCGCTATCTGCAGAAGCTCCGGGTCTTCGTCATTCATCCCCGGGATGAGGAGGGTCGTCACCTCCACCCAAATCCCCGCCTCCTTGCACCGAACGATAGTGTCGAGTACAGGCTGCACACTTGCACCGCAGATTTTTTTATAAAACTCATCACTGAAGGATTTCAGATCGATATTGATTGCCGTCAACACCGGGGCAAGCTCGGCGACAACCTCTTTGGTCATATAGCCATTGGAAACAAAGATATTTTTCAACCCCTTGTCACTTGCCGCCAGGCAGCAATCATAGGCATATTCTAAAAAGACCGTTGGCTCAACATAGGTGTAGCTGATCGACCTACACCCTCTGGTGATTGCCGAATCAACTATCTCCTCAGGTTTTCTGTAAACCCCTGAAGCATCAACAGCCATATCTCGCGGCACCTGCGATATGCTGGCATTCTGGCAATGCAGGCAGCGAAAATTGCAGCCGTGGGTGGCAATGGAGTATGAAAGGCTTCCGGGCAACACGTGAAAGACGGGTTTTTTTTCAATCGGGTCGACATGTTCAGCGACAATTCTACCATATACCAGACTTTCAACCCTTTCACCCTGCCGCACCCGCACACCGCACAGACCCCGCTGATGGTCGCGCAAACGGCAACCGTGGGCGCAGAGTTTGCACTCAAGGGTTCCATCGACTTGCGGCAGCCACCACCCCGCTGAACCCAAATCTCGGTTCTTACTATTGTCTATCATACCTTCTTTTTTCTCCTATCCTTGTTGCACCCACGTATCCCGAAAAAGCAGATAATGCGGATGAAAATTGCCTTTATAGCTCATTGCCGGGACGGACCGGATATAATACCCGAGGTAAAGGAATTCAATCTCCCATTCTCGGCACAAATCGATGAGGCAGAGGATGTTATAGGTTCCCAGGCTGCGCCGAGACTCCTCGGGATCAAAATAAAAATAGACGGCATTCAGCCAATTGTAACCAATATCGATAATGGCGCTACCGATCAACCGCCCGCCGACCCGGTACTGCAACTGGGCGCTGTTAACAATGGTATTTAAAAAAAAGTCACTGTAGTATCCAGCGGCGGTATTGTTTTCCCTGGGATATCTGCCCTGAAGGAATTTCTCACAGAGTGCCTGGTCTTCTAAAGTCGGCTGCAAAGGTAAGAGAACTTTGCCAACATCACGGTTTTTCGCCATCGCCCGCTGCTGGTTGCGGTTTGCAGAAAATTCGGCGGGATGCAGACGTATAGCGATGCACGCCGAACAGTTCTGGCACACCATGCTGTACAGACAATTGCCGTTTCGCCGATAGCCGGCGGCGAGGAACAGCTCCATCGCCCGTTCGCTGAGCGGAGCAAATGTCGCCTGATGAAAGGTTGAAACATAGGGCATGCCGTAGGGACAGCCTATATCGATATCAACGAAGAGGTGCTTTACTCGAGATTGCAGGGTGGTGAATTCATTCCTGCACCGCTCATCATAATTACAAGCCATTGAACTGTCCATTTTTCGAAATTATACTAAAAAGTCGGCCCACAAGGAACCTCGACCGGAAAAACCAGGACACTCTCCGAATGAATCCCGTCACACTTGAGGATGAAGGGATTTTCCAGATGAACGTGAAATACATGTTTTTTCTCTTCTCGATTGGGTTGCCTGAGAAGCCAACTCCAATCAAAAAATCCACCCTCCGACCCTCCATCTTACTTTCATCCTCATTCAAGGTCAGATAACGTGTACCGAGAGAGGGGATGTTTTGAAAAAGCGCCAACCCTGGTAAGGTTCAGCTCGTATCTTGCCGTTGCGAACTTCAATAATTGCCGCAACGCCCGAGATATCCGCCCACTGAAACGGGATTCCGAGAAAAGGATCAGCGAATTTTTCGTCAGGCAACGATCTATTAAGAGAGAGATTGTTCTCCTCGATCCGTGGTATTCATTGAACTCAAACAACATGGCGGTCCTTTTGGAAAAGGAAGTACTGATTGTGCGGCGACTCCATTCTCGTTGTTATGTATTGTATATTGGTTTTCACAAAAAGAAAATGGCTTGAAGTTTTTCCATTACTTGTGGAAATCACGGCCGCAAAACGAATGAAAAAAGGGTAGCTGTCGGTACCAGCCCACTCCCGGACCATCGGGCCGGTTCCAGCCTGTGCACCATTTCTTCTTTGCATTACACCGGAGCCATGTGTTACCATGTGGCACATAAAGACGATGGATTCGGCAATTATGCTGCGAGGGGTAAACACCTCACTGCACAGGTGACCATGGACAGCAGGGAATTTTCTGAAATAAGAAAAAAACTAAACAAGACTCAGAAAGAGATAGCCAATCTCCTGGGCATTTCTCTTAAGGCCGTCTGCAGCTACGAACAAGGGTGGCGAACAATTCCTGCCCATGTCGAGAGGCAACTCTTTTTTCTCCTTGCCAGAAAAGGCCGACGGCAGCAGGAAAACTCCAACTGCTGGGATGTCCGCAATTGCCCGGAAGAAAAGAAAAGCAAATGCCCGGCCTGGGCGTTTGATTCAGGACAGTTCTGTTGGTTCATCACTGGAACGCTTTATGAAAGCGCCGACTGCAAGTCCTGGGAAAAGAAAATGGAGATGTGCAAAACCTGCGTGGTAATGAAAAATATCAAAGAATAAGTACTCTTACAAGATATTCTGTTCACCTTCAGTGAAATCGCCTGTCTGGCCGAAACCCCTCCACGTGTATCTTTGCTTGTACTTATCCTGCCTGCCTGAGTTTTGGCCCCCTTTCAGTCACCGCTCGACAGTTTGTAACTGTTCGGGTGTATTGATATTCTCCCAGGCATAGCAGAGTTCTTCCGGGATAGTCGGATGGTCAATCCGTATGTCACCGGCGGCCTCGCCGATGCGCATATTCCCGGTATACAGCTGTTCTTCAAAGAGATGGATGGAGCGGAAATCGTACCATGCCAAGAGCGGTTCGAGCCGTTCATTGCCGGCAAACTTCGGCACTCGTCCCCAGCACCCGGGGCGGCGCCCGGCAAGTAGCCAGCTTACCGCCTCGGCTGAGACATGTGGCATGTCGCAGGCCACCAGCAACCATGACACCAGCGGCTGCCATCGCCCAGCAGCGAGAATTCCCGTCAAAGGCCCCACCACTCCGGGGATATCCGGTATTCGCAGTGTAGTTGCAACCGCTTCGGGCTTCACACCGCCACCGGAAACGACAATACCATCAAGCAGTGGCTGAAGAGTGGCAATGGTATTCTCCAGCCAGGTTTTCCCTTGTCGATCCTTGAGAAGGTGCTTAGGGCAACCCATCCGTGAACTCCTTCCTCCGATAAGAACACATCCCCAAACCGGGGTACGTCGCCCATATTCAGACATTTTTTCTAGAAGCCCATCGATAAACCCGGACCAATCTCCCTCCCAGCCTAACGACCATGGAGGATCTCCGACCTCTCCGCCGGAAATGGTGCCGAGGGCGATATGTTTTTTTGAAGCATCATTACCACTGTTCACAACGACCAGATCGTATCGCCGCGCCAGCAAAGCCAGGGTCAGGGGATTACCTCCATCCCCGCGCTGAAGAAAAACCCCGGTCAGGAAATTTTGGGTCAATAAAAACATCAGATGACGAATGAAATCGGCGCGCGAATCTTGACTGCCTCCGGAAAGGAGGAACACCGGGAGACGGGCAAAATTTTGCATGGCGACGCCTTGTGCTCCCTGACCCATTTCCTGACATTGTTTCCGACGACTCATAACAGCGGCCCCGTGATACCCTGGCTGCTTGCCGGCAGGGCTCCGGCTTTTCGCCCCATCTCCAAGAATGTCTCAATGGCTGAAAAACCCTCAACCCCGAGGTTCCGAGAAAAATCATTGACATACAAACCAATATGGCTGCGAACAACCTCCGTGTCCATCTCCTGGCTGTGACTGCGAATATAGGACAAACTCGCTTCGGGATGCAAAAAGGCATAGTCGACACTGGCGCGAAGAACCCGGTCTATCGCCATAATCTTTTCGCGCCCCAGGCTTCGGCGCGCCGCAATGCAGCCAAGAGGAAGGGGCAGGCCGAAACTGCCTTCCCACCAACTGCCTAGATCCTGAAGGCAAATGAGGTCCTTATCCTGATAGGTAAAACGCGATTCGTGAATGATGACCCCACCATCTACCTCACCGCCGGCAACGGCATCAATGATCTTATCAAACCGCATAGGCACCAGTTCACTACAGTCCGGCAGGAACAACTGCAAAAGAAGAGCCGCGGTGGTGAGTTTTCCGGGGATAGCGATACGTTTTTTACTGAGACTTGTGGCCTTAATTTTTGACCGGGCAATCAACAAAGGCCCACATCCGCGCCCGAGGGCACTGCCGGCGGCAAGGACGCAATAATGGTCCTGGACATGACCAAAGGCATGAAAGGACATCTTGGTAATATCAAGTCGCCCGGCCAAAGCCCATTGGTTCAGCTGTTCAACATCCTCGAGAATGGGCTCGAAAAAATGTATCTCACCGGTATCAATTTTGCCATGGACCAAGGCGTAAAATATAAAAGTGTCGTTTGGGCAAGGTGAATACCCCAGAGAAAGCGCAGTGCTCATGCAGACATCCCTTTGATAATAAGTGCGGCGCATTGCCCCGCCTTCAAACACGCCTCGCGCAACCGCCAGTTTTCGGGTTTGCGCTCCTCAACATAATTGGAAATAGCTCGCAGTTCCAGACAGGGGATGGCAAATTCCCGACACACTCGCGCAACCGCCGCGCCTTCCATGTTTTCACATAATCCCTGCCACCGCCTCTGCAGCATGTCGCCGCGAGCCAGGGTAGCAGTTACGGCATTGACGGTAACAAACACTCCGGAAGAAGACGATTGGCCAGCCCCAGCTAAAATTTTTCGGCATATACCTAGAAGACTGGGGTCAAGCTGGAAGGCAAGGTCGCCGGTGAGTGACCGATCAAGGTATTCGATCCCGTCTTGCTGGCAGATACCAAGATCGCCGATGACCTCCTGCTCTGCCAGACAAATGTCAAGAAGCTTCGGCTGAGGCTGGCCACCCTGTTGCAAATATGCGCCACAAACGCCGAAATTCACCACTGCATGGACTCTCTGAGCGGTCTCACAGAGAAACCGGGTCAGACGAAGGGCCGTTTCCATCGGCCCGACCCCGGTTATCAAGGTCAGGCAGGGGGCACCTGTCCCCGGCCATTCGACCAGGAAGGCCTGCATCTCTATTTCAGTTGCGGCAGTAGCCAGTATCATGGTAATGAGATCAACTCAATAATTAGTGGACAAAGGGTGCGGGAGTATCCCTTCAGAAGATAAAGTCATCTTAACGCATTCCTGCCTTCTCTGCATCGCCGGCATTGATCACTGTGCCTTTTTTCTTCTCCCCGCCACCATGCATACAGATTTTTTATTAAGCTCCTATACCTACCATCTTCCCCCAGAGCTCGTTGCCCAGCGTCCGGCAGATAAACGCGATGAATCGCGGCTGATGGTCGTTGACAAAACCCATGACACCCTGGTTCATCACCGCTTTTGCGAACTTGCCGGGTTCATCGGGGCAAAGGATATGATCGTCGTGAATAACACCCAGGTGTTCCCGGCGAGGCTTCTCGGGCAAAAACAGACCGGCGGCAAGGCTGAAGTGTTTCTCCTTGAATATCCCGCGATAGTGGATGAAATACGCGGAACAGCCCAGGCTACTGCCCTGATCAAGTCATCAAAACGACCTAAGCTTGGGACAAAAATCACCATCAACCCCACCCTGTACTGCCAGGTCATAGGCGACTTAGGGGAGGGGAAGGTCGATCTGCAACTCCATTATGACCCGAAGTCCGGCATAGCCAGTACATTACAAGCTTCCGGGCAGGTTCCCTTACCGCCTTATATCACAAGAGCAGATGGCTGTACCCCCGACGATGTCCAGCGCTATCAGACGGTTTACGCCAGCCTCCCGGGGGCGGTGGCCGCCCCAACCGCTGGACTGCACTTTACCGACCAGTTGCTGGACAGCATCCGCGCAAAAGGTACTCTCGTTGGCCAGGTCACCCTGCATGTCGGTTATGGAACCTTTGCCCCGGTGCGAGAAGAGGACATCACCCGCCACCTCATTCATGAAGAATATTGCAGTATCACGGAAGAAACCGCCAAGGCGGTAGAAGAGACAAAAAAAAGAGGGGGCAAAATCTGGGCAGTGGGCACAACAACCGTGCGCGCCCTGGAATATGCGGCGCAAATTTCAGGTCAATTGCAGGCCATGGCCGGTTGGTGCAATCTGTATATCTATCCGGGTTTTCGCTTCAGGGTCATTGATAATCTCATTACCAACTTCCACTTACCGGATTCGTCACTCATGTTCCTGGTGTCAGCCCTATGCGGCAGACAAACCCTCCTTGATTGTTATCAGACGGCAATCAGGGAGGGCTACCGGTTTTTCTCTTATGGTGATGCAATGGCCATCATTGGCGGCCAGATGGAATACCGGACGAAACGGAGGGGCTCAGGCGCTTGCAGCCGCTGGACATCCGGCACAACCGGCTCCCGCCTGGCATGATGGAGCAGGCTGGACTGCCTCAGGTTTGGCGGCCTCAGGCTGAACAGTACCGGAGGTATTTGAATACCCGTCGGCGTACCAACCGCCACCGCGCAGCTGAAAGGAGCTCATGGACACGAGTTTTTTAACCGGCGCACTGCACTCTGGACAATTACTCAACGGTTTGTCGGCCATCTTCTGTTGCACTTCAAAAACTTTCAGGCATTCCTTGCATTCGTACTCATAAACTGGCATATCCTCTCACCCTCTTTCTCAAATTACTGGCTATTTCATTTGTATTGCTGAATTTTTTATCAAATATAAACGTTCCGAACCACTAGGCCCTTAACGGACTTCGGCAAAATAATTCCCATTCAATAATATGTCAACACATTGTACAGCAACACGCGGTTAAAAAGCTCCGTCTGCAATCTACAACCGGTGGCTGCTTGTTGTTCCACCGCTTTTCTGGTATATCTTTGATGCATCAGTGCGATTCTGATAATTTTACCCAGAGAGATTCATCCACCCTCAACACTCTGCTATTTTCATGATTGGTATTTTTGATTCAGGCGTCGGCGGGATGACCGTGGCCCTAGCCGTTGAACAGCTTCTGCCACACTATCCCCTCCTGTATCTGGGAGACATCGCCCGCGCTCCTTACGGTACTAAAAGCGACCGAATCATCATCGATTATTCGCTGGATAACACTAAGTTTCTTGTTGATAACGGGGCAAAACTCATCATCATCGCCTGTAATACCGCGGCAAGTCTTGCCACAGATAAGCTGCGCCAGGAATTTAACGTCCCGATTATTGAGGTCATCAGCCCCGCCGTCGAACAAGCAATGATATGTTCACAAAAAGGCCGTATAGGCATCATCGGCACCCGTGCCACCATTCGCAGCAGTGCACATGAAGCAATGATCCTGGCGCAACATCCGCAATACAAGGTGTTTTCCACGGCCTGCCCCCTGCTTGTTCCCCTTGTCGAAGAGGGCTGGATTGCCAAACGAGAAACAAAGATGATTCTCCGTCGCTATCTTCATCACCTGAAAGACCAGCAAATTGACACCCTGGTGCTCGGCTGCACCCACTACCTTTTGCTGAAGCACCTGATTCAAGCCCGGATCGGCAGGAAAGTGACTCTTATCGATTCTTCCGTGGCAGTGGCAGAATATCTGCAGCGCTATCTGCCAAACCAAACCGCCTTGACACCCGATCCAAGTCACGACCCCAGCCGAAACCGCTATTTCGTAACCGATCTCACTGAATCGGCCCAAATCCTCGCTGCCAAGATTTTTCACCGTCCCATTGAACTTCAACTTACACAATAATACACAATGGCTAACCTTGCCCAAACAGTCCATTTTTTCGTTGTATTTCTCACCCTGGCGATCACCACAGTCCCGGCGGGGGCAAATCCGGTCGAATACCCTGAGGATATTGCCGGACGATTGCAAGTTCGCTACGACTCCATGCAAAGCCTGAACTTCAATTTCTACCAGGATATTCAAGGGGAAATGAGCGGTCGACCACGCCAGGGCTCAGGCAAAGCTGTCTTCCTGAAAAATAACGGTAAGGCCCGGATGCGCTGGGACTACATCAGCCCCGAGCAGCAGGTACTGATCAGTGACGGGGTGGTTTTCTCCATGTATTTTGCCAACCTCAAACAACTCATCGTTAGCCCGGCCGAGCAACTCGATACCGACCTGACTTACTCCTTTTTTACCGGCAAAGGGGTATTGAAAAGAGATTTTCATATCCGCCCGGCCGACGAAGACGAGCAATCAACCAACGAGGACGAATTCAAGGTCATCAAGATCATTCCCAAAACTCCACAATCCCAAGTCCAGGACATCCATCTTTATGTGACCGGCGATTCCCTTATCCGACGTATCAAAATCCGTGATCACTTCGGAACCATCACTGTCTTAAACCTTAGCAATATAGAGATTGATACAGCAAAAAACGAAAAAACTCCTGAAGAGATTGATACTCTTTTCACTTTTGTTCCACCGCCGGAAACTGAAATAATCCACCAATAAGATGGAAGGTGACACCCCCACCCCACTAAGCGTCGCCCTTGTCTCCATGCCCTGGCCCATTGTCAACCGGCCATCTCTGCAACTGGCGACGTTGAAAAGCTATGTGGAGGAAAAATCAACTCGCAAGGTTGACTGTTTTCATCCATATCTCCACCTCGCCAAGGCTATCGGCATCGACACCTACGCGCGTATTGCGCGCTCGGGCTGGGCTGGAGAAGCGCTCTTTGCCCCACTCCTCTTTCCTGAAATGAAATCTCAGGCAAACCAGCTCTTTCGGCAAAGCTTTGCACGGAAAGATCCGGCTATTGGCGACTTCGAGGAACTGGTCGAGCAGGTCGAGAAAAGTGTATCCTTGTGGCTTGCCGCAACCGACATTGCCAGCTACCATCTGCTCGGCCTTTCCGTCTGTTTCTTCCAACTCCTGCCCTCCCTGTATCTGGCGGCAAAAATAAAAGAAAAACATCCCTTCCTGCCCATAGTTTTTGGCGGTTCCTCATGCGCAGGCAAGGTAGGCGCTTCCCTTTTCGAGAGCTTTCCGCAAATAGACTACCTGATTAGCGGAGAGGGAGAGGAAGCCCTCCTGCACCTCTGCCGCCATCTTGCAGGACATGAAAAGTCACTGCAGAGGAACATTCTCTCCCGACAACCCCTTGTCAAGCCAGATACGCAAATACCTAGGGTGAACCTCAACGACCTACCATACCCTAACTTTTCTCCCTATTTTCAAGAGATACGCAAACTCTTCGCAAATCAGATTTTTATTCCGATGCTACCGCTTGAGTTCTCCCGTGGATGCTGGTGGAACCGTTGTTCCTTTTGCAACCTCAACCTGCAATGGCCTGATTACCGTTTTAAAAGCGGCGACAGAATGTTGGCAGAAACCGTTTATCTGGCAAAGACGCATGCCTGTCTGCAATTTGCCTTCGCCGACAACGCCCTTCCCCCACAGGAGGCTGATCGGTTCTTTACAAGTATCGCCGCCACCGGCATGGATTTTGATTTTTTTGCCGAAATGAGGGTGATTTCTGCGCAGCCTCAGTTAGAATTGTATAGTCGGGGCGGACTCAGAACCGTTCAGATCGGCATTGAGGCCCTCTCTTCAAGCTTACTTTCAAGGATGTCCAAGGGTACTACGGTTATGGATAATATTGCTGCCATGAAACTGGCTGACAGTTGTTCAATGCACCTTGAAGGCAATCTTATCATCGAGTTTCCCGGCACCACCACCGAAGAAATTGCCGAGACTCTCACCAATCTTGACTTCGTTCTCCCCTTTGCCCCCCTTCAGGCAGCAGCGTTTTTCCTTGGCTATGGAGCTCCTATTTGCGAAAGCCCGAAGAATTTTTCCATCCAGGCTATCCGCCCGCACAGCAAAAACAAAAAACTCTTTCCCGAAAAAATATTGCGTGGTTTGACCCTGATCAACAACAGCTATCTGGGTGACAGGATGCGACAACGAAAACTCTGGCAACCGGTAGCGGAAAAGCTCAGCGCCTTCCAACACTTTCACAAGGAAAGAAAAAACAAGGCAAAACATCCGCTCCACTACCGAGACGGCACATCCTTTTTAATCATCTCCCAGGAACAGATAAGCGGTTCAGTTCTCCTGCACCGTCTGCGAGGCATATCGCGAGAAATCTATCTGTTTTGTGCGATACCCCAGAGGATATCTGAAATTTTGAGAGTTTTTCCGACCATTGCCGCCCCGGCTCTCGACAATTTTTTAAACGAAATGACCGGGAAAAGACTGATGTTCCGTGAAGGTAGCCGCATCTTATCGCTAGCCATTCGCTATCACCACCCGTATGCAAAAGTATGAATGCAATCGCCGAACTGCCTGCTTCCGGAAAGTTAGCCCCACGACCCTTTACCGTTCTTGACATTGGCAGCCAGAAGATGCAAGGTGTTCTTGCTGATGATTTGTTCCTCCAGCGTTTGACGATATTGGATAGTCCGGCCCTAGAGAGAGAACAGAAGGAAATTGAGTAATATTTTGCCACACAACCTGGCCCCTGTCGAGCACCGAGCCTGACAGCAACCGTAACCCGCATTTTTGTTAATGGAATAACATGACAGACACACTCAGTGAAAGCTTTGAAGATCTGTTCAAAGCTGAAGAAACAAAAAAAATCAGGCACCTGACCCCCGGACAAAAAATCAAGGCCACCATCGTCGGGATACATAACGAATCAACCTTCCTTGATGTCGGCAGCAAGAGCGAGGGCGTCCTCAATAGCTCTGAGATAAGAGACGGCGATGGAATTTTTACACGTAAAATTGGTGACTTGATTGATGTTTACTTTCTCAAATCAAAGCCGTCAGAACAACTTTTTACCACCTCCATCGGCGGCGGTGGTGGCAACAGCCACCTCGAAGAAGCCTTTCAGAGCGCCATTCCTGTTGAAGGCTTTGTTAAGGCCGAGATCAAAGGCGGCTTTGAAATCACCCTTGGCGGCAATGTTCGTGGCTTTTGTCCCTTTTCGCAAATGGGATTGCGGCGAGTTGAAAATGCAGCAAATGCCTATGTGAACACACATATGAAATTTCTCATCACCAAGTTTGAGGAAAGCGGCCGAAATATAGTGTTGTCAGCCCGCGCCATCCAGGAAGCCGAACGGCAGGAGATCCGGGAAACGCTCCAGGAAGCCCTCAAGGAAGGGCAAACGGTTGAGGGTGTTGTCAGTTCAATCAGGGATTTCGGGGCTTTTGTTGATATCGGCGGAATTGACGGCCTCATCCCAATTTCGGAAATTGGCTGGAGTCGCGTCGAAAAAGTTGATGAATATTTCACCGTCGGCCAGAAAGTGCAGGCCATTGTCAAAAAACTCGACTGGGAAAATGATCGAATTTCTCTCAGCTACAAAGAAACCATGGCCGATCCATGGATTGAGGGGATCAAGAATTTTCCTGAAGGCTCCTCGCACCAAGGGACAGTCGCAAGACTTGCCCAATTCGGTGCCTTTGTGACCCTAGCCCCAGGCATTGACGGTCTGATCCACATCTCCAAACTCGGCAGCGGCCGACGTATCAACCATCCTCGTGAAGTCATGGAGGTTGGTCAGAATATCGAAGTGAGAATCGAAGGCCTTGACCTTGCCGAAAAACGCATCAGCCTGGTTCCGGTCGATTATGAGTCACAGGAAACCAAGGACGAAGAAGAACGGACAGAGTACAAGACCTTTATTGCCGAAGATAAAAAGAAAAAAACAGCAGGTGAAGTTGGTAGCCTCGGAGCCATGTTGAAGGCTAGAATGGCCGAAAAGAAAAAGTAAGCGGTCGCCCATGCATAACGTGGTCATTTCAATGCCGGAAACAGCATAAGGAGCCGTAAGGAAATGATGTGAATGTTCACGTTATTTCCTTACGCCTGCCAATTCAAAAACAGAAGCAGCTGGAGATCCCCGGCTGCTTCTGTATCAGTTGTAGTAGTTTCGAATCGATAGAATCTACTGGTTTTCTTGAGGGCAAGTATACGCTTGACATCCACGTCATGCTCTAGGATACTGACGCCGATAAGATCCCTAAGGATATATCTTTTTTGCCATTATCAGCAATGGAAACAAGGTGAGAAGGCTTACAGCGTCGGCATGTACAAAACCCCGGAACGGATGGAATTCACCTACTATTCCATCCCCAGCGTATATACTTTGCCACCGGTTCTGATCATCCATAAAGATCGATTTCAGGCATTTGACGGCAACAAAATGGTCAGTCTTGCAAAGATACTCCAGAGTGGCCAACTGATTATCGGGCGGTCGATCAACAGATCCTATGGCATTGAACTCGATAGCGCCTTAAAAACCTTCAGCAACAACAAGAACACCTTCGCCTACGAAGGCCCTGAGCTCTCCTTAAATCTCTTCAAAATGCTCCAGGCAGGCCGTATCGATGCTTTGCCAGGTCTACCCGAAGAAGCCAAGTATCTGGCGGAGACTATCGGCATCCGCGAGCAGATAATGACCCTTGCCGTTGAGGAAAACCAGGTTAACCCCGAGGCATCACTCAGCTATGTGGTATGTTCTAAAAACGAATGGGGCAAATCTGCTATTGAAAAGATTAATCAGGTGCTCCGGGCGCAACGCCCGACCGGAAAATACCGGGCTGCTTGTGAAAGGTGGCTTGATCCAAGCAGTTTAGAAGGGTATCGAAAGCTTTATCAGGATGTCTTTCTGAAAATCACCGAATAACAAGGGGGAAGTTGTGACACTCTGCGCTGGTGTTCCCATCCCAGGCACAGTCAGCGAGGTGGTAAGGCGAGCTGTTGCCGCAAGGACTCAAAGAGGATTACCGCTGCGGCAACGGAACTGTTGAGAGAATCGAGGGTTCCGGACATGGGAATAGAAATCAGCACGTCGCACTCCCTTTTAACAAGCGGTCTGATACCCTTACCCTCGCTCCCGATAACCAGGCAACTGGGGACCGTAAGATCGGTCGCATACAATGATTGGGCATCATTCTCTTTTACCGCGCCAAAGATCCAGAACCCGGCCTTTTTTAAATCCTTCAACGCAGCAACCAGATTGGTAACCTGACAAATAGCGATGTGGGACATTGCCCCGGCAGAGGCTTTTGCGGCAGTTCCACCGAGTGGTGCCGAGCGCTCACGGGTGACAATTACCCCGGCAGCTCCTGAGGCCAAGGCTGACCTAATTATCGCCCCGAGGTTATGGGGATCCTGCAGAGAATCGCAGATCATCAGGCGAACTCGCTCACCCTTTTGGATTTTTTTGGCCATTCCTTCGACAAATGCAGCAAATTCAACAAGCGGTGTATCGCTTATCCGAGCAATTACACCTTGATGACGAACCTGTGCGCTCTCTTCCCCAGTAAGGCGCAGTGAGTCGGTGAAGGTGAGTTTGATATTGTGCAGACGAGCCTTCTCAATAATACCCTCGATTTTCCCGCCGCGTTTATCTTTTTGCAGGAGTATCTCGGTAATGCGTTCCGGTTCTTTTTCAAGACTCTCAAAGATCGGATGAATCCCCCAGAGCAGATCCTCACTAAGACGAATTCTCTTTTCCCCCGGAGTATCGTTATCTCTTAGCGGTTTTTTCATAAGCTCACCCTCTCACCAATGGCTTGTCCTGAGGGGAACCTATGATCTCTGGCCCGTTCGGCAACAATGATCGAGGCAAGAAGATCTACCGTGTCCTCAAGAAGATCATTGATTACCAGATATTCATACTCATGGACTGCTTGCAGTTCGTTTCGTGCATTGGATAGACGAATGGCTATCATTTCTTGGCTTTCTGTCCCCCTGCCCCGCAAGCGCTTCTCAAGTTCAGAAATGCTTGGTGGGGAAATAAAGATATGTGTGGCTTCGAGTTGGCTGGAGCGCCGCAATATCGACGCGCCCTGGACATCGATATCAAGGATGACGTCGATCCCGGCCGAACGCTGCTGGTCGATAGCCCCCCGACTTGTGCCATAAAGGTTACCGTGGACCTCGGCATGTTCAAGGAAAAGGCCCTGATCAATCATTGCAAGGAATTCCGTTTTGGAAACAAAGTGGTAGTCAACGCCATCTCTCTCGCCGGGTCGAGGCGACCGGGTCGTGTGCGATACCGAAAAAGATAAGCCGGACAGCCGAGCCATGACCCGCCTGAGAAGCGTGGTTTTGCCGGTACCTGAGGGTGCGGAGATAACAAACAATTTTCCGCGACTCATGAGGATTCTCCCGGTTGGAGTTTCGGCTGTCCGTAATATTCAGAGAGATGATATCCGGGACTCATCGCCTGCAGTCTTTGACTAATAGTATCCGGCTGTACCGATGAGAGAATGACGTGGTTTGAGTCCATCACCAAAATTGATCGAGTCCGCCGGCCTTCGGTCACATCAACCAGCTTTCCTTCCTCCTTCGCGGCTTCTTTCAGCTTACGAGCCGGAGAAGAACCGGTGTTGATGACAGCAACAATTCTTTCAACCATCACTGTATTGCCGAAACCAATATTCAAGAGCTGCATATTTACACCATTCTGTAGAGACTATATCAAGCTTATCAGGACCCGTTCATCATCCTGGCGGGGGCAGCCAAAAAATACCTCCGGATATTTCCTCAAGTTCTTTGCAGCTCCTTACGCCGTCCACTCCATAGAATCGGATTACTTTTTGTTGTACGACGGCTTACTCTATGTTTTGTACTTGTTCGCGCATCTTCTCCAACTCACTCTTTAAGTCAACGGTTAAATGAGCCACAGTTGCGTCATTGATCTTTGACGCCAGAGTGTTGACCTCGCGAAGAAATTCCTGGATGAGAAAATCAAGCTTCCTGCCAACTCCACCTTCCTCGGTAAGAAACAGACTAAACTGTTTAATGTGACACCGCAACCGGACAATTTCTTCCGTGACATCCGTTTTATCGGCCATAATTGCAACTTCCTGAAGCAAACGAGCTGGATCGAGCTGGAAACTGCCGAGAAGCTTTTCCATCCTTTCGTTGAGAACTACCCGGCGCTGTTCGAGCAGTGCCGGAATACTCTTTTCAATGGTATCAATTGTCGTGGAAAAAAAATCCAACCTGGACCTCAGATCGGCGGCTAAAACATCACCCTCTTGAAGCCGCATGGAATCGCATTGCACGAGAGCTTCGTCGATAGCCTTTTCGACCATGGGCCAGAGCCCTTCGAGATCTTCTTCCTTTTGTTCTCTCTGCAATACTTCAGGAAACGACGCGAGAAGTTGAGGGCTTATGTCAAAAGGCAGAGCGAATTGTTCTGCTAGGGTCTGTAAAGCGTTCCGGTAGCCGGAGGCTAAAGCCAGATGGACTTTCACTTCCTGCAGATCAGAGGAGTCGCCACTAACCGAGAGAAACAACTCAATTCTGCCACGCTGACAGGTAACACCCACCTTGCGACGTATTCGCTCTTCAAGAGGAGTGTAGGTACGAGGAAGTTTAATTTTCAGATCAAGATACCTATTGTTTACACATCTTACTTCGGCACCCCATGCCATTCCGCCGATTTGAGTCTCGCCGCGGCCGAAACCGGTCATGCTCTTAATTGCCATATCATTCCTGCTATCATTATGTTAACCCCAAATTTCGGGAAGAGAATTTCAAAGATGTTAGAGTTCTTAAAAAAAGCTACGCAAAACTAAAAAAAAACGATGTAGAGAGAAACCCCTCTACATCGTTTGGTACAACCTAGTGGAACAAAACAATACCCGATTGAAGTTACTTGCCAGCCATTGCCTCATTCAACTTTTTAACTATCGTATCGCTTACTTCAATTGCATCATCAAAATAAACAACACCGTTTTTCGAATCCAGAATTGCGGTATAACCTTTTTCCTTGCCGTATTTTTCAACAACTTTTTCAAGGGCTTTAAGGATAGGCTCAAGTTCCTTATCCTGCAACTGCTTCATCTCGAAACGAGCATCGTCGGTTTTTGCTTGAAGTTCTCGACCGTTTTTCTGGTACTCACGCACCTTTTCGGCCTTTTTCTCTTCACTCCAAGCTGAACTTTTTTTCTTGATCTCGTCCTGCAGTACCTTGAGAGCCTCTTCTTCTTTTTTGAAGCTTCCTTGAAGCTCTTTCATCTTTACGTCAAAACGTTCCTTTGCGGCTTTTCCAGATTCGCACGTTACAATGATCTTCTGAACATTAATGACAGCTATCTTGAG
The DNA here is from genome assembly GCA_011391225.1 of Desulfobulbaceae bacterium. Classification (GTDB taxonomy): domain Bacteria; phylum Desulfobacterota; class Desulfobulbia; order Desulfobulbales; family Desulfocapsaceae; genus Desulforhopalus_A. The sequence continues at coordinate 10,691 of JAABQY010000011.1, read as the reverse complement.
ATCGGCTGCAAAACTGTTATGGGCCGCAAAACAGACAAGAAGAAACACAATTCCTGCCGGCAGGATTCTCTTAATCATGAGTGTCTCCTGTACCTACTGCTATTGAACAACGACAAAGTCGGCTCTTCTGTTCTGCGCCCAAGATGTTTCATCTTGACCTTGCAGCAACAATCTCTCTTCGCCATAGCTGACGGTGCTGAGTTTTGCTTCGCTCACGCCAAGATTAACGAGATATTTCTTGGCACTCAATGCACGACGCTCGCCAAGAGCCATATTGTACTCATTGGTGCCTCGGGGATCACAGTTTCCTTCAATGCGGATCTCATATTTCGATTTGCCTTTGATGAAATCAGCATTGACCTGGACACGAGACACCTGATCTTTCTTAACATCAGAAGAATCGTAGTCGAAATATACGGGCAGCATTCCTTGGGTGGTGCGGCCTTCACTGATACCAAGTGGCTTAGAATCAAGTGATTCCATTGGGCCGGCAGCAGCAGGTTTTGCATCTACCTTCATTGCTTGATCCGTCTGTTTATCGGAACCGCAACCAGTTAATGCCAGAATGGACAAACAAAGTAACGCGGGCAACATGAATCTCTCTTTTCTTACCATGGGGACCTCCGGTGTTCAAATATGGATTAGGTTAATAAAATGATGTGATGTTGTGGATTTGGTAGTCTGTTCGCGGCGGGGGTAATACCTGTCGCATTACTATGACAAGCTGGACAATATATAAGGAATACGCACAAACTTCAATCTCTTTTTTGTGTTTGATGGCATTCTGATACATTTATTTGTCTGTTTTCTTTTACGGTTCATGAGGCGCTTGCAGACTCCTCCTCAGAGTCCATCTTCCAGACAAATTTCGATGGGCAATTATGCTCCAACACCCCTTGATCTCTACTCCAGTCTCTGATTTTAACTGGATCATTGCAAAATTTGGCTAGTGCTATTTATCTTTTCAGATTATAAAGCTGAGTACTTGGACAATTCTGTTCTGACCTTTCCACCACACCCCGGCGTCGAAATTATTGGAGATTTTTAATGGCCAAAGTAAACATAAGCCCCAACCGAGCAACTGACAGAACAATACGTACTATTGATCGTAAAAGAGAACAGGAACGGCGCAAGATGTTCCTGCGGGCCAAAGATCATGCACAAGAATTTGCAGGAAAACTTGTACAACGCCTTATCGACCGGGAAATTATTGAGACTAATTCCGTTTCCGCTGTCAAAGATGCCTTCGAAGCCCAACTACTCAAGCTCGGCTATCTTGAAGAATTTGAATTGCAGATGAAAATTGCACCGGTCAGAACTATTGCCCAAGACCCTAATGTGGTCAGTCTGTACTTCACCCAGTATATCGTAGAGGATCTTCTCCAAAACCCCGCTATCCAGGATGTTTTCGGAGACGATCTCGACATCTATAGAGTTGTCGATTCGGTATTTAGAGTTCTCAGAGAGTAAATGCATCACCCAGATTCCCTTCCCACCCTGCTCGTCGCAGACAAGGATGGCAAAATCACCGAATTTCCAGAACTGCTGATGGCAGGTATGAGTAACGGCAGGTTCCTTCGACCTGACCTGGAAGACCTCATTCCCCTGCCGGAGGGAAGCGAGCTGTTTTCCCTTCCCGGCCGCTTTCCCGTCGGCTGGGATCCAGAGACCAATGAGCCCGCTGTTCTGACGGAAAATCCCTTTTCCAAAGGATTGGTTCAGGCCGTGGCCGCCTTCATGGCGCCAGCCCATACCAGCATTCTCAACAGTAGCTATCAAACCCAGCGGGGTGCCCCGGCCTTGCCGCTCTTTGCCTATACCGCCGTAGGTTGGCACCGTGACAGATTCTGGGTTGCTGGATTCCGCAGCGACCAGGATAAAAGGCAAGATGTGAGCCAGTATCGCCAAAACACAGTCGCAAGCCGCACCCGAAAAAAGCTTAAAAAATACAAAGAGAACAGACTTATCCAGCACTTAGGGAAATGCTGCCTCACTTATGGTTGCCCTGCTGCCCGCAATTTTTTTCTCGGTCGCTGGGAGGCACCACTGCCGACCTCTCCGGCCTGCAACGCCCGCTGTCTTGGTTGTATCTCCCTGCAACCATCCGGTTGTTGCCCCTCGACCCAGGACAGAATCACCTTCGTGCCCAGTGTCAAAGAAATCACCGAGGTGGCCGTCCCTCATCTCGACTCGGCCGACAAGCCCATTGTCAGTTTCGGCCAAGGATGCGAGGGAGAACCCCTCCTCCAGGCCGATGTCATCGCCCGGGCGATCCAAACAATTCGCAGCCATACCGATAAGGGGACAATCAATCTCAATTCAAACTCAAGCTTGCCGCACAGTGTCGCCAGGCTGGCCCAAGCCGGTCTCGACAGCATCAGAGTGAGCCTGAATTCCGCCCAGGAGACCTACTACAATCGTTACTATCGACCACAAAATTACAGCTTTGCCGATGTCATGCGCTCCATCGATGTCATGAAGGACAATAACCGCTTCGTTTCTCTGAATTATTTTATCTTGCCGGGTTTCACTGATTCAGATCAGGAATTTACCGCCCTGTGCCATCTCCTCCGGTCACACCGGCCGGATTTTATGCAGCTTCGCAACCTCAATATTGACCCAGAGTGGTATCTCCAACGCCTCTCTTTCCCAAGCGATGCGAAAGGGTTAGGCATTCTTCGCTGGCTCGCTCGTGTCCGCGAAGAATTCCCTTTGCTGCATTTTGGATATTTCAATCCGCAGAAGCCCAACCAGACAATTTCACCCTTATGAGGATGAACCTACGCAAAACGTATTTTTAGCCACTGTCAATACCCGCTCCAAAGGGACGTTCTTCCTCAACGCCGCTATTTTCCATTGCTTTAATTTATATATAGGATAATATGCCATTTAAGAAAGCTTATCATATATACTTACATTGGAGTTACATATTATGGAACAATTGCCCAATATGCGTTTGACAACGCAACGGCAAATCATTCTTGAGGAACTCGGCAAGGTGACTTCCCATCCAACAGCCAACGAAGTCTACGACATGGTCCGCAAGCGCCTGCCGCGCATCGGCCTGGGGACCGTTTACAGAAACCTTGAGCTCATGGCCGACAGTGGAATTATTTTGAAACTCGAGGTTGGCGGCACGCAGAAACGTTTTGATGCGACTATCGAGCCCCATTATCATATACGCTGTACTTCCTGCGGCAAGGTCGACGACATAGCCATGGAAGTTCAGGGGCAGATCAACCAGGCTGCTGAAAGGGCCAGTAATTATATAATTCTCGGCCACCACGTTGAATTTTCAGGGATCTGCAGAGAGTGCTCGGCCGAGACAATAAAAGCCCCCCTTCACTAATTTCTCGCGATACAATATGGCTCTAACGGCAATGGGTAAAGGGGGAGATCTCCTCCCCCTTTACCCATTGCCGTTAGAAAACAACGAAAGTTTATTGCCCGGAAATCCTTTCAGCTGAAAACCACTTTACAAAAACGCCGCTTGCCTACCTTAACAAGCATTTCCCCTTCCGGCGAAATGCGCATATTGACATCAGTCGCTTTCACTCCATCAATCGTCACAGCACTTTGTTGAATCATCCTCCGCCCATCCGAGGTGGTACTCACCAGACCAGCGTCAACCAGCAACTGTGGCAAAGCAATTGGTTCACTGGCGGACCATCTGATCTCGGCAAGATCATCCGGCAACCCACCCTTTTGAAATACTTTTTCAAAATTCTCTTCCGCCGCTTGGGCTGCCGCCTGACCATGGAAACGAGCGGTCAACTCACGAGCCAGGCTCTTCTTGACCTCTTTCGGATGCAGGGCCCCTGTCTCAACCTTTTCTTTCAGGTCGGCAATCCGGCGGCTACTGAGATCACTCAAGAGAGCAAAGTATCGGAACATCAAGATATCCGAGACGGAGAGTACCTTCCCGTAGATATTGTCTGCCGACTCATTGATTCCGATATAGTTACCCAGGGATTTGCTCATCTTATTGACCCCGTCCAAACCCTCGAGAAGGGGCATGGTCAACACCACCTGCGGCTCCATCCCTCTTGACCTCTGGAGATCACGGCCCATGAGGACATTGAACAGCTGGTCGGTTCCACCCAATTCGACATCGGCTTTCATGGCCACGGAATCGTAGCCCTGAATGAGCGGATAGAGAAATTCATGTATCGAAATTGGTCTGCCCGTTTCGAACCGGTTACGAAAATCCTCCCGCTCCAGCATCCTGGCGACGGTCAGTTCCGATGCCAGCTTGATCATATCAATGGAAGTGAGTTTGCTCAACCATGTCGAGTTGAACATCACCTGAGTTTTTATCGGATCAAGGATTTTAAATACCTGCTGTTTGTAACTCTCAGCGTTTTCGGCAACCTGCTCGACGGTCAGAGCCTTTCTGGTATCTGATTTCCCGGTAGGATCACCGATCATGCCGGTAAAATCCCCGATGAGAAAACAAACATCATGCCCCAATTCCTGGAAATGCTTTAATTTTTGCAATAAAACAGTGTGACCGAGGTGCAAATCGGGTGCTGTCGGATCAAACCCGGCCTTGACCTTCAAAGGGATTCCGGTCGCCTCTGATCTTTGCAGTTTTTTGACCAGTTCCTCGCGGGCGATAATATCAACCGCCCCCCGCTCGATCAACTCAAGTTGTTCTTTGATTGAAACCATAATTACAAACCGTTTGTTCAGATTACAGCATCTTGGTTATTTAGCATATTCAACGGCGCGGGTTTCGCGAATCACGGTGACCCGTATCTGTCCGGGATAGGTCAACTTACTCTCAATCGCCCGGGCGATATCCTGGCTGAGCACGGTTGCCTCCTCATCTTTGACCTTGTTTGAATCGACTATTATGCGCAGATCTCGACCGGCCTGAATGGCATAGGATTTTTCAACTCCTTTGAAATCGTTGGCAATAGCCTCCAGATCTTCAAGTCGTTTGACATAACTTTGCAGCATTTCCTTCCGCGCTCCAGGCCTTGCCCCGGAAAGAGCATCTGCTGATTGGACAAGAATGTCGATGACGCTTTGCGGCGGTTGCTCCTCATGATGGGAACCGATGGCATACACGACCTCATCCGGTTCGCCGTATTTTTTCGCCAGATCCCTGCCGATGATGGCATGGGAACCCTCAACCTCATGGTCGACGGCTTTGCCTATATCATGCAGCAACCCGGCCCTCTTGGCCATTTTCACATCTACCCCAAGCTCCGAGGCCATAATGCCGCAAAGAAAGGAAACCTCAAGGGAATGCTGTAAAACGTTCTGGCCGTAACTGGTGCGGAATTTTAACCGTCCAAGCAGATTGATCAGCTCGACATGTACTCCGTGCGCTCCAACATCAAAAGTGGCCTGTTCGCCGGCCTCGCGCATGGTGATTTCCAGATCCTTGGTTACCTTTTCGACGACCTCCTCAATGCGGCCGGGGTGTATTCTACCGTCGCTGATAAGCTGCAACAGGGCCTGGCGTGCCACTTCCCGGCGCACCGGGTTGAAACCGGAGAGAATTACCGCCTCGGGAGTATCGTCAATGATTATATCTATGCCTGTGGCCGCTTCGATAGCGCGAATATTCCTGCCCTCGCGACCGATAATCCGACCTTTCATTTCATCATTCGGCAGTGGTACCATTGAGACTGTCCGATCAGCAACATAATCCCCGGCATACCTGGAGATGGCCAGGGCGAGAATATTCTTGCCCTTTCTATCCGCCTCCATCTTCATCTCGTTTTCTATTTTCGCAAGTCTTTTGGCGGCGTCCATCCTTGCTTCGCTTTCAAGAGAGTCCATGAGTATTTTTTTGGCCTCTTCCTGACTGATGCCAGCCAGTTTTGCGAGTTCGTAGCGCTTCGCGCTGATCAATTCATCGACTTCTTTGTGTTTCTCCTGCCATTCAAGTTCCTGCTGGCCAACCCTGCGCTCACTGGTAAGGAGTTCGTTCTGTTTCCGATCAAAGCTGTCCCATTCTCTTTTAAGGCTGTCTCTCTTCCTCTTTATTTGCCGCTCCTCGTCTTTAAGCTCCTCCCTTTCGGCCTTGAGCTCTTCCTCCAGCGCCTGCTTAACCTGTAGGGCGGCCTCCTTGGTTTGCAAGAGAGCCTCTTTTTTCAGCTTTTCCGCCTCGGTTATGGCATTTTCAATGATCTGCTTACTTTGAATCTTGATATTTTTCTCATTGTTCTCAGTCACGCGCTTTCGTAGATAAAACCCCACGAACAGGCCGATGAGTGTGCCACAACAGGCAAATAACAACGGATAACCTAATGCAATCATGGAATAATCCTACCGTGATGAAGATTGACAGGACCGAGGAGGGAAAGCGATGAACAACAAAGACGAGGGGCAGGGACTTCGAGGGAGAGATTTTCCTTAGAACAGCAACCCTTGTTCCAAATACACCAGCAGGGGCGACCTTCACCTTGCCAATAGGTATCGGCAATTCCGTGAAACACAGGCAATTTCGCCTTCTGCGGTTCTCTCGGTAACTGCGCAAACATCAAACAAACTACCGACCAGGCCTTCAGCACCTGGCTATGCTTACGCAAAAACTACACCTAAGAGTTCTCTTATCCCAAGATCAAACCGACCATGCAGCTTATCATGCAGATAACACAATACCAGTATATATTAGCCCGGTACATGCCCCTTGGCAGGAGCTATTCCACTTGTTACCGTGAGAATATGTTGATCCAGATACCACCTGCGCCGATTCATCTGGAAGAGTATCTAAAAAAGCAATCCTGCTTCCCTGTATTCGTACTTTGTTCCGACAGCACCTTTACTACTGAAGTCAATCTTCTATTATATGTTTAACCGGTTCAAAGCTTTCCCTAAATCACTCCATGAAAAACTCTTGACCCGGAGAGTAAGCCGTTAATAAAAAATAACTTTGCCAAAGACATGCCAGGAACGGCAACAAATGCCATAACAAAAAAGGCGTGCAATACCAATCTATTAAAAAACGGCTTTAAAAACAGACGATTATTCCCGTCTGCAGAACATCTTCCCCACACTGCCGTGTCACCAGGAAAGTTAAACCTAATGAATAGGTGGGCATCTCATAAAAACTTCAGGAAATTCGTTGAACGATTTTCCTTCTGTCTCAAGCGGAGTTGCCCTTTTTATGGGAGTTGGCTCAACACACACTGAAGATCACCAACAGTGCAGGGAGAAGTCAAAATAACCCGAGTACCGGGTGTAAACCTTTATCGATCTTTGCAAATTATAGCAGACTTTCCGGCAAACGAAAACAATTTATACCGCACCACTCATTCTGACAGCAATTTAGCTCGAATTTCCTCGCTCAGCCGAACCATTCTTTGCTCGGAATCCCAACGATAATCATCAAATTCCTGTTTGAGTTTGACATACTGTGAAGCAACGTTCAAACAGGCCATGATGGCCACCCGGCCAACAGTCAGGGTTCCGGTAGTCTTGGTGGAACCGTTTTCCACAAGTTGACGAACCAGGGAAAGAATGGATTTCAATTCTTCTTCCGAGGCAGCAGTATAGAATTTGTATTCCTGCCCCAGCAGTTCGAATTTGACCAATCTTTCCGTGTTCGACATAGCACCTCAACTCCGATTGCAGTTCCTGCCGCAACTCACCCCCCTCCGTGGTTTATCCACCAGCAGGAAGGTTACTTGTGTTGATTTCCAATCGAAAACAAATTTTTTTGCACCCTGCCCTCTTCCTCACTTTTATGCTCGCCGACGATCGGCTTTGCCGGAGGGGCTTCAACCTCCGGGATAACTTCAATGTCCTCAGTGACCGCTAAAACGGGTGCAACGGTGGCAATATCCACAAGCCCCGCCTCCCATTCCTCAATCTGCTCGACCAGTTTGCCGACCCGCTGACTGATTTCGCTGCGCTCCATATCTTTAGAAGAAAGCGTAGTGCGCAAATTATCAATCTGCAGTTCGCGCTCCCGCAATTCCTGAAGCAGTTTTACCTTTTCCGCCCGCAGCTCGGAAAAACGCACCAAGAGTTTTTCGACAAACTGCTCAAGGCGACGAAGTTCATTGTCCTGACTCATATCACTCACTCCTCATGTATTGTTGCCCTTATGGATCCCAAGTACAAACGTTTCAGAGGCAATGCGAAACAACAAAGGATCTCTCGAAAATCTATCTTTACCTGCTCTTCCCCGAATATACCATGCGCCCTGCACACCGCAACCTCTATCAGATCCGCGAATAGTTCCAGCTGAGTGGCTGAGCGTTCTGATATGGCATAAAGCCATGAAATATTCTGGGATCGTCGTCAAAAACCAGGGGTAAAAAATATTTATCACCTTCCCACATCGGCAGCTTCAAAATATCGGCGACATCAACCCAAACCAAATCACCTTCCTCATTTGAAGCCCGCGGTGTGCCGGTGAAATGTTCGATGCGATAGATAAAGCCGAACCAGTTCTCACCTTGCGGGCCAAAACCGGTCCAGTTAATGGTTCCTCTCAGGACTACGTGTTCGCAGGAGATATTTGCCTCTTCGAATATCTCCCGAACCAGACACTGGTGGATATCCTCGTTCGGCAGCATTTTTCCCCCGAGTCCGTTATATTTCCCGAGGTGTTGATCATCAGGACGCCGGTTACGATGGACAAGCAGGGTTTGCTTTTGATCGGAAGACAGGATATAACCCAAGGTTGCAATTATTGGTGTATACATCGCCACCCCCAAATTTCGCCAAATGCTTCAATATACATATTCCGCTGCTCTCGCTACTGTGCTATAAATAATCGTATGACTTCTTGGCAATTCGTCCCCAAAATACTATCCCATTCCCGGCACATGAACGTAAAACCCCGCCAGCGCCAGATCCTCACAAACATGTCGTTTTTCTTCACCATTTCCTATTGTTTGCTGTTTTATGTTATGCCGTGTTCAGGTTCGCCCTCTACCAATCAGGATTTCCCACTGTACCCGGCTATCACTAAAAACGTGCAGTTCTGGGAAAAGATTTATGCGGTCTATTCTCTCAAACAGGCAGTTATACATGACTCGGAAGATTTATCAAAGATATACCAGGTCGTCGCCTTAGTTGATCTCGAAGCGCCATTGGCACAGCAGCAAAACGCCGCTATACAAAAACAGGCCTGTGAAAAATATCGTTTCATCTTGACAAAACTTGCCGATCAGCCTCCAAGTTCGGCCGAGGAACAGCGCGTGGCGGCCCTTTTCCCCGGGAAAACCGCAAGACAGGAAATGGCCCAGGCTGCCAGTCGGGTGCGTAGCCAATCAGGCCAAAAAGAACGCTTCTTAACCGGAGTTATCAACTCTGAAGCCTATCTTCCCGAGATTAAAAGTATCCTCCGCAGCTACGGCCTGCCGGAAGAATTGGCCCATCTGCCGCACGTCGAGTCCTCTTTCAATCTCAAGGCGTATTCCCGCCTCGGGGCCGCCGGCATCTGGCAATTTACCAGAGAAACCGGGAAGCAGTACCTGGCCATAGATTATGCTGTCGACGAAAGGCTCGATCCCATCGCCGCAACCCATGCCGCTGCCAAATATCTCGCCAAAAGTTTCAACACCCTCAACAACTGGCCCCTTGCCATCACTTCCTACAATTATGGGCTGGGCGGCATGATGCGGGCGGTAGACGAAGAGGGCAGCTATGAAAAGATTTTTACCAACTATAACAAGGGTTATTTCAAATTCGCATCGAGAAATTTCTACTCGGAATTTCTCGCGGCCCGAAATGTTGCAAATTATCTGGAAAAAAATCACCACAGCGGCGTTGCCCGTGAGGCAAAGTATCGTTACTTGAAACTTCAGGGATTCGCTGGCATGCAGGAAATTTCTCAGCACTTGAGTTTGCCGATTCAGGTAATCGCCGATCTTAACCCGGCTCTCCTGCCACCGGTTATCAGTGGTGAAAAATTCATCCCCAAAGGTTACTCCCTGAGACTTCCTGCCGGTGGCAAGGCCAGCCAGCCTGTCGCTTCGCTGCCGACTTCAGCCTTTAAAAATGACCAAAAATCGAGCTTCATTCACCAAGTGAAAAAAGGTGATACCGCCATGAGTATTGCACGCCTGCACCAGATTTCCGTGAAAAATCTGATACAGGCCAACAACCTTGATCAATATGCCACCATTCGCCTTGGACAAAACCTGCGCATTCCCGGCAAGACAGGTGCAGCAATAGAAAATGTCGGTAAAACGAAAAACTTGACCATTTCTTCTCTATAACAGCGACTTAATGATCCATCGGCCCAGGGAAACTGGGTGGGGTGGTGGATATGCTTAACCCCTCAAAGCGGCATTGTACCCTGCCGGAATTCAAACGGTCACAAATGTATGACCGGCAACAGGAACCATATGGATATCACAAAAACCATACAAGAGCTTAAGAAACGATCTGATTTTACTAACAATGTCGGGATGATCCTCATTCACAACGGTGTCGTCCGCCATTGGTCGCGCCAGGACAGGTCGGAAGTGACCGCCATCGAAGTCCGCCCCGACCTTACAAAAATTGAGTCCCTCCGCCAAGAATACCTGAAACAACCCGGCATCTTTGAGATACTCGTTGAAGCAAAGAGCGGCAGACTGCTCCCAGGCGATGATCTCCTCTTCATCATTGTTGCTGGCGATATCAGGGAAAACATAAAACCGGTGTTGGCCGCTTTGCTCGATAGGATAAAGTCCGAAGCCGTGTACAAAAAAGAGATTTTTGCCGCATAATTCCGA
>JAABQY010000113.1 GCA_011391225.1 Desulfobulbaceae bacterium | reverse complement strand
CCTTCCGGAAGCCCTGCAGCTTGATACAGAGGCGAGAAGATACCAGTTCGAGGTTGAAATATTGGTGAAGGCGCACCAGCGGGGTATCAAAATCAAGGAAGTACCGATCCAGGTAATCTATCAAAAAAAAGGCGAGCGCGTCAGCCATTTTCGCTCATGGCGTGATTTCCTGCGCAATTCTAGTACGTTCAGCAGACTCATCTGGACGCGAATCATTTCCTTGTTTCGATCATGAACGGCTTTTGGTACAAACTCCTTGCCCGGGTTGCGGGCCTGTTCGGGCCCTGGTGGTTTGCCCTCACCGCACGGATTATTGCGACCGGCTTTTTTGTGTTTTCAAACCGAGTAGGAGAAAGTCGTCGTTTCTATGCCGCCCTCTATCCAAAAAAACGGCGACTCTATCACCTCTGGTGTACCTTCAAGCAATACCAGAACTTTACCACCATCCATCTCGACAGATTCCTTGCCAGTCAATCTCAAACAGCGACTTTTACATCGGAGGGCTTAGAAAAACTGGAGGCGGTCATCGGCCGGGAAGGCGGCATTTTGCTCATGTCCCACCTGGGTAACTGGGAAATGGCCGCGACCCTCCTCAAAAAACGGCGAGAAGATCTGCAGCTTCTTCTCTATATGGGGGTAAAGGAAAAGGAAGGGGTGGAAGGACTGCAGAAAGACGATCTGCGCCGCTCCGGAGTAACCATCATTGGCGCGGACCAAGGAGAGAATTCGCCATTTTCGGCGGTCGCCGCCCTGCACTTTTTACGATCCGGGGGCCTGGTGTCGATGGCCGGAGACATCGTCTGGCGCAGCGATCAGCGCAAGGTGGCCGTCACCTTCCTCGGTCATGACGCCTTTCTCCCCGAAGCCCCTTTTATTTTCGCCATGCTGTCCGGCGCTCCGCTCTTTGTGTTTTTCGCCTTCCGCAGCGGCAAGAACACCTACCACGTCCCCCTGGCGGGTCCCATTGCCATAGAAGCAAAATCACGGGGTGACAGAAAGGCTGCAATCGCCCATGCTGCCCAACAGTACGCCGATCTTTTAGAGAAAGCGCTGCGCAAGCATCCTTTCGAATGGTATCATTTTGATCGGTTTATTTTTCGCTCAACGTGCAAAATAATTGACTCACAATGAAACATTATTTATCATATGAACAAGTGATCATATATTGGTGAAATTGCATGGTACAATTACTTAATGACACAGACGTTTGCGAAATTTTGTGCGAACATGACCAGATTGTCAGCTTGGCAAAAGTTGAAATGCTTGTTGACGAAGATGCCAGGCAGATTGCCGAAACATTTAAGATTTTAGGAGATCCTACGAGAATTAAGATTTTACATGCCCTCTCCAGAAGGGAACTCTGCGTGTGCGACATTTCCGCTATCGTTGCCATGGGGCAATCGGCAGTGTCGCATCAACTGCGTCTGCTGCGAAGTGCCCGACTGGTGAAATACCGTAAAGAGGGCAAAATGGTCTGGTATTCTCTTGATGATGCGCATATCTCTCTGCTTTTAGCGCAGGGGATTGAACATATTCAACATAGGTAAAGCTTATGAAAACAGCGAAATCAATCAAATCCTCAGGAGGATTGGAAGGACAGCTTTGCCAGGGTCCGTGTTGTCCCAGGGGTGAAGGTCTTTTTGATATAAACAAAATCGGCTATGTTCTCGATTCGAAAGCTAGAACAACCTGTGCCGCAGCCGATCACGCCGCCCAAGCGCCATTGACGGATGGCCGGAAAACGGCCGAGCACATCGCCGCTATTCGGCAAGATTCGCAGAAGTCGGTCTTTCGCATTTCCGGCTTGGACTGTGGCGATTGCGCGGCCAAATTGGAAAAAAGACTTGGCGCTCTCCCGGGTGTGCGATTGGCAGCTGTAAACTTCGGCGCCGGTAAGTTGACGGTCGAGCACAACATTACCGATTCCGTTCTCATACAAACGGTGAAACAAGCCGGCTATGGGGCAACAAAGGATGGGGCGGCTCGTCAGCCAATGCCGGAAACCGTCTGGTGGAAAAACGCCAGGACCCTGGCTACCGCCGCCTCCGGAATACTACTGGCAATTGCCACCATCCTCGATTGGTCGGGGATGACTGGGGCTCTTATTACCTGGCTTTATGCTCTCACTGCTGTTATTGGTGGCTTTCATGCCGCAAAAAGCGGTTTGTATGGCCTCCGTTCTTTATCGCTCGACATGAATTTTCTGATGACCGTCGCCATAATCGGCGCAGCGGCCATAGGTGAATGGAGCGAGGGGGCGGCAGTCGCCTTTCTTTTTTCCGTCGGCAACACCTTGCAGGCGTACACCATGGATAAAACCCGTCAGTCCATCCGCTCGCTCATGGAACTGGCTCCCCCGGTCGCTTGGGTGCGAAGGGACCACGAGGAGAAACGTTTGCCCGTTGAGGATATCGTGATAGGGGATCTAATCATCGTCAAGCCCGGCGAGCGCATCGCCATGGATGGCATTGTCCATAGCGGGATATCGGCGGTCAATCAGGCCACTATTACCGGCGAATCGCTTCCTGTTGAAAAAACAATAGGCGATACTGTTTATGCCGGGACCGTCAATGAACACGGCGCTCTGGAGATCAGGGTAAGCAAGAGAGCCGACAATTCGACTCTGGCCAGAATCTCCCGTCTCGTCGAGGAAGCCCAGGCACAGAAAGCCCCCTCGCAGCAGTTTGTCGATGTATTTGCCAAGTATTACACCCCGATTGTCCTGGTGCTTGCCGCTTGCGTTATGGTGGTGCCATGGCTGCTGTTGCAACAGCTTTTCGCCCCATGGTTTTACAATGGCCTGGTATTGCTGGTTATCTCCTGCCCTTGTGCCCTGGTGATTTCCACCCCGGTCGCCATCGTCTCGGCTATCGGCAATGCCTCCAGGCGTGGTGTTCTCATCAAGGGCGGCGCATATTTGGAGGTGATGGGCTCTATCAATGCCATTGCCTTTGACAAAACCGGAACCTTAACCCAAGGCAAACCGGTGGTTACCGATATTGTGGTTACTAGTGGCTATACCGAGACCGAATTTTTAGCAATGGCTGCGGGCATAGAAAAATGGTCCGAGCATCCTTTAGCCCGTGCCATTGTTGAAAAGGCCAAAGGGCTTGGCTTAAAGACTGCAGTGCATTTCAAGGCCTTGGTGGGACGTGGAGCGCAGGCGGAGATTGATGGGCAAATGATATACATCGGTAATGTTCGGTTATTTGAAGACCTCAGTTATGATTTTACCGCACATGAGAACACCCTGGCTGAACTCGAACAGCAAGGCAAGACGGTCATGCTCATGGGTACAGGGAATCTCATTCTCGGCATGATTGCCGTAGCCGATACCTTGCGGGAAAACAGCCGGGAAGCGATACAAGCACTGCATGCAGCCGGCATGAAGCACATTGCCATGCTCACCGGCGATAACGATCGAGTAGCCGGGGCAATTGCCAAAAAACTTAATCTCGACACCTACTACAGTGGCCTGATGCCTGAGGACAAGGTGGCAGCAGTAAAAAAAATGGCCAGTGACTACGGTAAGATAGTTATGGTCGGCGACGGCGTGAACGACGCCCCGGCAATGGCAGTGGCAACGGTAGGCGTTGCCATGGGGGTAGCGGGATCGGATGTTGCTCTGGAAACAGCGGATGTGGCTTTAATGACCGATGACCTTGGCAAGCTTGCCTATCTCATCAAGCTGAGTCATAAGACCGTGGCAATCATTAAACAAAATATCGTCTTCGCTCTTTTTATCAAAGTCATCTTCCTGTTGTTGCTGGCTCTTGGCATGGGAAATTTGTGGCTTGCCGTGTTGGCCGATATGGGCGCGTCTCTTCTGGTAACAGTGAATGGCATGCGACTGATGCGCCGTTTAGGAGCCGTTACAAAATAACCTGGCCATTTCAACCCATTTTGTTACGGCTCCTTATGCCGTTCCGGGCATTCCTATGGCCAGGTGTTATTTTTTTACAACGGCTTAGCTTGATTTTGAAAATCAAACCTTATTCGGACCCTTCGGCGCGGCGGCGCAGCCCCCAACCCTTCCAGATCAGATAGATAGCCGGATAGATGAGCAGTTCCAGGACCGTCGAGGTAACCACCCCGCCGACCATCGGCGCGGCGATCCGCTTCATCACATCCGAACCGGCGCCGTGGCTGAACATGATGGGGATAAGGCCGGCGAGAATAACGCACACCGTCATGATCTTCGGGCGAATACGTTTGACCGCACCGAACATGATCGCCTCCTTGAGGTCGGAAATCGAACGGAGCCTGCCCTCTTTTTGCCATTTGTCGTGCGCCAGCTCCAGGTAAAGGAGCATGATGACGCCGGTCTCGGCATCAAGGCCGGCGAGAGCAATAATCCCCACCCACACGGCTATGCTCATATTGTAGCCCAGATAATACAGAAACCAGAAGGAACCAACCAGAGAAAAGGGCACAGCCAGGAGGACGATCATGGTCTTAATCGCCGACTTGGTGTTCAGGTAAATGAGTACGAAGATGATGAGTATTGTGAGAGGGATCACTATTTTCAGCCGCTCGGCGGTCTTCACCATATACTCGTACTCACCGCTCCACTCCAGCCGGTAGCCTTCCGGAATTTTCAACTCGGCCACCCGCTGCTTGGCCTCGGCGACATAGCCGCCGACATCCCGGCCGGAAAAATCGATAAAGACATAGGAGGTGAGCATCCCCTCCTCGCTTTTAATCGCCGTCGGTCCCTTAACCACCCGAATATCGGCGAGTTCACCCAGAGGGACCTTCAGGAGCGGCGCAGCCCCGGCAAAGCGCAGGGGGCCGGTACCACCCGCCATGCCGGCCGGAGCAGAGGGCGCGCCGCCACCCATGGAAACCGGCACGAGAATGTTATTTAAGCTATTCAGATCGCTCCTGAAGTCGCGGGCATAACGGATATTCACCGAGTAGCGTTCGCGGCCCTCGACGGTGGTGGTGAGGTTCATACCGCCGATGGCGGTCTGGATCACCTCGTTGACGCTGTCGACACTCAGGCCATATCGGGCAATCGCCTGCCGTTTCACCGTGATGTCGAGGAAGTAGCCGGTGGTCACCCGCTCGGCGTAGGCACTTCTCGTCCCCGGCACATCGCGCAGATGCTGCTCAATCTCAAGGCCGATCCGCTCCACCTCCGTGAGTTTCGGCCCCATGACTTTAATGCCCACCGGGGTACGTATACCGGTGGCCAGCATGTCCATCCTTGCCTTGATCGGCATGGTAAAGGAGTTGGCCACCCCGGGAATGGTCAGGAGGTCGTTCATCTCGTTTTTGAGCGACTCGACGGTCACCCCCGGCCGCCATTCCGACTCCGGTTTCAGGTTAATCACCGTCTCAAACATCTCCAGCGGTGCCGGGTCGGTGGCGGTCTCGGCCCTGCCCGCCTTGCCGAAGACCTGGGCCACCTCGGGGATCTGCATGAGGAGTTTATCCTGCAGCTGCAGAAGCTTGGTCACCTCGGAGATCGAGGCGGCAGGAACGGTCACCGGCATATAGAACAGCGTCCCTTCGTAGAGGGGCGGCATGAACTCGGAACCCAATTTCTGATAAGGAATGACCGTCGCTCCCATAATTATCAGGGCAAAGACGATGACCAGCCACTTAAAACGCAGGGCAAAGCGGGCCACCGGTTCGTACAGCCAGTGCAGGACCCTGCTCACCGGATGCCGTTCTTCAGGAAAGATTGTGAACAGATATTTGATAAGCGGAATTTTGCTCAACACCGGCACCTTCTCGTGGATAAACATGGTCATCAGCACCGGGGTCATGGTGACCGCCAGGAAGGAGGCAAAAAGCATGGCAAAGGTCTTGGTATAGGCCAGGGGCTTAAAGAGGCGCCCGGCCTGGGCCTGGAGGGTGAAGACCGGCAGAAAACCGACGGTGATGACCAAAAGCGAGAAAAACAGTGACGGTCCGACCTCTTTAGCCGCCTCGATCACCACATCAATGCGCCGGCCGGGTCGCCCGGCCTGCACCCATTCCTCCAGCTTTTTATGGGCATTCTCCACCATAATAATCGAGGCGTCGACCATCGCCCCGATGGCAATGGCGATACCGGACAGACTCATGATGTTGGAGGTCACCCCAAGGTAGTACATGGCGATGAACGACATGACGATGGCCAGCGGCAGGGTAAGGATCACCACCAGGGCGCTCGGCAGATGGAAGAGAAAGATAATGCAGACAACACTGACGGCAATCGACAGGCGGATGATCTCCTCCTTCAGGGTATCGATCGACCGATTGATAAGATCGGAGCGGTCATAGGTGGTAACCATCTTCACGCCCTTCGGCAGGGACGGCGCAATGTCTTTCTCAATCTTTTCCTTTACCCGCTCGATGACCGAGAGGACATTTTCACCGAAGCGAATGACGACGATACCGCTTGCCACCTCGCCCTTACCGTCAAGATCGGCTAGACCCCGGCGGATCTCCGGGCCGAGGCGGACCTCGCCGATATCGCTGATGAGGATGGGGGTGCCGCCGCCGTCGCTGCCGACGGCAATCGCCTTAATGTCTCCCATCTCCTTGATATAGCCGCGGCCGCGGATCATATATTCTATGCCGGAGAACTCAATCACCCGTCCCTCGACATCCTGGTTGTTTTTGCGGATCGCTTCCATCACCTTGGAAATCGGGATATTGTAGGCGAGCAGCTTGTTCGGGTCGATGGTTATCTGGTACTGCTTGACGAAGCCGCCGAGGGATGCCACCTGCGCCACCCCCTGCACACTCTCAAGGGCTAACTTGATATTCCAGTCCTGGAGAGAACGCAGTTCGGCAAGATTGTGCTGACCGGTTTCGTCCACCAGGGCGTAAGAAAAGCCCCAGCCGACACTGGTTGCATCCGGTCCGAGCACCGGATTGACGTCGGCCGGCAACTTGCTCCGCACCGCCTGGAGGTATTCAAGAATCCGGCTCCGTGCCCAATAAATGTCCGTTCCCTCCTCAAAAATCACATAGATAAAAGAGCTGCCTTGGAAGGAAAAGCCGCGCACCACCTGGACCTTCGGGGCGGCAAGCAGGGTCGAGGTAATCGGATAGGTGATCTGATCCTCGACCAGATCGGGAGCCCGCCCCATCCACTCGGTATAGATGATGACCTGGGTTTCGCTGAGGTCGGGGATGGCGTCGAGCGGAGTACGCAGGAGCGACCAGCCGCCCCAAAGAGTGAGGAAAAAGACCGCAAGGAAAATGAGGAAACGATTGCGAGCGCTGAACTCAATGATTTTTCCGATCATCACTGCACCACGCCCTTTAAGCGCGCCTCGGAATCGATGAGGAAATTGGCCTGGGAGGCCACCTTTTCGCCCGGTGTAAGACCGGCGGTGATCTCGATCAAACCCTCAGCACGAATACCGGTGGTCACATCGCGCGGCTCGAAAACGCCGTCACCCTTGTCAAGATAGACCATTTGGCGGATGCCGGTATTGATCACCGCCGCTTCGGGCAGAGCAAGCCTTTTACCAAGGTCAATGAAAATCTCAACCTCGGTGAACATCTGCGGCTTCAATTCGCCCTGCGGGTTGGCAATGGTAAACCGCGCCTTCGCCGTCCGAGTATCGCCGGACAAAAGCGGGTAGAGATAGTCGATGGTCGATGCAATTTTTCTACCGGAAAAATTACTCAGGCTGATCGTCGCCTTCTGGCCTATCTTGACGAAGGGCAGATCGTTCTCGTAAATATCGGCAACCACCCAAAGGGTTGAGAGATCGACGATATCGAGGATTTTTTCGCCGGGCATCACCCGCATCCCCTGAATTGCCGCCTTCTGGACCACATAGCCGCTTGCCGGGCTGTAGATGGTCAGGGTCCGCACCGGGGTGCCGGTTGTTTCGATCTTATCGATCTGGGCGTCGGAAATATCCCAAAGCTTGAGGCGCTGCCGGGCGGCCTTGACCATTGCCTGAGCGTCACGGGCCAACAGGTCGGGAAAATCCGCTTCCTTTTTGTAGTACGGTTTGCGGTCGCCGCTGCCGACAGGTTTTTTGCCGGTCCATTCGAGGACGTTGAGGAATTCCAGCTGGGTGGCGAACAATTCAGGACTGTAGATCTCAGCGACCGGCGCACCTTTTTTGACATAATCGCCGGTATAGTTGACATGCAGTTTTTCGATCCAGCCCTCGATCTTGGTATTGATGGTGGCAAGGTTGCGCTCGTCATACTCAATCCGGCCGATGGTGCGGATGGTCCGGTGCAGCGGGGCAACCGCCGCGACCACAGACTTAACGCCGATAAGTTTCTGTCTGTCAGGGGTGATTTCGATGGTCGCCGCATCCTCGCCGAATTCGTCGACCGCGGCTGCGGCGGCTGCTTGCGGTTTTGCCGCCTGGGGTGGCTGGGCTTCGCCATGGCTGGCATGGTTGCTCGGCGGTGGCGCCGCCTTTACCATAGCAGAGCCGGCGATCAGGGCGATCATTATGACGACGAACATAAAGGCACTGCGAGATGAGCTTTTCATAGATCTTGATATCCTTTGTTTTTCGTGCTGCCCGTAAAACAGGTTATTCCTCCACTCCTCCTACCGCTGCCTCTATTCTGACAATCGCCTTGCCCCGCTCGGTGAACCTCGTCCAATAGAGCAGTTCGAAATCGATCAGCGACTTCAGGCGGTTGATAACCGTCAGCGCCTCTGCCTTGCCGCTGACATAGCCGCTCATCGCCAGCTCGAAGTCCTGATAGGTCTTCGGTATCAATCCGTCCTTGTAGAGAGCCATGAGCTTCTCGGCGCTATTCGCCATTGTGTAATTATCCCTGATGGTTGCAGCAAGCATGAGCTTGGTTGCCGCCAGATCGTGGCCTGCTTCAGCAAGTTTGGCCTTGGCCTCAAAAAGCGCCGGCCGTTGCCTGGTTTCGAAATAAATCGGCACATTCACGGTGGTGGTGATGCTCCACATATCCTCGTCCAATGAACCCTTCTCGGCGACCGTCCCGGTGACGGTAAAGTCGGGATAAAACTCCTTCTCCGCCATCTTCACCTTGGCCTCTGCGACCGCTACCATCCGTTGTTTCGCAATGATGAGCGGCGATTTTTCGTAGGAGCGGGCTAATGCCTCCTCTGTCGTCCAGGGAAGCTGAGCGACCGCCGGCCGTTCCGGCACGCCGAAGGAGGTATCACACTGCTGCCTGCCGACGGCACTGCACAGCATCGCCTCGATGGAGGCAATGCGCTGCCGGAGCATTTCTTGCCTTTCGAGAAGCATATATTTTTCCGTTTGCGCCATCACCACTTCCTGCAGGATGCCCATGCCGGAACCGTAACGGGCGGAGGCTGCGTCCTCGATCCGTGAGAAAAGCGCAGCTTTTTCATTGAGGATGTCGAGATTAATGTACGAAAAGAACAGATCGTAATACAACTCTTTGATCTGCAAGGCGATGCGTAGACGGCTGACGGAAACATTTGCCTGCAACCCCTCGGCCTCCCTCTCCGCCATCTCCCCCTTCAATGCCAGCTTGCCCGGAAAGGGCAGCAACTGGGAAACGGCCAGCATGAATTGCGAGTCGGGCATCTCGGAGTAGGTTAAGGAATTGAACCCTTCATTCTGGTAACCTACCATCACCATCGGATCCGCCAGGCTGGTGGCCTGAGGAATTCGGTGTCCCGCCGCCGTCACCCCGGCCTTAAACATCTCGATCTCCGGACTGTTGCGCAAGGCCTCCTCCAAAAGATTCTGCAACCGCAG
>JAABQY010000112.1 GCA_011391225.1 Desulfobulbaceae bacterium | reverse complement strand
CTTGCCGGTGCGGTAATCGCCGGTGCCGGGCTAAGCGACGCTTCCTTTGTTGTGGCTATGGATGCTGATCTCAGTCATCCCCCGGAGGCCATTCCCGATCTTCTTCGTCCCCTTCTTGCCGGAACCCACGACATGGTTATCGGTAGTCGCTATGTTGCCGGAAGTTCAATGCCGGATTGGCCGTTGTCGAGAAAGATTTCTTCTCGACTGGCCACCTTCCCGGCCCTCTTTTTTTGCGATGTGCAAGACCCCTTGGCCGGATTTTTTGCCCTAGAGCGCTGGCGTCTGGTCGAATTGCCTGGTCCAGTGCCGGGGTTCAAGATCGGCTTGGCAGTCCTTGCCGAACACGGCAGGAACATGCGGGTCATGGAGATCCCCATTGAATTCAGAGATCGTGATTATGGCGAATCGAAGATGGATCGCCGAGTTGCCCTCGAGTATCTGCAACAGCTCATCGATCTCTTTATTCGCAGACTTATGCGGAAGCGGCGTGAGAAATGAGGCATTAAATGAATGGCATTACCCATCATTTTGATCTGTTATTCCTGCCGCCATCTGCAAGGTTTTTCGGGTTGAGCAGGCGTTCCAGCTCTTCGCGAGGAATATCTGTTTGTTCGAGGGCTATATCGAGAATGGGTCTGTTTTCTTTTTGGGCGATCTTTGCTATTTCCGTCGCACGGAGATAACCTATGCGGGGATTGAGGGAAGTCACCAAGATCGGGTTGAGGGCCAGGGCCCGAGTATACACCTCGTGGTTGAGTGTCATGCCGCTGATGGCTTTTTCACCGAGATCTCTTGCGCTTCCGGCGACCAGTTCAATTGATTCGAGAATCTTTGCAGCGGTCACCGGCAGCATGGTGTTGAGCTGAAAGTTGCCGCCCATGCCGGCCAGGGTGATTGTTGTATCGTTGCCGATTACCTGGGCGCAGGCCATGCACACCGCCTCCGGGATGACCGGATTGACCTTGGCGGGCATGATACTTGATCCAGGCTGCAGATTGGGCAGGCAGATCTCTCCAAGCCCGGCCAGGGGGCCTGAGTTCATCCAGCGCAGGTCGCTGGCGATCTTGCTCAAGGCAATTGCGCAGGTTTTAAGATGTCCGGAAAATTCAACGATCGTATCGAGGCTGCTGATGCCCTTGTAAAGGGAAGGGGCCTGGGTGAAAGTAAGTTTTGTCGCCTTGTTCAGATGAGCAATGGCCATGGCGGCAAACTGCGCATGGCAGTTGACCCCCGAGCCTACCGCCGTACCTCCGAGGGGAAGACGTTTCAGCCTTGGCAGGGCGCTTTCGATTCTTTCGATACATTCATCAAGTTGGGTTGCCCACCCTTCCAGCTCCGCCTGTAAGCGAATGGGCAGGGCGTCCATGAGGTGGGTGCGGCCGGTTTTCACCACGTTACTGTGGGCAGCTCCGAAGGCGCGGATTATTCGAGCAAGATCGCCAAGAGCTGGAAGCAGGGAACCTGCTGCTGCCATAGACGCCGACACGTGCATGGCGGAAGGAATAACGTCGTTGCTGCTTTGGCCTAGATTAACATGGTCGTTGGCCGAAAGTGAGACACCTTTTTTGCGGACCAGGCCGACAATAACCTCATTGACATTCATATTGGTGCTGGTTCCGGAGCCCGTCTGGTATATGGATACTGGAAACTGGTCTATCGGTCGGGTGGTCAGGAGATCTTGGACGGCGTCATCGATGAAATGCGCATATTCGTTTGGCAGCAGACCGAGTTCGCCGTTGGTTTTGGCTGCAGCGGCTTTAATCAGTAAAACAGCTGTAATAAAAATCCAGGGCAGTGGTTGGGCAGAGATGGTGAAGTTGCGGATGGCCCGTTCGGTTTGAGCGCCATACAGGGCCTGCAACGGCACCTGTATCTCGCCCATGCTGTCTCTTTCCATTCGGTAATTTTTTTTTGCCATGGGCAGAACCTCAGGTTAACTGTTATCAATGTCACCAGCATTGCCGTAAGATCAATAGCTTAGTATAATATCAAACTATAACGCAAGGAGGATACTGTCAAGGGTCGGCCGAGAAGAGCCTGAAGAACGAAAAGAAGTATGGGGTGGAGACTTGTGCCCTGTTGACCGGAGGGTTTCCAACCAACAGGGCTGGAAGAGCTACTTTTTCCAGAGACCGTGCAGATTACAATAGGCGCGGGCAGTGACTCCGTCGGCGGCAACCGGGAAAAACGCCGCAGGCTTGTCGGACGGGGAGAGGAACTGACGATATACTAAATCGCCGGCAATGAGTTCAATCCACTCAATGAAGTGGGCGGCGGTCATCGGATGATCGACGGTTCCTACGGTAACCTGCCAGCCACCATCTTTTTTGGTGAGGGCAGGAACGTGTTTTTCCACAGCTGCATCGGTAGTATTTTCGGATTGCAGGGTCATTGTCTGGCCGCAGCACATCATGTCTGCGCCGCCGGCAGTAAGAACCTCAGCAATGTTTCCGCAAATATCACACTTGTAAACTGCCATTTTTTTCGCCATGCGTTTTCCTCCAGGTATATGGTTTGGTTTTGTGGTATTCCTAACTTCACCAGCCTAAGTTAATCACGTATACCAGTGGCTGCAATTTTTTTAAGTAAAATTTCGAGAAAAATTCTCATCTGAATATGTGAAGTGGGAAAAACAATGAAGATGCTTTTCTTGCAGAGAAGAGTGTGCTAATCTCTGCCCCTGAACAGATATTTCCCCAGCTCGTTTATGGCGGTTATGCCAGGCGGTGGGGGATTGGAAATTATTCATTGCAACAGAAGGAGATGGAAAGATGATGAAAAGCGTTATAAAAGCAATAATTGGCATTGGTCTGATGCTGTGTGGAACAGTAACAACTCTTCAGGCAGGGCAATATGATTATGAAGTGAAGGATAAAAAAATCTCTTTTGCCTGGAAGGTTGACGGCGACAAGCTGGCAGTAAAATTGGCGGCCGAAACCGATGGCTGGGTGGGCATCGGTTTTAATCCGAGCAAAGACATGAAGGACGCCAACTTTATTCTTGGATATGTAAAAAACGGTGAAACGAAGGTCATCGATGAGTTCGGCGACTCCGAAAGTGCTCATGCCCCCGATGATAAACTTGGCGGCACAACTGATGTGACCCTGGTGGGCGGAACCGAGGCGGGCGGCATGACCACAGTTGAGTTCACCATCCCTTTGAAATCAGCCGACAAAAATGATGGTACTCTTAATGTCAACGGCGACACCGTTATTCTCCTGGCTTACAGCAGCGGTCGCGACAGTTTTAAAACCAAACATACCTATCGGACAGTCCTGAAAGTAAATCTCGGAACTGGTGCCTCGCAGAAGGCGAACTGATCGGAGATTTGCCGTGAGCCCTTTGGCCAAAATCTTCGCCATATTTCTCTTTGTATCTGTGGCGATGGGCGCGATGCGTTCGAGTTGGGCCAAAGACCAAGGGCCGGGGATGCTGGAAGCGACCAAGCTGGTTCTGAGCGGCAAAGAAAGTGACGATGCTTCTCTCTGGATAACCGATAAAACCGGGCAGTACCTGCCACTTGATCTGCAGTTTGCCGATGAGGCGGGTCTGCCGGTTCGGCTTGGTGACATTATCGACCGGCCGACGATTCTTCTGCCGATCTACTTTTTCTGCCCGAATATCTGCAGTAGAAATCTTGCTAATCTGGCCGTCGCCATGAATAGCCTGAGTGCCAAGCCCGGATTGGATTACCGGGTGGTTGCAGTAAGTTTTAATGACGTTGAAAATCATAAGGATGCGGCTGCGGCAAAAACCAACTACCTGAAGATTTTACCTGATGATTTTCCTGCAAATGAATGGCGGTTTCTCACCGGCAGAAGTGATGCTATTAAGGCCGTCACCGATGCCGTGGGCTTTCGTTTTCAAAAAATTGATGATGAAACCTTTATCCATCCAGCGGCTCTCATGGCTATAGCCGCCGATGGCAGGATCATTCGTTATGTATACGGCTCCTTTCTTGCCGGAGACATAGATCTGGCCATTTCTTCTGCAGCAGCCGGAACGCCGGTAATGGCGGTGAGACGATTGCTGGGCTTTTGCTTCAACTACGATCCGCACGGGAAATCCGCGGTTGTTCAGACGGTAAAAATCGTCGTGCTCTTGGTTTTCGGTGTGGCGGCGATTTTTTTTATTTTTTATTTCAAACGAAAAAGTCGAGAGGCCAAACAGGCCTTGGCGGCTGCCGAAGGCAGCACTGAATAGTGAATAGGACAAAACCTCATGACTGCGACACCATCCTTTTATCATCAATCCGCGCCACCCGGCCTGAGCGGTATCAAGGCCTGGCTTCTCACCCACGACCATAAGCGACTGGGCTTGATGTATCTTGGCGCTGTTTTTTTCTGGTTTGTCCTTGCCATGATTCTCGGGCTTGCGCTGAGGACAGAGCTTATGAGTCAGGGCAGGACCATCATGGGGCCTGGGATGTACAACTCAATGTTCACCCTGCACGGGGTGATAATGGTATTTCTCTTTGCAATTCCTGCGATCCCTGCAATTTTCGGCAATTTTTTCCTGCCCATCCAATTGGGGACCGACGACGTTTTCTTCCCGCGTCTTAATCTTTTCAGCTGGTATCTGTTCATGTTCGGCGGCCTGTTTGCCATCGTTGCGCTGTTTGTCGGAGACGGTTTTCCTGATACCGGCTGGACCTTCTATGTGCCTTTCAGCATCCAAAACAGCAAAAATGTCGGACTCACCGTCACCGCGGCCTTTATCCTCGGCATGTCGTCGATGCTGACCGGACTGAACTTCGTCACCACCTTTCACCGCATGCGCGATAAAAGAATGGGACTGATGCAGATCCCACTTTTTACTTGGTCGCTGTATGCCACTGCCTGGGTGCAGATCCTCGCCACCCCGGTTATAGGCATCACCTTGGTGCTGGTGGTGCTGGAGAGGTTTCTTTCCATAGGCTTGTTTGATCCGGCAAAGGGTGGCGATCCCATCCTGTATCAGCACCTGTTCTGGATGTATTCCCATCCGGCGGTATACATCATGATCCTGCCCGGCATGGGGGTTATATCGGAAATCATTCCGGTCTTTTCCCGCAAATCGATTTTCGGATATAAGGCTATTGTCTGGTCGTCGATGGGTATTGCTATCGCCGGTTCCTTGGTCTGGGCGCATCATATGTATACCAGCGGCATGAGTGATGTCTCGGTGTTTGTTTTCTCTCTCTTGACTTTTCTTGTCGCCATACCTTCCGCAGTCAAGGTCTTTTCCTGGGTTGCCACCATGTATAAAGGGTCGATTGAAATGACTCCGCCACTCCTTCTGGCGCTGATGTTTATCTATCTCTTCAGTGTCGGCGGCCTCACCGGCCTGGTTCTGGGGGCGGTTGGCACCGACATCCATGTTCATGACACCCATTTTGTCGTCGCGCATTTCCATTTTGTTATGTTCGGCGGAACCGGCTTTGCTTTTTTTGCAGCGCTCCACTACTGGTGGCCGAAGATGTTCGGGATAATGTATCCGTTCAGGGCTGCGTATGTTGGCGCTGTACTGACTACCGTAGGTTTTCTCTTTCATTACGTCCCGATGCTGATCGTTGGTTTGCAGGGCATGCCGCGGCGTTACTATGATTATCTGCCGCAATACGAAATCGGTAATTTCCTGGCCGGTTTGGGCGCTTATGTGATGTGTGCTGGAATTGTCATTATGTTTGTCAATTTATTCATGAGTTTTCGAAAAGGTGTGCCGGCACCCGCCGATCCCTGGGGCGGGACGACGCTTGAGTGGAAGGTTTCCTCTCCGCCACCGGTGCATAATTTCATCGACAAGCCGCAGATTATGGATTTTCCCTACGATTTTAAAGGGGTAGGGGAACAGTTACAACCAAAGGATCGGTGAGGGAACTATGCGTGCTGAGATAGATAGAGTCGGCATCAAGATAGGGATGTGGTTGTTTCTCTATTCAGAGATAATCCTTTTTGGCGGCTTATTTGTGCTTTACGCCGCCTATTTTCATAAGCATCCCGAGTCGTTTGCCGTGGGTGGCAAGGAGTTGGACCGGGTTATCGGGGCATTGAACACCGTGGTTTTGCTGATCTCCAGCTTTACCGTTGCCGCTTCCATTACGGCCATCCAGAAAGGTTCCCGTAAACTTACCATCGGTTTGCTTGGCTTCTCAATTTTTTGCGGGTTCATCTTTCTTGTTAATAAGTATTTCGAGTGGGGCGCAAAAATCCATCATGACATTTACCCCAATTCCGAGACCCTGGTGAATGGCGAACCGGGGCTCAATATTTTTTTTGGTCTGTATTATGTGATCACCGGCCTGCATGGCCTGCATGTCATTATCGGTATGGTGCTTCTTTCCATAAGCCTTGTTTGGGTGCTGGTCGGAAAAATCGATGGCAGCAAAATTTCTATGCTCGACAACTCCGGGCTTTACTGGCATCTTGTCGATCTTATTTGGATATTTGTCTTTCCTTTGTTCTATCTGGTGTTGTGAGTCGAGAAAAAGAAGCATTTTGGAGAAATTGAACGTGGACATTCAAGATAGACCGCATGTTTTGAGCTATTTCCAGCTCACCGTCGTTTTAGTAATCTTGCTGGCACTGACCGGGGTCACCGTCGGAGTTTCCTATATCCATATGGGATTTTTCAACGTCCCCGTGGCCCTTGCCATCGCCTGCCTCAAGGTGACCTTTGTCTTACTGTTTTTTATGCATCTTAAATATGAAGGCCGGATCATCGTCCTGTCTTTTATCAGTACGATTACTTTTCTCATAATCATGATCGGCTTCACATTCTGGGATGTGGCTTTCAGGTAATAGGAAATATTATGACCCCGGTACAAGGCGTAGATCTGGCATTCTGGTATATTCTCGGAATATCCATGGTTCTCTTATTCGGTATCACGGTGGTGATGGTCTGGTTTGTCGTGAAATACCGGCGGAGCAGGCATCCCGTTGCCTCGGATATTCGCGATAACTACAAGCTGGAAATAATCTGGACCATTATTCCAACGCTCATTGCCCTGTCGATGTTTTATGTCGGATGGCATTCCTACCTGGGTCTGCGCACGGTTCCAAAAGACGCCATGAAAATAGAGGTTTCGGCGCAGATGTTTTCCTGGCTTTTTATCTATGACAACGACAAAGAAAGCGAAAATGAACTGGTTGTACCCGTTGGCAAAGCCATCAAGTTAGACCTCAAGTCCATTGATGTGGTGCACAGTTTCTTTCTGCCGGCATTTCGGATCAAGGTCGATGCGGTGAAGGGGATACCGACCTATGCCTGGTTTTTTGCCGACAAGGTAGGCGAATTTGACATTCAGTGCGCCGAATATTGCGGCGTCAAACATTCGGCGATGGTTGCCAAGTTAAAAATCGTGCCACAGGCCGAGTTCGACGCCTGGCTGGCCAAGGAAAGTGACTGAATCGGTATATCCTTGTGGTCAGCCCGCCGTTGCCAATGATCAATGCCCTATGATTGCCAGGTTACGGCTCGCCAAAATTCCGCTTTGTTTCCTTATCGGCAGCGCTGCTTTTTTCGGCGCGATTCTAGCCAATCCTCTTGTTTCACCTCGAATTCTGTTCGTTGTCGGCGGCATTTTTTTTGTCGCCACCGGCGCGGCGAGCCTCAATTCCCTGCAGGAGCAGCATCTTGACAGCAAGATGGGGAGAACCAAGGATCGGCCCCTGCCTGCTGGGCAGCTCACTCCAAGGCAGGCAGGCCTGCAGGCCTTTATTCTCATTGTTGGCGGCTTGCTGCTGCTTTTCATAAAAGCCGGTGATCCTCTGCCGGCTATCATCACCGCCTTTGCAGTCATTCTCTATAATGGTATCTACACCCCACTGAAGAAGATCACCGTTCTGGCTATTATTCCCGGCGCACTTTGTGGTGCGCTGCCGGCCTATATCGGCTGGCTTGCCGGTGGCGGGGAAGGCCTGGGCTTTACTGCCATCCTGCTTTTTGCCCTCTTTGTCCTGTGGCAGGTCCCACATTTTTGGCTCATACTCCTCAAGTATCAAGACGATTATGTGACCGGTCGATTGCCGAATCTGCTTAGTCAATTCGAAGAAAATACCCTCAAGCGTTTATTTATAACCTGGATCGGGGCACTGGCCTTCGTCATGCTGATGTTTGCAGCTCTGCCCTATCCGCTGGCGAATACGGTGCGATATGGGGTTGTCGTGAATGCTTTTTGTTTAGCCGGAATTTTTTTCGCATGGCTAAAGCTCCGTAAAAGCGATGATTACAGTTTGCTACTTGTTGCTCTCAATTGTGCACTTCTTATCCATATGGTAATTCTTGTCCTTGGCCGAGTTGTCGGAAACCAATAAAGTGCTGGGGATCAAGCACTACTCTTCAGAAAAAAGGAAAACATTATGAATCTTGACTGGGCGTACATGCGCAAAGGCTGAACTTCCTGCAACAACGCAAGGGCTGCGTTTGTGGGAAAAAATGTTTCAATTGTTAAAGAAGTGGACGCAAAAAAAGAAGCCTACCCGGGAGAAGCGGCATGGCAAGTTATTGCCGGTGCAGAAAAGGTCTATGTTGCAGCCGGCAAAAAGATCATCGAGTTTGACCCAGCGGGTGCCGACAAAGGACTCATGTTGAAGAAGATCACCGGACCTTCAGGGAACCTCAGGGCACCGGCCCTGCGCCTGGGCAAGGTTTTTTATATTGGCTTTCACCCGGAAATGTACGAAAAGATGACGGGTTAGATGAAGGAGTAAAAGGGGAGAAAGCGCAGGTTCCACCCTTTGGCGGTTCCCTTTGGCGGTTAACCCCTCCCCCAATGTCTCCTGTCTCTTTTGGGCAGTTTTCGCCCTGATCCTTGCTTATGCCGCCGATGCCCGTTTGCTTCTTGCAGCGGGCATCATACGCATGGGTCTCGCAGCACTCATCCCGGCCGGCGCCTGAACCTGGGCGGGCCGCTCTCTCCATCCGACGAACGACTTTTTTCTGCTCATCTCTGTGCTTGCCGGTTTGCTGCTCAGTGGTCTTGCCTTTGTACGGGAAAGAAAGTCGAGGTGTCTAAAAACAAGACGGATATTGTCGGTATTTGTCTGAAAATTAGGCAGAAAGCAATGGGTATACCGGTGTTTTCTGCATAAATATATTACATGATATCAATATATTAGTTGAATTGTTGCAGTGCATGGTTTTCGGCGCGAAATGTGCAATAGAAAGTTGTAAGGCATGCAAAGGTGTGAAATTTGCTGCACAACATAAAAGGATGCAGGTTGGCCTTGCTTGATGTTTTCAGGCAAGGAAAGTCGAATTAAAAAACCAATAAACAACAACCAGGAGAAGTGTATGAAAAAGGTGAAATCAGCAGTATTTTTGGCTATCTTGTTCATTTTTAGCGGTATAGCGATGGCCGGAGAGTATCAGGTGGCCAAGAAGGTCGATGATCTTGATGTGGCAATAAGCCTCGACAAGAACCCGCCGGTGGCCGGCAAGAATATGATGACCATTGCCGTCAAGGATAACGCCGGCAAGCCGGTAACCGATGTGAAGATCCGCGTTGATTACGGCATGCCGGCCATGCCGGGGATGCCGGCGATGAACTATAAAAGTGATGCCGCAGGGAGCGGTACCACCTTTACCGCCCCGATCGATTTTTCCATGTCCGGCGCTTGGAATGTGGCGGTGAAGATCCTCCGCCAGGGCAAGACCTCGACGGTGAAATTCAATGTTGATGCGCGCTAGGATTGTGCCAAGACGGTCCGAGCTAGGACTGCCCGGCCGGCGAATATTGTCAGGTGGGTTGATCCGCTTACTGGTGGCGGTGCTCTTGCTGCCGACCCTGTTTGGAAACGTTGCGGCCACCGAGACCACCCTGCGGTTGCAGAATATTTTGGA
>JAABQY010000111.1 GCA_011391225.1 Desulfobulbaceae bacterium | reverse complement strand
AGACAAGATTATCTTTGGTGCAGGAATTGCGGCAAGCAACCTGACGGCCAGCCGGGTCGGTGAGCACCTGGTGCTGAAGATTAACGATCCGGCTAATCCCGGCGTAACCGATCAGATCACCATCGAAAACTGGAATAACGCCGGTTATCGGATGGAGAAGCTGCAGTTTGCCGACGGTTCGGAAATGACGGCATTGCAGCTGAGCAATTTGGCGATGACTGGGACAGTCGGAACCGATACGATTACATTGTGGGCAGACGGCACTTTTGCCGACGGCGGTGCCGGAGACGACATCATCACCGACCAAGGAGCAGGCAGTAACCTCCTTCGTGGCGGTGACGGCAACGACACGATCAACTTCACCACTAATTCAACCAACACCATTGAAGGCGGTTCCGGCAACGATCTTATCAAGATTAATACCTATTACGCCAGCAACTTAAATTATGGTAATACCTTCACCGGAGGCACTGGCAACGACCGGATAGAGGCGGGCGGCGGTACCGACACCTTTCTCTTCAGCCGAGGAGACGGCCAGGATACGATCAACGATTACGGCCTTAACCTTGGCTATGGTGCGACCGGAGTGGACAAGATTGTCTTCGGTGCCGGAATTGCGTTCAGCGACTTGACCGCCAGCCGGGTCGGCGAACACCTGGTGCTGAAGATTAACAATCCGAACAACCCCGCAGCCAGCGATCAGATAACCATCGAAAACTGGTTCGCATCAACTGGATATCAAATCGAAAGTTTTACATTTTGCGATGGCTCGATTCTCACCGGAAATCAATCGCTGGCACAACTACCTGTTCAGTCCAATGGTTCTGCCGATAACGACACCCTTTCCGGGTATGATGGTATTGATAACATGTTCGGTGGGGCGGGCAATGATAGCTTGTCGGGTCTTGGCGGCACCGATACCCTCGCCGGCGGTGAGGGGAACGACACTTTGACGGGCGGAACCGGCAATGATATCTTTGTGTTCAATACTATTCTGAATCAGGCGAGGAACAAGGACACTCTCACTGATTTTACATTGGGACAGGATAAAATCTCTCTTAACAGGGCAATTTTCTCTGCTCTACCGGACGGTGGAACCTTGTCATCCCTCAGCTACTTAGCCTCGGCGACCGGAGCGGCAGCCGACGAAAACGACTACATCCTCTACAACACCACTTCCGGAGCATTGCTCTACGATGCAGATGGCAGTGGCCAAGGAGTGGCAATTGAGTTTGCCACCCTCACCAATAAACCGGCAATCAAAGCCGAAGATTTCATGATAGTGTCTTGATACACGGATCACTGCCCTTAGCAGTTCCACTCTCAGGCGCAGGCGACGCTCCAGAACTGAAGCCATGGATCGAAGCCTGTGCCCATTTGTTTTTTGCTCAGCACCCCAGTGTCCACTGCTTGAGCATCACTTTAAAAACTTAAAAACTTTATCCGCACCAAACCGACTAAATTGTCAACGGCCAGTAATCACCTTCATTTTCCACTCATTTTCCCGACGACAGCCTTATATAATCATGGCATATTGCCATTTATCCACCAAGAACTAAAAAATACTTTGACAAACACTCATAATTAATATCTAGTTCGACAAGAAAACCGACCGAGCGCTCAGTTGTTGTGCTGGAGGAAAAGAAAGAAGTCCTTCAAACCCGGGCCAATCATTTGCAAATCTAACTGTAAGGAGTCACTGATGGGTATGGAAAATCTGTACAGAGATGTAATGAACCTTAATATGATGGATGATAATGACCTTAAAAAGGATGGGGCAAGGGCCTTTTTCGAAAAGCTCAACTTCATGAAACTCCCGGAGTATTTCAACTGGGCTGCAGATATTTTTGAAGGCCTCCATGTCAAGGAAAGAGGCAGCAAAAACGCCTTGGTCTGGTGCGATATCGTCACAACTGAAAGCAAAACCTTCACCTATCAGGAATTCGCCTTCCGCGGCAACCAATGTCTGAATAGATTGCGCAAGGCTGGTGTCGAGAAGGGCGATAATATGTATCAGATGGTACCGATCGTTCCGGAAACCTGGTTTGCCAGCTTTGCATGTATCAAAGGTGGGCTTGTTGCCGTTCCGACCGCCACGACCATGACCCAACGCGAGCTGGAGTTTAGATTTGAAGCGTATCCGCCAAAAGTAATTATCGCCGATGTCATCTATACCGATATTATTGATTTGGCACTGAAAACCACGAAAATGACACCAAAAGTAAAGTTGGTGCTTGGACAGAAAGAAGGCTGGACCAGTTATGCCGACCTAGCAAGCGAAGCGGTTGAAGCCGAAGCGGCAAAAACCCGCGCAAGCGATCTTCTTTTCTGCTTCTTCACTTCGGGAACGACCGGTCTGCCCAAGCGCGTCGGCCATACCGCAGTTTCCTATCCCCTCGGTCATCTTTCCACTTCAATCATGACCGGAATTCGTCCCGATGACATTCATCACAACCTCAGTGCTCCAGGCTGGGCAAAATGGGCATGGTCGAGTTTTTTTGGCCCTCTCAACGTCGGCGCCACCGCCTCCGGTTTTAATTTTACCGTCCTTGACGGCAATAAATACCTGACCGCGCTCACCACCCATAAGATTTCCGTTTTCTGTGCACCTCCGACCGCTTGGCGCATGTTTATTAACCTCGACACCTCAAAGTTCGATTTCTCCGCCCTGCGTCAATCGATCGGAGCCGGCGAACCGCTCAATCCGGAAGTAATTTCCAGATGGAAAAAACTCACCAACACCGAAATTCGTGATTTCTACGGCCAAACCGAATCCACCGCCATGATCGGCAATCATCCGTGGATGAACGGCAAAATGCGCGCCGGTTCCTTCGGCCAGCCTTCGTTTATGTACGATGTCGCCCTAATGGACGATGACGGCAAAGAAATCACCGTCCCCAATGAACCCGGCCACATAGTTGTCAAGCTCGACAAATGGCGGGCTATCGGCCTTTTTACCGAGTATATCGGCAGCCCGGAGAAAATGGCCGGTGTCTTCATCAACAACGCTTATTACACAGGCGATCGGGCAACCTTTGATGAAAACGGCTACTGGTGGTTTGTCGGGCGCAGCGACGATGTTATCAAATCCTCCGATTACCGCATCGGCCCCTTTGAGGTGGAAAGCGCCTTGATCGAGCACCCATCTGTTGCCGAATCTGCAATCGTCGGCGTTCCCGATCCGAAACGGCATCAGCTGGTCAAGGCCTTCATTATTTTAAAGCAAGGCTACCAGCCTTCGAGGGAATTGGCACTCGAACTGTTCCAGCATTCCATTAAAATTCTCGCTAAGTTCAAAATCCCTCGCATCATCGAATTTGTCCCTGCGGTTCCTAAAACCCTCAGCGGAAAGATTCGCCGGGTCGAACTGCGCCAGCAAGAAACAGATCGTCAGGGAAATAATACCCAAGGCAGTAAACTGGAATTTTTTTACGGAGATTTTCCTGAACTGAGTTCCAAAAAAGAATAATCAAAAAGCACCATCGGGAAGAAGGCCCCTGCTTCTTCCCGAATTTTCCATGGGAGAAATCGATGAACTTTGAACTGACTGAAGAACAGAACCTCATCCGCGACATGGTTCGTGAGTTCGCCGAGACCGAAGTTGCCCCGACAGCAAGAATCCGTGACGAAGAAGAGCGCTTTGATCGGGCGCTGATGTTTGATCGCCTCGCCGAACTCGGCCTTACCGGTATTGTCTTTCCAGAAGAATACGGCGGCGCCGATGCCGACTATATCAGCTATGCCATAGCCGTTGAGGAACTGTCCCGGGTCTGCGCCTCAACCGGCGTTACGCTTTCCGCCCATCTGTCGCTGTGCGCCAACCCTATCTATCTCTTCGGCAGTGAAGAGCAGAAACAGCAATTCCTCGCCCCACTCGCTCGTGGCGAAAAAATGGGCGCCTTCGGACTGACCGAACCCTCCGCCGGCACCGATGCCGGAGGCACCAGAACCACCGCCGTCAAAGATGGCGATGGCTATCTCCTCACCGGCACCAAGATTTTCATTACCAACGCCGGAGAAGCCGAGACATATGTGGTTTTTGCCAGGACCGATAAAGCGGCGCAAAAACACCACGGTATAAGCGCCTTTATCGTCGAAAAAAATACCCCCGGTTTTACTTTCGGCAAAAAAGAGCAAAAGATGGGGATTCGCAGCTCACCGACCATGGAACTGGTTTTTGACAATTGCCGCATTCCCGCCGCACAGCTCTTAGGCGAGGAAGGCCAGGGCTTTAAGATCGCCATGAAGACCCTTGACGGCGGCCGAATCGGCATCGCCTCACAGGCCTTGGGCATTGCCCAAGGGGCTCTTGAAGCAGCAGTCAACTACGCCAAGGAACGCAAACAGTTCGACACACCAATCGGCAAATTCCAGGGCATCCAGTTTCAACTCGCCGACATGGCCACCCAGATCGAAGCGTCACGACTCTTGGTATACAGCGCCGCCTACAAGGCGAGCCACGGCATTTCTTACTCCCAGGCCTCAGCCATGGCCAAACTCATGGCCAGCGAAACGGCGATGAAGGTGACAACCCAAGCGGTTCAGGTCCTTGGCGGCTATGGCTATACCAGGGAATTCCCAGTCGAACGAATGATGCGGGACGCCAAGATCACGGAAATCTACGAAGGCACCAGCGAGGTTCAACGGCTGGTGATTGGCACCGCACTTGGCAAATGATAACTGCCGACCTCATAGCACCAAACCGATAGGAAAAGGGAAATGAAAATTCTCGTTTGTATGAAGCAGGTTCCTGATATGGAATCAAAATTCAAACTCTCACCCGGCTCACTTTGGTTCGATACTACCGACCTTGCCTGGCGCATGAACGAATACGACGAATACGCGGTTGAGCAGGCTGTACGACTGAAAGAGCAAGTCGGGGCTGCAGATATCACCGTGCTGTCGATCGGCCCGGAGCGGATCAAGGAAACCATGAAAAAAGCTCTGGCCATGGGCTGTGACCGGGGTGTACAGGTGGCTGATGATGCGGCATGGAACAAGGATGCGCTGGCAATTGCCGGGATCATTGGCGAATATGCCCGAAGCCAGAATTTTTCCTGCATCTTTACCGGCATGCAGTCGCAGGATTGCGGCAGCGGTCAGGTCGGAGTGTTGCTCGCCGAGATGCTCGGCCTGCCTTGCATTACCACCATCGTCGATTTTTCCTACACAAACGGAGAATACCTCGTGAAACGCGAGCTGGAAGGCGGCGTCAGGGCGGTTGTCAAGGTGGCTGGTCCAGCCGTTTTCACCTGTCAGCTTGGGCTTAACAGCCCGCGCTATCCGACCCTGCCAAATATCATGAAGGCCAAGAAAAAAGAGCTGTTGACTATTCCTGTTGAGCAACTGCATAAGACTGCCAGTATGCAAGAAACCACAAAGATATTCTTCCCGGAAAAGAAGGGCGGCGGGCTGATCCTCGAAGGAGATATTCCGGCACTGGCTGATCAGTTGATCAAAATATTGAAAGAAAAAACGTCCGTCTTGGCATAGGGGAGAACCTCATCATGAAAATGCTGCTTGTCGCCGAATACCGGGATGGCAAACTTCTCGGAAGCATCTACGAATTGCTCGGCTTTGCCGCCGGAATGGCAGCTGAAGTTGCCGTATTCCTCGTTGGAAATGACGACACCTTGCCTAATTTCCAAGGTCGCTTGTACCTGGCCAATGCCGAAAAACATCAGGATTACAACCCAGATGGCCATAAAGCCCTGCTCCTCCAGGTTGTTGAAAAGGAACAGCCGGACTGTATCGTACTTTCGCACTCATCCTACGGCTGGGATCTCGCTCCACGCCTTGCCTTCGCTCTGAATGCTACGCAGATATCCGAGGTGGTCGCTGTGGTTGATGATGGTTTTATTGTCCCAGCCTGCAACTCCAAGCTGCGTCGCCAGGTGAAAAGCCTCACACCCAAAACGGTCCTTACCCTGCAGGTTGGCGCTTTTTCGCCAGTCGAAAACGGCAATGCCCTACCGACAGTGCTGCCAATCGACAGGCAAGCGGCGCCCCTTACACATTTTCAGGGATACGAAGCTGCGGCTCAGGGCGGTGTTGATCTGACCAAGGCGTCAGTTATAGTCAGTGCCGGCAGAGGCATCGGCAAACCCGAGAATGTAACGATTATTTCCGCTCTGGCCGTAGCCCTTGGCGGTGAGTACGGGGCGAGTCGTCCGGTAGTCGATGCCCAGTGGGTTGAGCATAACCGACAGGTCGGTACCACCGGCCAAAGCGTTGCCCCGAAACTCTATGTGGCCTGCGGCATTTCCGGAGCCATTCAACATTTGGCCGGCATGAAAAAATCAGAATTTGTTGTGGCCATTAATACCGACCGGGATGCGCCTATTAGTGAAATTGCCGATGTTCTGGTAGTTGCCGATCTCAAGCAGTTTATCCCTGTCCTGACGGAAAAGCTGCAAGCACGATAAGGCGATTGAGGCCGCGATTGGCCTTGCTGTCGCAAAAATTTACCCTCGAGGCGTAGCTCAGGAACTGCCGACCCCTTGCCAGTAGTACAGTTTTTTCTTTTGTTCTGGTGTTTTTTTGTTTACGTATTTACTTTTACACAGAAAAAGAATGAAAAACGAAAGAAAAGACAAATCCGATGACAAAAAAATGTCTAGCGACACCTATGCAGACGAGGTCTCGACAAACATTAAAAACCACGAATTGGTGAAAGAGCGAAGACGGCAGATCGCCGACGGCGCCGTAAAGCTCTTTATCAAATTTGGCTATCATAAAACGACAACTCGCGCCCTGGCCAAGGAAACCGGGCTGTCCATCGGCTCCCTTTATGAATATGTATCAACCAAAGATGACGTGCTGTATCTGGTATGTATTGCCATCCACTCGGAGGTTGAACAAGGGGTAAAAGCGGCACTGGCTAGACCGACCGTTGGCAAGGCGGCTCTGGCCGAGGTTATCAGGGAATATTTCCTCGCCTGCAACCGCATGAGTGACCACGTGCTGCTCATGTACCAGGTCACCCATTTTCTCCCCTTAAAATGGCAGGAAAAAGTACTCGAAGCTGAATTGCGCATCACCAACCTTTTCATCGAAGCCATGCGCGAGCTGCGCCATATAGGCAAATTGCCGATGTTGGAAGATGATACGATCAACCTCATTGGCCATAACATTTCGATACTTGGACATACCTGGGCCTACAGGCGCTGGTATTTTGGTAAGCATTTTACAATAGAACAGTACATTGAAAAGCAGACGGAATTTATCATGAGTTTTCTTGAAAAAGCTCAAAGCGTAGATCTCATTCCAGGATCAGTACCGGCTTGAAATCTCCTCCATTTCCGTGTGCCAGCTGTTAACAACGATTTTCTCATCCCCCCGTCATTAAGAACGACAGAAGGAGAAACCATGCACACGGATGTCGCAGTTTACCGACCGAAAAACGTAGTACGAGTTATCACCGCCACCTCCCTTTTCGACGGACATGATGCCTCCACCAACATCATGCGCCGGATTATGCAGGATTCCGGAGTGGAGGTTATCCATCTGGCCCACAATCGCTCGGTACAGGAATTGGTTGACACGGCTATTGCTGAAGATGCCCAGGGTATCGCCATGTCCAGCTATCAGGGCGGACACATGGAAGCCTTCAAATATATGATTGACCTCTTGAAGGAAAAGAACGCTTCGCACATCAAGGTGTTCGGGGGCGGGGGAGGGGTTATTGTCGCCGATGAGATTAAAGAGTTGGAAGACTACGGAATTGCCAAGATCTATTCTCCCGAAGATGGCGCATCCATGGGCTTGCAGGGAATGATCAACCATATGGTTGAGATGCTCGATTTCCCCACCCTGCCCTGCCATGATCTTCGCCCGGAACAGCTGGTCTGTACCAATCCCAAAGCCATTGCCGGTTTCATCACCGCCGCTCAACAGGCAAAGGCCGGAAGCAATGGTAATCTGGCCGAGATCATGGCAATGATCGAACCGCTCGCCAAGAAAAACAACCCGCCGGTTATCGGCATCACCGGCACCGGCGGGGCCGGAAAATCTTCGCTTACCGACGAAATAATTACTCGGTTTCTCCATGACATCAAAGATATCCGCATAGCCGTCATATGTTGCGACCCATCCCGAAAAAAAACCGGTGGAGCGCTGCTCGGCGACCGCATCCGTATGAATTCGCTTGGTCAATCGGATAACATCTACATGCGCAGTCTGGCCACCCGCGATTCGGCAAGCGAAGTTTCGGAAGCCCTGCCGGAGGCCATTCAGGTAGCCAAAGCAGCAGGCTTTGACCTGATCATCGCCGAGACCGCCGGTATCGGCCAAGGAGACTCAAAGATCACTGAGATCGCCGATATCTCTATCTATGTCATGACCTCCGAATACGGCGCGCCGTCGCAGCTGGAAAAAATCGACATGCTTGATTATGCCGACATCATCGTCGTCAACAAATTCGAAAAAAAGGGCAGCGACGACGCCATCCGCGATATCCGCAAGCAGGTACAGAGAAATCGCAAGCAGTGGGATATGGCGCCGTCCGACTTTCCGGTATACGGCACCATCGCCTCCAAATTCAACGACGACGGCATCACCGCTCTCTATCACGGAATTATTGAAGAACTGAAAAAAAAGAGCGACCTCGTCCTGCATCCCGGCCTGCCGAAACCAGCGGAGAAAATGTCCTCGTCGAAGACCATCGTCATTCCGTCGCCGCGAATGCGCTATCTCTCAGAAATTGCCGACACCGTTCGCGAATACCACCACAAAACAAGACTTCAGGCCAAGGCTGTACGGCGCCACGTTCACCTGGAACAGACCATGGAAATCTTGCAGGCCGACGATAAAATCGGATTTGCCAAGGTTCTCGACCAACTCAAAGCAAAAGTTACCGCCCTTGCCGAGGCCGTGACCGACGACACCACCAAACTCCTGCAGGGCTGGAAGAAGACCTGGTCCGACTATTCCGGCGACGAACTGGTTTATACGGTGCGGGAGCGGGAAATTTGCGTTCCCCTCTTTACCAATTCTCTGTCCCATTCAAAAATCCGCAAGGTCTCCTTACCGAAATTCACCGACCCTGCCGACATCTATACCTGGCTGCGTAAAGAAAACCTGCCCGGCTATTTCCCCTTCACGGGGGGCGTCTTCCCAATGAAGCGTACCGGCGAAGATCCTACCCGGATGTTTGCTGGAGAAGGCGGCCCGGCCCAGACCAATAAGCGCTTTAGACTGTTGTCGGAAAATTATCCGGCTAAGAGGCTGTCGACCGCCTTTGATTCAGTGACTCTCTACGGCTGGGACCCGGCGATTCGCCCTGATATCTACGGAAAAATAGGCACATCAGGGGTCAGCATCTGCACCCTTGATGACCTCAAGTTGCTGTATAGCGGCTTCGACCTTTGCTCTCCGACAACGTCGGTATCAATGACTATCAATGGTCCTGCCCCGATTATTCTGGCAATGTTCATGAACACCGCTATCGATCAGCAGGTTGAGAAATTCGTTGCCGATAACAACCGCGGGCCGGACAATGCCGAGTACGAAGAGATCAAGGCAGTTGTCCTTACCAATGTTCGCGGCACTGTCCAGGCGGATATCCTGAAAGAAGACCAGGGCCAGAATACCTGCATCTTCTCCATCGAATTCGCTTTGAAGATGATGGGCGATATCCAGGAATACTTCATTGCCCAGAGAGTGAAAAACTTCTATTCGGTGTCGGTCTCCGGGTACCATATCGCCGAAGCCGGGGCCAATCCTCTCACTCAACTGGCTCTCACCCTTTCCAACGGTTTCACCTACGTTGAATATTACCTGGCCCGCGGCATGGCCATCGACGAGATTGCCCCGAACCTGTCGTTCTTCTTCT
>JAABQY010000110.1 GCA_011391225.1 Desulfobulbaceae bacterium | reverse complement strand
GATGCTGGGGATCAGTAATGAGGATCAGCAGGTCGCTGCAGAGGTCCTTGGGGCGATAAAAACAAATATTGATCGGATGTCTTGATAAAATAATTCGGGGCAGAGCAAATCGTGAAAGGGATGTTGCTGCTTCTTGCCCCCCCCTACTTGCCTTTTTTAATGGCTTAAAAAGGAGTCGAACAGATGAAACTGTGTAGCCTTATTGTCGCCCTGGTGTTGAGTGCTTCCTTCAGCCAAGCCATCGACCTTGCCGGGATGCAGATGATGGCCCTGAACAATCGCGAGGTGATTCAGCAGTATATGACCATCCTCGAGCAGAGCGAAAAAGAAATTGTCCGGGCTAAGAGCGGCTATTATCCGGCGGTTGACATTTCGTACACCACGACCAGCCTTGATGACGATAGTCTCTTCGAGACAAAGGCAAACTCCGTCGCTCTGGGTAAGATCAGCTGGAATCTGTTTGCCGGTTTTCGTGACAAGTATGGTCTGCAGTCAGCGCAGATGCTGCAAGAGGTGGAACAATACAAATTGCAGGGTATCAGGCAGGATATCCAGCTCAGTGTCGCCCTTGCCTATCTGGCGGTATTTGAGCGCAGGGCCAATCGCACTGTGGCCGAGTCAGCCCTTCAGACCTTGGAAAAGATATATAAGGACGGTGAAAGCCGTTTCCAGGTAGGGCTTATTGGCAAGAACGAGCTGCTGAAATTCCGTGTCGATTATGATAATACAGATATTGCCTTCAAAGCGGCTGATGCCGGATTGAAAAAAAGCGTTATCGACCTGGCGCGCCAGGTGGGCAGCGAAATCAATCTCGCGGACGTTGATTTTGCCGACTTTGATAATCTTCCACCACTGGTCGACAGGGCATCGTATCTCGAAAAAATGTTGGCGGAAAGAAGTGAAATCAAAGCCTTGGAGGCTGCTATCGCCGCCACTTCAGCACAGGCTGAAGCGGGAAGGGGTGGCTTTTATCCCCGGGTTGACGCAGCGGGCAGCTACCGGCGTTATGATGAGGGCTTTGTTACCGGTAGTGGTTCGATTGATGATGAAGAGTTTCGCGCAACGTTGGTAATGTCGATGAATCTTTTTCAAGGCAATGCCACTGAGGCGACAGTTGCCAGAAACCTGTTGCAGGTGCGTGCCCAGAAATATGAACTGCAAGAGTTGAAGCACAGTCTAGTCAACGACTTGGATAATATCTTTATTGATTTGCAGGTGAGTCTTGATAACGTCCTGGTAGCCAGACGCTCCATAGAACAGGCCGAGGAGAATCTTCGCATCACCCAACTGAAATACGATGAGGGGCTACAGCGGGAATCAGACCTTCTTGATGCTATCACCAGTCTGTCCCGGTCTCAATACAACTACGTGGCGGTCATGAGAGCGGTTTTCACTAATCATTTTCGTTTGAGGCGAATGATTGGTGGTTTTTGATGCACGACAGGCTCAGCGGGCGGAAGGGATCGGAATTTGCGTGATAGTCCGGCAATTGTCGCCTGAGATGCACGCTGTGGAAAAGTTTGGTGCGTGCCATTCGGTAAAGTGTTAAACAGGCGTGCAGCGGCAAAGGCTTTTTGCTTGGAGCGAAAGGCTGCTGGGGTTGCTGTTCATTTCTTCTTGCAAAAGATATTATGGAAAGATTACTGATAATAAGTGCTGCAGCGTCGATTGGAACGGCCTTTTACCTGTGGATCTCCGGCATGGTGCAGAGGCCCGCCATGCGGGATTATATTGCCAGCCATCAATGGCTACTCCATCCCAATTCTATCTGCTATTGGCGAGCGGCATTGGCGCTGGTGGGTTTTATCCTCTATTTTCTTGTCGGCTATCAGGCTATTGCTATCTTTATTTTTACCTTTGCCGCCATCCTCGACGGGGTTGATGGGGTCGTCGCGAGAAGTTGCAATATGGCAACGACCTGGGGGGAGTGGCTCGATCCGCTATGCGATAAGCTCACCTATCTGCCACCCTTGGTGGGGTTTGCCTATCTTGGAATTATGAGGACCGATCTCGTGTGGATTTTGGTCGGGATTGAACTGGCAGGACAATTTTTAGCAAGACATCTCCTGGCTCTCATCAAGTATTCCGGGGCTGCCAATAACTTCGGGAAGATCAAGGCCATTATCTGTTTTTCTCTGGTTATCTACTGTGCGCTGCTTCACGGGAATTCCGGCGTCATCGACATGGGCGATGAGGTCTTGGCAGCTTGTCTTATCCTTGCGACGGCATCGGTGATCTGCAAATTCATCCCCAATCGGTTGTATGCCGATATCCTCTCGACGCTCAATTTCTTTTGTGGTATTGCCAGCCTTGTCCTGACCCATAATCAGCATTTTGCCTGGGCAATTTTTGCGATAATCGTCGGCCAGCTCTTTGATTTGTTTGATGGGAGAATGGCGGAAAAGCATGGTGGGACAAAATATGGCCCGTATCTCGACGATATTGCCGATTTTGTCAGCTTCGGTCTTTCTCCCGCCTATGTTATAACCTTGTCTGGCGGTTCCTGGGCGTGGATTTTCGGTCTGATTTATCTATCCGGCGTTGCGTATCGATTGATTCGTTTTGTCACTGTAGATAAAAAGCGTACGGATCTCCCCTACGGCATATTTAACGGCTTGCCGAGCCCGGCCGGAGCGCTTGTCGTCTTAGGGGCCGCCTTAGTTGTGCCCGCCGATTACCTATGGCTTGTGGCAATACTCTCTGTCGCAATCATGGTCAGTCATGTGCGTTTTGCCCACTTTGGTCGGGTAATTCTCAAGCAGATTCCCAAACCGCTCTTTTTTCTGACCTGTGCGGCGCTGGTACTGGTCATTTCCTATATTATTAAAACGAAAAATGTCCAGATGTTCGGTTTCCTTATTCTCTTTTCTGTGCTGACGTATATTATCGTCGGCAGGAAATGCCTGAAGTCAAAGAGCTGAGGCTCTCAGGGTATTCCTTCTAACGGCACCAATCGCCATGGGATTCAACTTCGACTGAATGTCCAGAACTCGGGGCACAGCATGGCCAGGAAGGGGATCAGCTCCAATCGGCCGACAATCATGTCGAGTATGAAGACGGTCTTGCTGACCCAGTGGAGGTTGCCGAAACTGGCCATCGGGCCGATCTCCCCAAAGCCAGGGCCAACGTTGCCGAGTGTCGCCGCCGTGCCGACAAAGCCGATCGTTGCGTTGTGCTCGATCATGGTTACGACCAAGCCGGAAAAAAGCATCAGCACCAGGTAAAACAAGACAAAACTGAGCATCTGCCGCTGCACATCCTCCGGGACGGTCACCCTGTCGATTTTGATGGGTAGGACCGCCTTGGGATGGACTATCTGATCTATTTCCCTTTTCAAAAACCTTGCGACAAAGAGTACCCGAATCACCTTCACGCCACCCCCAGCCGAGCCGGCACAACCGCCTATCAACATCATCGCAAATAAAATCGTTTGAGCC
This sequence comes from Desulfobulbaceae bacterium, assembly GCA_011391225.1. GTDB lineage: Bacteria > Desulfobacterota > Desulfobulbia > Desulfobulbales > Desulfocapsaceae > Desulforhopalus_A. The sequence continues at coordinate 6,415 of JAABQY010000110.1, read as the reverse complement.
GGCACCACCCAAAGGGCAAAATCCGCCGAGGCAAAGCCGGTAGTGGTAAGAATCGAAACCACCTGAAAGACGCCATCCCGGAGACTTGCAGAAGCCGTACCGTCAGGCAGGGTAACTAGAATGGCAGCAAGGGTGAGAGAGGAAAAAATGGCTATAGCCAGATAAAAGAGAAACTCGTCATTGGTGAAGAGAGCCCGCGCCTTTCCCTTAATAAAGCATCTATATTGCAGAGCAAAACTTGCGCCGGCCAGCGCCATGAAGACGGTGACGATCCAGATAATAGCCGGACTCTGGTAGCCCATGATAGACATCGGGTGCGGAGAAAAGCCGCCGGCGGCCAAGGTTGAAAAGGAGTTACAGATTGCATCGAAGAGCGGCATCCCGGCAATAACCAGGCAAACAATCTGCAGCAAAGTGAGGATGAGGTAAATAAGCCAGAGGGCTTTTGCCGTATGGGCAACACGCGGGGTAAACTTGTCCTCGGTTGGGCCGGGTGCCTCGGCAAAGAAGATTCTGCGACCGGCAACACCCAGCTGGGGCAGGACGGCGACAAACAAAACAATAATTCCCATGCCACCAATCCATTGGATAAGGCTGCGCCAGAAGAAGAAAGCCTTGGGATAAAGTGAAAAATCGATGAGAATAGTAGCCCCGGTAGTGGTGAATCCAGATACTGACTCAAAGTAGGCGTCAAGAGGAGAAAGACCAAAAAAGACGAAGGGAATTGCCCCGATGGCTGCGGTGACAATCCAGGTCAGGGTGACGATAAGCAGTCCCTCGGTGCGTTTCAGCGCATCAAAATTCCGGCTGAAGCGACCATGCCAGCGGCAAAAAAGGCCGAGGGTGAAAGAGCAGAGGGAGGCAACGAGAAAAGGCAGAGCTGAGCTGTAATCCTCTTCAAGAGCGGCAACGATAATGGGCAGAAGGACGATAGCTCCGAAGGCGAGGAGAATTATTCCAAAGGCACTGGAGATAAACCGTGGGTTCATGAGAAAAAGAATTCCTTAACCTTGTCTGAGTCTTCCTTCATACTGAAGATCTTCAGTCGATCGCGTGGGCAGATAGAGCTTTCACCATTGGGGATGATTACCCTATGGCCTCTTATGATGACACCGATAATCGCGTTGACGGGGAGGTGCATGTCTCTGATGCGGATTTCCTGAAAAGCGTCGGGCAGGGTCAGCCGCAGCATCTCACCTTTGCCTCCCTCGATGAGGGCAATGACATCAACATTTTGAGCTTGCACGCGGTTCAGTACCTCGGTCAGTGCCGAGGCCTTGGGGGATACCACCACGTCGATGCCGACATGTTCGAAAAGTTGGTAGTTCTGGATATTGCCAACCCGGGTAACGATGCGTTTAGCACCAAGTTGCTTGATCAAAAGAGAGCACAGAAGGTTCTTTTCATCATTGTCTGTGGTGCAGATACAGGCGTCGGCTGAAGCGATTGCTTCACTTTCAAGAAGTTCCAGATCGGTTCCGTTGCCCTGCAGAACGAGGGTCTTTTTCAGTGAGTCGGCAAGAAAAGCGCAGCGTTGCAGATTGTGTTCGATGATTTTCACTTTAATACCTGTATTTTCAAGCATTTCTGCGAGCATGAAACCGACGCTGCCGCCGCCGATGATCGATACGGTTTTGACCTTTCGGTCATGCTTGAAGAAAACAGCCGCCAAGGTGTCGAGGGCCATGCCGGTGCCGATGAAAAACACTTTGTCATGCAACCGGATGGTCGTCGCCCCATTGGGTATAAAGAGTTTGCCTTCGCGGGTAATGCCTGGAATGAGGACATTTTTAGGAAACTTACACTCTTTTATGGCTTTATCAATGAATGTTGAATTTTCCTTGATGCGGTACTCAAAAAGTTTGGCCTTGCCGCCGGCAAGAAATTCTACGTCAAGAGCCTCCGGTACGGAAATAATCCGAAAAATATCCTGGGTGAGGAGCTGTTCCGGCCAGATGATGGAATCAATGTCGTAGCGGGTCTGGTAATGGTTGTGGGTGAGGGAAGAAAAATTCTTGTAGAGTGATGCTTTGCCGATGAAGCAGATCGTTTCGGTGTCGGCTATTTTTTTCATCGTCCAGCAGGCAACAATATTAGCTTCATCAATTGCCGAACAGGCGATGAAAAGATCAGACTTTTTTGCCTCAATCTTTTCGAGAGCGGCAATATCTCCTCCATTCCCTTCAATCAGGCTGACATCGAGATTGTTGAATTTTTCGTTCAACTCGTTGGTGTCGTGGAGGATGGTGATATTATGTTGCTGGTGGAGCCGTGCAGCCACCAGATAGCTAAAATCAGTAGTTCCGTAAATCAATATTTCCATAGGAGATTTAAGAAAAACATGGAGTAGATAAGAATGACTGCAGTAGATACTGAGCTCGCAAAAACCATTGCTACTTCAACAAAATCATATCATTGTTTGGCGATCGACGCATCAGTTTTTGTTTTCTCTGGCATTTGCGATGTTTTGCAGGATAATCGTAAGAATGAAACTCGCAAAAATCTGGAGATTCTGGTTGACATCGATACCCAGCGTCAGCCGGCAGGCGCCTATCACAAAAGGCATGGTTGTGCTATTATTTTTAGGTTAGAGACTGTCTCCCCAAGAATTCCCTTGTGGAAGGTATCTTTATCAAGTATAAAGCAAGGGTTAAATAAAAATAGCACACTCTTTTCTTGATATCTTAGGCTGTAACTCCGTAAGTTTCGATACCTTAAAAGTTTTTGCTGAAAATCTCAAAGAAGGAAACCAGCATGAAACTTTTTATAGGTAGCCTGCCTTATAATATCACCGAATCAGAGCTATCCGAGCTTTGTGGTCAATATGGCAGTGTTGTAAGTGCCAAGCTGGTTATTGATCAATTCTCCGGCCAATCCAAAGGTTTTGGTTTTATCGAGATGTCTACCCGATCGGAGGGACATAAGGTAATGGAGGGCTTGAACGGAAAAGACTACAAACATCGTACGCTGGTTTGTAACGAGGCGAAGCCTCCAGTAAAAAAAGGTGCTCGACGCAGATAATCCACTACCCTGTATATGAGGACTCAAGTCTCTGCGGTCCGCTATTTTTTGAAGCAGAATTTAGAATGACGGTCCTTTAAGGGATGACAGGCAAGAAAATTTAACTTGCAAAGCATGATGTGAAGAATAGATTTCTAAATACAATTACTGAATGCGTCGATGCGATGCATTCAGTTTGTTCACAATGGTTCCTTATTGGGACCGACCACACAACTGTGCGGCAAAGTCGCACAATGCACAAGGAGTAGTTACAATGGCTGAAGGAACAGTAAAATGGTTTAATGATTCAAAAGGTTTTGGTTTTATCGAGCAAGATGGTGGCAAGGATGTATTCGTGCATCACACTGCTATCAAAGCAGAGGGCTTTAAGTCTCTCCAAGAGGGCGAAAGGGTAAGCTTCGACGTGGTTGAAGGTGCCAAAGGTCCGGCTGCAGCAAATGTCGTCAAACGCTAATATCCCATTGCGTTAAAATATTTTCTCCCTTGCCGGTGGCAGGGGAGAAAAATGTCGACACGGCTCGATAAACGGATTGTTACGAAAAGCAGGGAGTTAGGTTCAATTCTTTAGTGATGTACATCAGGAGAATTGGCTGCAGAGAAACGATCCGTTTTTTGTTGAATAGGAGGCAGTTCAGGTAGATCTCCTTATTGACTCATCACTCCTCTACGTCTCAACAGACACTCTTTCCTGAAGTACCGGATTTCTGGCAACACCCCTCCTCCGGCACTTGTCTATACCTTTCTGCGTCGACGGCCGGATATCAACTGAAATCGCGGCGTAATTGTTTCTTGTTAACCTTCCCAACGCTTGTTTTGGCAATCTGGTCGACGATCAACACCTTCTCCGGCATGCCGTATTTAGGGAGAGTACCGTTGTCGATATGTGTCTGGATGGCGGCGAGTATGTCTTCGGTGTGCAAAGGCTCATTGCAGCCGGGTTTGGGGACCACCAAGGCCACCGGCCTCTCGCCCCATTTTGGGTCCTGAACACCGATGACCGCAACCTCGCTGACCGACGGATGCTGACTAATGATGTCCTCCAGTTCGAGAGACGAGATCCATTCTCCGCCGGTTTTGATGACATCTTTCAGGCGGTCGGTGATCTGCAGGTATCCTTCAGTATCTATGTAGCCGATATCGCCGGTATGCAGCCACCCCCCCGACCAAAGTTCCCGGCTTTTTTCTTCATCCTTGAAGTACCCCTGGGTCAGCCAGGGAGCGCGAACAACGACCTCGCCGGTAGATTTTCCGTCATGGGGTACCGGTTGGCCGCTTGCGTCGAAGAGTTCAAGTTGCACACCGTTGATCGGTAAACCGGTGCGGCAACGCACGGTAACCTGCTGAGTTTCATCCCACTTGCGCATGTGCGGCTTGAGGTTGGCAAGCGTCAGAACCGGGCAGGTTTCAGACATGCCGTAGCCGGTGTAGAGATTGATGCCGTGTGCCATCGCTCCTTTGCACATACCCTTTGAGAGAGCCGAGCCCCCGATGATCACCTTCCAGCGGCTGAGGTCACATCCTGCTATGGTCGGGTTGGAAAGGAGCATGTGAAGAATAGTCGGCACGCAATGGGAGAATGTCACATCATGTGTGGTGATGAGTTTCAGCAGAAGGGTCGGCTCGTAGCGACCCGGATAGACCTGCTTGCATCCCAGCATGGTCATCAAGAACGGCATTCCCCAGGCATGAACGTGAAACATCGGGGTGATTGGCATGTAAACATCCGCTGAACTTATTCGTGCCTGACTGTCGTAGGCGCAAAGAGCTGATAGAACGCCATAGGTGTGCAAAACGAGTTGCCGGTGGCTGAAATAAACTCCCTTGGGAAGTCCCGTTGTTCCGGTAGTATAAAAAGTTGTAGCAATGCTATTTTCATCAAAATCGGGAAAGGAGAATTCTTCCGGCTGTCCTTGCAACATTTGCTCGTAGTAGCCATCAAAACCTTCTGGCACATCGTTGTTATCAGACAACAGTATTATTTTCTTAACCGTTGTCAGATTGTCTTTAATGGCTGCAAGCATGGGTAGGAATTCGGAGTTGATAAGCAACACGTCATCTTCAGCATGGTTGATGGTATAAAGCAGCTGTTCGCTTGAAAGACGAACGTTGACGGTATGCAGGATCGCCCCGATCATCGGCACGGCAAAATAGCATTCGAGATAGCGGTGCGAATCCCAGTCCATAACTGCTACCGTGTCTTCTGCCTGTACTCCAAGTTTTGAGAGTGCATGGGCGAGCTGACAAATCCTCTTGCCGAACTGCTTGTATGTGAACTCCAGTTGGTCACGATAAAATATTTTTTGCTGCGGTGCATAAATGAGCGGTGTCGTGAGCAGGCTTTTAATGAGCAGGGGGGAAGAATAGGCTGAAGGCGTTGGGGCGAAAATTTTCGTGTTCATAACGTGCTCCTTGGATTGAAGAATTGTCGGTTTCTGGCCGCCAGGATCAATGCTGTGAGGAAGGACCATTGGGCCAATCTGGATATTCCTTATGTTTCTAGCAGAAATGATGCCAACATGGTGAAGGAAAATAACAATAACAATGCGAGACGGTGGTGTCGTTTTCGATAATGATGGTGGCGGTGCCGGTGTTTTCGAAGACGCTACGGTAGAGCCTTAATTCTTTTGGATTGGTTGTCGGCATCCGGTGTCATGCGCCTCTTTTTGCCTCTGTGCGAATAAAGTTTTCAATAAGCAGGCGGGAGATGGAGATAGGTGACGGTAAAACAGGCAAATCGGTCACCGGGAACCATCTGGCATCTTCGAGCTCATCTTGGTCGATATGAATATCTCCACTTTTGTAGGTGGATGTGAAGCCGATCATCAGCGAATGCGGGAAGGGCCACGGTTGGCTGGCGACGTAGTGAATATTATCGATAGAAAGTGCAACTTCTTCGAATACTTCTCGGATTACGGCTTCTTCGAGGGTTTCTCCAGGCTCAACGAAACCGGCTAAAGTGCTGTACATGCCGGCGGGAAAACGTGACGATCTGGCGAGAAGAATATGATCGTCGCGGATAATCGACATAATGACGGCGGGAGATAGTCGCGGGTAACTGATAAAATTGCAGTTTGGGCACTTCCGGGCGAGTTCGCTGCGTCGATCGACCATGGCTGCACCGCATTTGCCGCAGAACCGATGTTCCCGATGCCAATGGACGATCTGGATGGCTCGGCCGGCGAGGCAAAAGATGTCGTCGTCGAGGGCTCCAAAAAGGCTACGTAAATCGCGAAATTCCATGTTTGGGATGATCGGAGGATCTCCATCCAGAGCGGCTACAAAACAATTGGCGGTCACATAGCTGCCAAGATATCTGGTAAAGTATGGCTGCAGGCCGAGTTGTTCGGGACTTTGGGGGCAGATAGCGACCGGTGTTTGCCCATCAGACGAATAA
>JAABQY010000109.1 GCA_011391225.1 Desulfobulbaceae bacterium | reverse complement strand
GAGACCGATCTGGGCGAATGGATAATCCAGCTCAGGCATGAAGGCCCGTCACATATGGTCATGCCGGCCATCCACCTGTCACGCTTCCAGGTCGGCGACCTGTTTACCGACGTCACTGGCGCCAAACAGGAACCGGATATTGAAAAACTGGTAAAGGTGGCGCGCCGCGAGTTGCGCAGTAAATTTGTCGAGGCGGATATGGGCATCACCGGCGCCAACTTCGCCATCGCCGATACCGGAACCATCGGCCTGGTCACCAATGAAGGCAATGCCCGATTAGTAACAACCTTGCCACGGGTGCATGTCGCGCTGATGGGTATCGACAAGCTGGTGCCGAGCCTGGCCGACGCCCTGAAAATCCTCAAGGTCCTGCCGCGTAACGCCACCGGCCAGAACATCACCTCCTATGTCACCTGGATCACCGGGGCCAACGAGTGTTTGTCGGCGGCCGATAAGAAAAAGGACATCCATTTTGTAGTCCTTGATAACGGTCGGCTGGAGATGGCCAAAGACCCGCTGTTTTCCCAGGTCTTCCGTTGCGTGCGCTGCGGCGCCTGTGCCAATGTCTGCCCGGTGTATCGCCTGGTCGGCGGCCACAAGATGGGCCATATCTATATCGGTGCCATCGGTCTGATTCTCACCTATTTCTTCCACGGCGCGGAAAAGGCCAAAAATATCGTGCAGAACTGCATCAACTGTGAGGCCTGCAAGGATATCTGCGCCGGCGGCATCGATCTGCCGCGGCTCATCAAGCAGGTGCATGTGCGCATCCAGGATAAGGAAGGGCATCCGCTGCCCAGTCTGCTTCTTGGCCAGGTCATGAAAAACCGCAAGCTCTTCCATACCCTGCTGCGTACCGCCAAATGGGCGCAGAAGCCGGTGGCAGGAAATGACGGTTTTATGCGCCATCTGCCGATGATGTTTTTCAAGGAACATGATTTCAAGGCCCTGCCGACGGTTGCCGAAAAACCCTTCCGTGACCGCTTCCCGGAACTGCCCCAGCCGACGGCAACGCGTCTGCGGGTGGGACTCTTCTCCGGCTGCGTCCAGGACTTTGTCTACCCGGAACAGATGGAGGCCGCCTTTCAGCTCTTTGCCGAAAACGGCTGCGCCATGTCCTTTCCCATGGCCCAGTCCTGCTGCGGCCTGCCCCTGCAGATGATGGGCGAAGCAAAGACCTCACGCGACGTCGCCCTGCAAAATATCCGGGCCTTCGAGAAGGAAAATGTTGATTATATCGTCACCCTCTGCGCCTCCTGCGCTTCACACTTAAAACATAACTATCCGGTTTTAATGGCGGACGACCCGAAGCTCCTGGAAAAAACCTTGGCCTTTACCGCTAAAGTCATTGACTTTTCCTCCTTTGCCCACGATATTCTCGGCCTTAAAGCCGAGAACTTTACGAGCGACGGCAAGCGGGCTACCTTCCATTCGCCCTGCCACCTTTGCCGCGGTCTCGGCGTCCACGAGGCACCGCGGGAGCTGATCCGGGCTGCCGGTCTTGATTACCAGGAAGCCGCTGAATCGGAGGTCTGCTGCGGCTTCGGCGGCACCTTCTCGGCGAAGTTCCCGGAACTGTCGTCGGCGCTGCTCAACAAGAAACTCGACAATGTCGAAAAAACCGGCGCTGAGATCCTCCTCACCGACTGTCCCGGTTGTGTCATGCAGCTGAAAGGCGGCCTGAAGAAACGTGGCTCGAAAATTGTCGTCCAGCATACCGCCGAGGCATTGGCGGCCCGGCTCAAAAAAAAATAATTTTGCAATTTAAAGGCTAATATCGCCCTTAAACAATACGCTTAATGTTCATGAGGTTAGAGACAAGCTACTTTGGATAAGTGGCAAGCCTGAAACAGCCAGAGGAATATTGATATGTCATTTCGTAATCGTCTCCGTTCCGGAGAAAAACTCATCGGCACCTTGGTAACGCTTCCATCCCCTGAGGTCGTTGAGATACTCATTGACTGCGACTTTGATTGGCTGTTTCTTGATCTTGAGCACTCGGCAATTTCCACCCGAGATGCCCAGAGATTGTTGCAGGTGGCCTCGGGGAAAACGCCGTGTTTGGTGAGGACGGAAAGCAAAGACGAGACGGCAATTCGCAAGGCCTTGGACATTGGCGCACAAGGGATCATTGTGCCGCAGGTCAATTCAGCCGAAGAAGCCGCACGGGTTGTGACCTATGCTCAATATCCTCCCGGCGGTTCAAGAAGCGTCGGGCTTGGCCGGGCCCAGGGCTATGGCTTGAAGTTCAAAAACTACATAGAAAACGCCAATGAATCTTTGGCAATAGTGGTGCAGATCGAGCACATTGACGGAGTACGAAACCTGCAAGGCATCCTTGATGTCCCTGGAATCGATGCTGTTTTCATCGGTCCCTATGATTTGTCGGGAAGCCTTGGAAAGTTGGGGCAATTGCATGACCCCGAAGTTCAACAGGCCATCAAAACGGTATTTACAGAAGCAAAAAAATGCGGCATGCCGGTCGGGGCCTTTGCCGCCACGACCGACGCCGCCAGTGACTTCATCGCCAGGGGTGCGTCCCTCCTGGCTTTTGCTACCGACGCTCTTCTCCTCGGCACAGCGGCGAAAAAGGAACTTGGTTGCTTGAAATAAAAATCGATAGAAGCAGTCTCCATTATCGGAAGAATTCAGCAATGTATTTCGCTGCCGTAAAGACAATGATACTGGCCAGCATCCATTTGATCATTTTAGCCTTCACGAATTTTTGACAGTGCGCTCCGAGGTACATCCCGGCCATCCCGCCGATGCCGAAGAGAACCCCAAGTAAGATATCAGGGGCTACCGACACATTGGGATAAAACGGGGCGATTAATTGATAGAAAACGACGCCGGCAACCGATGTGACAAAAGTGCCCATCAGGGCGGCACCGGCGACAGTATAGACCGGCAAGCCGAAGACGGTGACAAAAAAGGGCGCTATAATTGCCCCGCCACCGATGCCATAAATCCCACCGACAATGCCGACTAGAAAGCTGAGGGAGAAAATACCCATGAATGAGACGTCAAAATTTTCTCCGTAAAAATTGTAACCCAGTCGCTTCACATTGAAATGGGTAATCTTGACGGTTGCCAGAGGGCCGACTGCCGCCTCCTGACCGACAGCCTGTGAGCGATAGCGTCGTACCATCTCCTGAAAGCGATCCTCACTGCTCGCTTTGCTGTCGGTACCGGCAGCCTTTTTCTTCACCAATTCCCGGACGATCTTCAGGCCGATATAGAGCAGTACAGCCGCTGCGAAGAGTTTGAAATTTTTCGGATCAGGCAGCCAGGCGACCCGCACAAATGCGCCGATAAACACTCCCGGCAAGGTCCCGGCAATCACCACCAAAGCCAATGGCCACACCATTCTCCCTTCTTTCCAATAGCGATAAACACCACTCGGAATGGCAACAATATTGTAGAGTTGATTGGTGGCACTGACGGAAGGATTGGTATAGCCAAGTATGGACATCTGAAAGGGCAGGAGCAGAAAAGCCCCCGACACCCCGCCCATCGATGTAAAAAAAGAAACTCCCAGGGCAACCAGGGGAGGAATCCAGGGTTCCACTTCGATACCGGCAGCTTGAAAGAACATACGGCCTCCTTATTACGATGGCTGGACACCTCAAAAATTGAGTCTATTTAAAGCAGATGCGTTTCACCTCATCAAAGGTTGAAACAAAGTACGGGGTAATCCCTTCCTTAATGTGCGCCGGCAGCATCTCAAAATCTTCCTGATTATCCTTAGGCAGCAGGACCTCCTGGACTTTTGCCCGCTTTGAGGCGATCATTTTTTCCTTCACTCCGCCAATCGGCATGACAAGGCCGCTGAGCGTCAACTCCCCGGTCATGGCGATATTCGGCCGAATGGCTTTATTCATGACCAGCGAATACAGTGAGCAGGCCATGGTGATACCGGCTGACGGCCCATCTTTCGGCGTCGCTCCGGCCGGGACATGGAGGTGAACAAGGTTATTTTTGAAAAAATCGCTGCCTTCCTTGTTGTCGCGCATCAGCGACCGAACATAGCTGTAGGCGATCTCCGACGATTCGATCATCACCTGCCCGAGCTGGCCGGTCTGTTTGAAGCCCGCCTGCCCGGTCGGGATGGGGATCGACTCGATATGCAGAGTTGCCCCGCCCATACTGGTGTAGGCAAGGCCGGTGATGACCCCGACCCGCGGCTTACGGAAGGCGTGTTCCTCGGAGAAATAGCGTTTGCCGAGAAATTCTTTGAGATCCTCTACATGAATGCGGATATTCTGCTCGGGATTGTCGATAATCTTGGTGACTGATTTTCGAAGAATCTTCTTGATGGCGTTCTCCAAGCCGCGCACTCCGGCCTCACGGGCATAGCCGTCAACAATCGCCGACAGCACCACCTTCGGCAAAGTGATCTGCTGCGCGGTCAGGCCGTGCGCCTTGAGCTGCTTGGGCAGGAGATGACGCCTGGCAATCTCGACCTTTTCTTCCATGATATATCCGGGCAGCTGGATGATCTCCATGCGGTCCATGAGCGGGGCGGGGATGGTGTCCAACTGGTTGGCGGTGCAGATAAAGAAAATCTTCGACAGATCAAAGCGCACATCCAGGTAGTGATCGAGAAAATCGCGATTCTGTTCCGGGTCGAGAACCTCCAGCAGGGCCGAGGCCGGATCGCCGTGGAAGCTGGCACCGATCTTATCGATCTCATCGAGCATGATCACCGGATTAGCGGTCTTGCAGGTCTTGATCGCCTGGATGAATTTTCCCGGCATCGCTCCGATATAGGTGCGGCGGTGCCCTTTGATTTCCGCCTCATCACGCATGCCGCCCAGCGAAAAGCGGAAGAATTCCCGGCCAAGACTCTGGGCCACCGACCGGCCGATGGAGGTCTTCCCCACGCCCGGCGGACCCTGCAAAAGAAGAATGGTGCCGGACAAATCGCCCTTGATAACACCCACGGAGATGAGTTCCAAAATTCTGTTCTTGACATCCTCCAGACCATAATGGTCGCGGTCAAGGATCTTCGAGGCCTTTTTGCGGTTATAGCTGTCTTTCGAATACAAGCCCCAGGGCAGTATCGTCAGCCAGTCGAGGTAGGTACGGGTGACATTGAACTCAGGGGAGGAGGAGCCGATGAGTTTGAGCTTTTCGATCTCTTCCTTGACCTTGTCCCGTGCTTCGTCTGAGAGCACGAGTTTTTTCAATCGGTTCTCATACTTTTCAATCTCCGCCTGGGTGTCGTCTTTTGACAGTCCCAATTCTTTCTTGATTTCCAGCAACTGCGCTTTGAGAAAGAACTCCCGCTGCTGCTTTGACAGCTGTTCCTCGATACGTTTTGAGATCTTGGCCTTAAGCTTAGAGATTTCCACCTCATTCTTTAAAAGAATCAAGACCGATTCGAGCCGTTCGCGAATCTCTGAGGTTTCGAGAATCTTTTGAATTTCCCGACCCGAGGAAGTGGTCATGGCGGCGGCAAAATCGGCAAGCGATCCGGGATCGCTGAGATTTATTCTTTCAATAAGCAGCGACAAGCCCTCTTTAAAAAGAGGATTCAAGTTCACCAACTCTTTGATACAGTCGATGATGGCGACAGAATAGGCCTTCAATTCATCGGTATTTTCTTGAATCGGCTCGTAGCGGTAGCGCACGTCGGCAATAAAGAGCGAATCCTTTTTCATTAAGGCCAGGATATCAAAACGCTCCTGTGCCTGCACGAGAATCTGCAAAGGTTCACCAGGCTTAAAGGGTGACACCTGAATAACCCGGGCAACCGAGCCGACCTTGAAAAAGTCATTGGCACTTTGGGCCGCATGGGCAAGGCCGTCTTCCTTGGGGATCTGCAGCACGAGACCAAAGTACAGCGGCACATTTTGGTTCATATGCTTCATAACCGCCGCCTGTAAGCCGTTATCTTCTATGATGATCGGTCCCATCATTTTTGGAAACATCGGCCGATCATGCAGGGGAATAAGCATCAGTCTGTCCGGCAATAAATCCTTGGCCACAATTAAAGATTTTCCAGATTCCTTTTCCTCATTTGGAGACTCAATTCCATCAGGGGTTAAAACAGTGGTTTCCTCAGACATTCTTATTTCTCCTTATGTATGCAAACGGAACTACCGTAAAGTCTTCACTCTTTTCTGTATTTACAAAGTCGACGGTTTCGCAAAAAGAGGAAATTAACCGATTTTGTCATTTCGAGTGCAGCGACAAATCTCTGTGATAATTAACAGATTTCTCGTCACTCTGCTAGTCGAAATGACAGCAATTGACTTCTTGCGAAACAATCAAAGTTACCGACAAAGCATAAAATTTTGTCAAGCATCATGCCGACGGCTTTCTCTTTTCAAATCTTTTTCAAGCAAAGATAATCATTTGCAACTGAATGCAAACTGTTTTCCTATTCCTTTTGCATTGTTGTGTGTTTTTAGGCAATTGCCCATGGAACTAAAACTTGATCTCAGACGAAATTGACTTATCCTTTTGCTCATGAACAACGACCAAGACGCTTTTCATCAACATCCCCTCAAATCGCACCCACGGCCAACCATGAACGTTATCGAAGCTTTAGAAAAACGAAAATCGACCCGCGCCTACTTGCCGAAACCGGTGGAAAAAGAAAAATTAGTCGCCATTCTCCGAGCCGCCCGCCATGCCCCATCCGGCACCAATGCCCAACCCTGGCAGGTTGCGGTCGTCAGTGGCAAAAAGAAAGCCGAGTTGGCCGGAGCCATGGAAAATGCCTTCCGCGAGAGGGGAGAAGGCACAATGGACTACCACTATTACCCTTTGGAATGGCATGAACCGTTTAAGAAGCGGAAGGTCACCTGCGGCGCCCAATTGTATTCGGCATTGAAGATTGACCGCAGCGACAAAGAGCGAAGACTTGAGCAGTGGATTGCCAATTACCGAGCCTTCGACGCCCCGGTCGTGCTGTTTTTCTTTATTGACCCGGGCATGCAGAAGGGTTCTTTTCTCGACTTCGGCATGTTTATCCAGTCGATAATGCTGGCGGCTGTGGAAGAGGGTCTTGCCACCTGCGCCCAGGCCGCCCTTGGTCAATACCCGGCGCTGGTAAAAGATTTTCTCGGCTACAGCCGCGACACCATCCTCCTTTGCGGCATGGCCCTCGGCTACGAGGACAAAGAAGCTCCGGTTAACAACTATCGAACCGAGCGCGAGGAGGTGGAAGTCTTCACTCGGTTTTTCGACTAAGCCGTCGTTCAAAACAAAACCAGCCAATTCAATATTGTCCACGGCATAAGTGGCCGTAAAGAAATGGATAAAAAGTGTGAGTTATTTCTTAACGGCCACTAAAAAATCTTTGCGCTCTGCAAAAATCCTGTACAATGATGCCAAAGCAACCTGTTTTTTTGAAATGATCGTGGGTTGCCAAAGCTGAACACCCATTGCCCCAGGAGATACACATGTTCACCATCGCTGATATTTGCAATATCGCCGTGCAGATCGAGAAAAACGGCGAAGAAACCTACCGAAAAGCAAGTCTGGCCAGTAAAAATCCCGAGGTAGCGCAACTGCTGGCCACCATGGCCGATGACGAAAGACGCCACGGAGAGTGGCTGGCAACCATTACCTCTGACAAACCCCTCACCGAGGAACAAAGGGAGATGGAGGCGGTGGGAAGGACCTTGCTCCAGGACATGGTCAAGGGCAACCCTTTCCTGCTCGCAGAAAATGAGCTTGAACGCGCAAAGAGTGTAGGCGAGGTACTGACCCGGTCCATGGCTTTTGAGGAAGACACCATCCTCTTCTACCAATTCATCAAAGAATTCCTCGACGAGCAGGGCGCAGCCCGGCAGATGCAAACAATCATCGACGAAGAACGCAAACATGTGCAGCACCTCGAACTTCTTGACAAAACACCGCCAAGGTCGAAAAAACATCCCCTCACCACACTCGCTCTCAGCGTCTGCCTGCTTTTTCTCACACTGACTTCGGCTATTTGCAGCGAGGAGCATGCTTCGGCAGTAAAAGGCCAAACCGTATACGTTCCGGCATACTCGCATATTTACCATGGCAACCGAGAGTCGCCTCTGCTGCTGACGATTACCATCAGTATACGCAATATCTCCCCTACCCGCTCAATGACCGTCACCGCCGTCGATTACTACGACACCCAGGGTGCCGTCGTCAAAAAGTTCATTGCCGCACCCTTGGTTATCGGGCCTCTTGGCTCGGAGCGTTTTGTCGTCCCACAAAATGACGAAGCCGGGGGCTCGGGGGCAAATTTCATCGTTAAATGGCATTCGGCGGAAGCGCTCAGCCCGCCGATCATTGAAACGGTTATGATCGGCACCCAGAACCAGCTCGGCGTCTCCTTTACCTCAAGAGGGCAGGCGATTAGCAAATAAGGGACTCTTGCCGTTTTTCTTTCGTTTAAAGACATCAGCTAATTCCAAAGCGAGTACATCATGACGAACAAGGACTTCATCAAGCAATTGCCGGGAGATACCACTGCCTGTCACTATTTTGCCATCAAAGAACTGGCTCAGGCGGGCATGGGAACCACAGACCGACTCCCCTATTCGATTCGCATCCTGGTTGAAAACCTGCTGAGAAAATTTGACGGCCGGATCGTCACGGAAAAAGACCTGCGCGCCATCGCCGGCTGGAAGAAACGCTATGATGCACCGGTAGAGATTCCATTTCACCCGGCACGGGTGCTGATGCAGGACTTTACCGGGGTACCGGCAGTTGTCGATCTGGCGGTGATGCGCGACGCAGTCAAAAAACTTGGCGGCGACCCGGCCAGGGTTAACCCACGAGTTCCGGTCGAGCTGGTTGCCGACCATTCGGTGCAGATCGATTTTTCCGGCACCAGCAAAAGTCTCATCGACAATGTCGCAAGAGAATACGAGCGCAACAGCGAGCGCTACACCCTGCTCAAATGGGCGCAGAAAAGCTTCCATAATTTTAGGGTAGTACCGCCGAACTCAGGAATCTGTCATCAGGTCAACCTCGAACATCTCGGGCGGGTGACCATAACCGAGAGGCTAAGCAAGCACACCTTTGCCTACCCCGATACCCTCGTCGGCCTTGACTCCCACACCCCGATGATCAACGGTATCGGGGTTCTCGGCTGGGGTGTCGGCGGCATTGAAGCCGAAGCAGTCATGCTCGGCCAACCCTACTACATGTCGATCCCTGAGGTTATCGGCGTGCGGCTTACCGGTCGCTTGCCGCTTGGCGTTACCGCCACCGATCTGGTTCTGACCCTTACCGAACTCCTGCGCAAACAGAAAGTGGTGGAAAAATTCGTCGAGTATTTTGGTCCAGGCATGCAGCATCTGTCGATCCCCGACCGCGCCACCATCGCCAACATGACCCCGGAATACGGGGCAACCCTCGGTTTCTTCCCCATTGACGACAAAACTATCGACTATCTGAAGATGACCGGTCGCGATAAACAGGCCGCCATCACCGAATCCTATGCCAGGGCCAACGGCCTGCTTTACACCGGTATTGACACCTGCGAATATACCGCCGTCATAAACTTCGATCTGGCAACCGTCGAACCGTGCCTGGCCGGACCGGCACGACCCCAGGACCGTGTCCCTCTTTCCGCCATGCGCTCGACCTTCGGAAAAATTCTCGGCTGCAACTTCCAACGCAGCGACTGTCCGGTCGCCGACTCGACCTTCACCCACGAATCCGGCAACGAAGCAAGCCTTGACGCGGTCTGCCGCATCAAGGGCAAAAACGATATTACCACCCTTGTCAACGGCACGCCGGTCAGCATCGGCGACGGCAGCGTCGTCATCGCCGCCATCACTTCCTGCACCAACACCTCGAACCCGCATGTCCTCATCGGTGCCGGGCTCATGGCGCGGGCCGCCGTCAAGCGCGGCCTGAAGATTCCCACCTACGTCAAGACCTCCTTTGCCCCGGGTTCCAGGGTGGTCAGCAACTATCTTGAGGACTGCGGCCTCCTCCCCTATTTCGAGGCCCTTGGCTTTCATATCGCCGCCTTTGGCTGCACAACCTGCATC
>JAABQY010000108.1 GCA_011391225.1 Desulfobulbaceae bacterium | reverse complement strand
GGGGCAGATAGGAACCCAACCAACTGTTTTTACTGAATTCTATCAACCTATTGACAACCAACAACGGTTCTTTGTCGAACCCAAAGTGCGTTACCATAAAGAGCAGTTTAACTTGTATGAAAACAATAAAAATCTATCTCAGTATGCGGTTAAAGAATTTGCTGTTGATCTGATGGCTGGTGTCAACGTCGGTTTACTCGGCCCTGTTTCGTTCGGCTGGAGTGAACGTAAAAGAGAAGCCGAACGTACCATAGGACAAGCTGGGTTTGATGCCGACGACAATCGGTTCGGAGGATGGCTGGCAATGCTTGATTTTAACCAGTTTGACCGTTTATATGTGCCAACTCACGGATGGGCGGTAAATGGAACCAGTTTTTATTCTCCCACCGAGGACTACAGCAAGGGAACATTGGATGTGAAAGTGGCGCAAAATATCGGCGAGTATGTGTTTTCCGGCCGTTTCAACATTGCCGGGGCTCTCGATGGCACTTTGCCGACCTACGACGCAGTTGCCTTGGGAGGTTTCCTCAATCTATCCGGTTTTGCCCGTGACCAGATTCTCGGAGACTCGCTCATCTACAGCAACATTCGTTTCGAAAAAATACTCGGCCAATTGCCGATTGGTCTTCGCGGAGACATGCGGATAGGGATTGCTCTGGAGGCTGGTCGGGTGGACGATCGCTATACTGAAACCAAACTGGATGGATGGCAGGACTCTCTTGCCGTCTATCTCGGTGGTGAGACACCTATCGGGCCGGTTTTTATTGGTTACGGCTACTCCACGGAAGGTATGTCAAACTTTTATGTGTTCTTTGGAACACCATGATGTATTGGATCATCAACCCTAATTTAACCATGAGGTAAGGAAGGTAATGGCAAAGAATACAGCAGTTCAACCTGAACGGAAATGGAAAGTACGGCCTTTTTCCATGGTGATTTTATTTGCTCTAGGCCTGGCCTTGTGCAGTCAGACATCTACGGCGCAGTCACAGAGCAGTTTTGAGCAAAAAAGGGCACTGAAAGCATCGTCTTTGCTCAACCTGGAGCTGCTCAACAGTGATTTGTACACGGTAGACGAGGAGGTCATCAACGATGGTTTTCTCAATCACTACACTGTGCGGTCCAGGTTTGGAGTGTTCCAGGTCAATTCGACTCTTGAGGTCAAGCGGCTGCTCCATGAAATCAAGGCCATATCGGCAATGAAACAGATTGAGACTCAAGACACGGCTGTGGATTCTGTCGTACAGTCTGGAAAAAACACCGTCGATGCGGTATCCAACCTGGTGACCGATCCGGGAAAAACACTGGAAGGAGCTGCTGCCGGAGTGAACAATCTGTTCAATCGTGCGACACAGGTGGTGGGAAAAAGAAAGACAACCGGTGTTGAAGATAGCAAGGTAGAGCAATTTATCGGCAAATCAAAATCCAAGGGGGATATTGCCACCAAATTCGGGGTCAGTGTCTATTCTCGGAATGCTGTGTTGCAGGCGGAGCTGAATCGCTTGGCATGGGCGGACTACCTTGGCGGCATCGGCGTCGGCCTGGCCCAGAGCGCCATTCCAGGAGTTGGCGGCCTGCTGCTGTCGACCTCGGGTACGGCCCGTATTCTCAATGAAGTCATCAATAACACCCCGGCATCTGAGCTGTGGGTGCGCAATAAAAACAAACTGGAGGCGATGCGAATCGACTCCGATACGGTGCAGCTCTTTCTCAACAACCCGTCATTCTCACCTGCCTACCAGACGGTCTTGGTCGAGGCAATGCAGAGCATGAATGGGGTCGCCAACCGAGGTCTTTTTATTAAGATCTCCCTGCAGGCCAATACCGCTGAGATGGCCAGAACTATGACAGAAATCGCTGCGATGCTGGCCGGCTATCATAAAAATGTCCAACCTTTGCAGAGTGTTGCGCCCTTCGGCAGATTTCTTTATGGCAAGACCAAAAAGAACATCGCCGTCCTGGCATTTCCCGCCGACCATATTCTCTGGAGCTACACAGTTGCTGATGCCGCAACCTGGCTTTCAGAGCCGGTCCAAGGCCAGGCAAAGCCTGCCGGAAAACAATTATGGATATTCGGAGATTTCAGCAAGACGGCTGAGGCTGGGTTGAAAAAACTCGGTTGGGAACTGCATGCCAACTCCCAGGCCAGATTGTTGCCGGAAGCAAAAAAATAACCCTGATCTTTTCAGGTCGAACGATGAACACAAAAAACTATCGCGAAATCCCCTATAACTTTACCTCCGCCGATGACAAACTGATCATCAACCTGCTCTTCGGCGCAGAGGTTTGGGAGGACCTGGAAGAACTTCGCAGCCAGAGGCTTACCGGCCGTTCGGCCCGGCTGGTCTTGCGTTTTATCGGCGATCTCTTCATCCTTCGTCGCAACCCTTTTCTTTTCCAGGAACTCCTCGACCTGCCAGGTAAACGGCAGCGTTTTTTCGACACCGCAGGAGAAGACCTTTCGATTATCGAAGAGGCGGCGCGCATCGGCAGGACCGGTTCGGAGCGCAGTGCCAAGGTGCTGCGCCTGGTTGCTATCTGTCGGCAGCGGCTTGCCGAACTAAAAAAAGAAATCCACGACGCGCCAACGTTACGCGCCCAAATGCTGAAAAAGCTCGGTGCGGTCATCGGCCACGAAAATGTCAGGTTCGATCCTTTCACCCTTATCAGCCACGCCACCGATGCCACCGACTGGCGCCTCTTTCTGCCCCTTGCGGTATTGCGGCCCGAAACCGAGGAACAACTCCCGGGCCTCATGCAGGCAGTGGCCGAGATGGGCCTTTCGATCATCCCCCGCGGTGGCGGCACCGGCCTTACCGGCGGCAGCGTTCCGGTGACCAACAACTGCGTTATCTTCAACACTGAAAGACTGACGAAGATTTACGACATTGTTTTCCGTGACTTCCCCCATCTCGGCCAAGGGGCAAAGGTGCCGGTGCTGAAAGTCGAGGCGGGAGTCGTCACCTCCGATGCCATGGCGCACGCATCGCAAGAAAATCTTGTCTTCGCCACCGATCCGACCAGTGCCTGGGCCTCGACCATCGGCGGCAACATCGCCGAAAATGCTGGAGGCAAGACCGCGGTGCTCTGGGGCACGGCCATCGACAACATCCTTTCCTACACCATTGCCATGCCCGGCAAAGGCCTTTTGACCGTGCGCCGTGTGAACCACCCGATGCGCAAGATCCTGCCCGACGACAATGTCCAATTCCAGATTCAGGGACAAAGCGGCCGTGTTCTCCGCGAGGTGCTCCTGACCGGCACGGAACTACGCAAAAAAGGGCTGTGGAAGGATATCACCAACAAGGCCCTGAAAGGCTTGCCGGGTTTCCAGAAAGAGGGTACCGATGGCATCATTACCTCCGGTGAATTTGTTCTCTACCGGGCCTATGAGAAAAAGATCACCTTCTGCCTGGAGTTTTTCGGCGAAGATATGGACGAGGCCAGTCGGGTCATTGTCGAGATCTCCGAAGAGTTCGTCAACGTCGGTGAAGAGGCGCTTATGGCCCTTGAACATTTTGACGAAGAATATATCCGCGCCATCAAGTACAAATTCAAGGCGGCGCGCAGCGAACATCCGAAGGCGGTGCTGCTCATCGACATGGTCGGCCATACCAGCGCCCAGGTGCTGCGCGGCAAGGAACGGTTGGAAAAACTCCTCCTGCCTTACAAAAACACCGAGCTGTTCACCGCCCAGGATGCCGACGAGGCGTCCCGCTTCTGGCGCGACCGCAAGCGGCTCGGGGCCATTGCCGCCCGCACCAACGCCTTTAAACTGAACGAAGACATCGTCCTGCCCCTGCCGGCCTTGGCCGAATTTGCCCGCTACGTCGATGGCTATAATATTGACGAGGACATCCATAATAAGGTCCAGTTCATTCACCGGATTACCGATTACCTGGAGACCGCCGAGCCGATCGAAGACCCGGACTGGCTTGAGGCGAAAATTCCCAAAGCTAATGACCTATGCCGGGAAACTTTGGAAATGTTGGGACTGCGCACCAAGGAGTCGATGCGCGACGCCGTCGATATCAAAAAGCTCCTGGCCGACCTCCTGGAGCTGCTGAGCGGCTACAGCAAGGTCAGCGGCAATATCGAGTGTATTTACAGCGAAGTGCGTTCCCGGCGGATCATCATCGCCACCCATATGCACGCCGGCGATGGCAATATCCATGTCAACATTCCAGTCTTCTCCAACGACCGCAGCATGATGAAGCGTGCCGAAAAAACTGCCGAGGATATCATGGCCAAGGCAGTCGAACTGGGTGGCGTTGTCAGCGGCGAGCACGGTATCGGCATCACCAAGATGAAATTTCTGAAGAAATCGCGCCTCGATGAGCTACGTCGTTACCGGCAGGAGGTCGATCCGCTGGGCATTATGAATCCGGGCATGCTGAACGACCCGGCTATCATCGACAAGGTCTACACCCCATCGTTCAACCTGCTGGAACTTGAGGCAAAGATCCTGCAGTACGGGTCGCTGGCCAAGCTTTCCTCGATGATCTCCACATGCATTCGCTGCGGCAAGTGCATGCCGGTGTGCTGCGTCTACCATCCAGGGAGCAATATCTTCTTCCATCCGCGTAACAAGAACATGGTCATCGGCTCGCTCATCGAGGCCCTGCTCTACGATATGCAGCGCTCGCACCTGCCACGTTTCAACCAACTGAAAAATCTTGAGGAAATCGCCGACCATTGCACCATGTGCCGGAAATGTCTGGCTCCCTGCCCGGTTGATATCGACACAGCCGAGGTAAGCCTTTTAGAGCGGGAAATCCTCAGTGATCTCAGCTATAAACATACCGCCCCGGCAACCCTGATGTCTCTATACTACCTGAAGATACGAAACCGGAGTTTTAACCGGGTCTTTCGCAAAGGTGTTCTCGAATGGGGCGGCGCCATTCAACGCCTTGCAGCCCGTGCCTATAAGAAGGCGCCTCCGACTCTCACCGAAAAGCGCTGGCGATTTCTCAACATGCTCAAGTCGCCGATGATGCCGGTGTCAAAGACCAGCCTCGGGGCGAGGTTGCCCTATTTTTCCGAGCGCGAAGCGCTGATGATCAACCCCGAAGGGCAGGTCAAAAAAACCGTTTTTTATTTCCCCGGCTGCGGCTCGGAACGTATGTATGCCGACGTATCCACCGCCGCTATCTATCTGCTGGTTAAAAACCATATCCGGGTCATCATCCCGCCCCTCTCGCAATGCTGCGGTTTCCCGGCCAGGGTCAACGCCAAGAAGAGGATGGCGGCAATCATGACTTTACGTGACACAATTATTCTCACGCAGATCCGCGAGATGCTTGGCCACCTGGTGTTCGACGCCTTTGTCGTCAGTTGCGGCACCTGCCGCGAGGCTATGCACGACATGGGCGTAAGCGAGATCTTCAACTGCGCCATGGCCGATGTCTCACAGTTTGTCATGGAAAACTCAAATGGCCAGTTCGGCGACAAACGCCCGGAGACGGTGCTGTACCACACCCCCTGCCACGATTCCTTTGACGGTGCCGGGGCCAGTCTTCTCGGTCAGTTGTATAAGGACGTCAAGAGCGTTGCCAATTGCTGCTCCGAGGCGGGAACGCTTGCTGTATCTAGACCAGACATTGCCCATGCCATGCTCGAACGCAAACGAGAATCGCTGGTCAAGGCCCAGGCAGGCAACACCGCCACGATCATCGCCACCAACTGCCCTTCCTGCTTATCCGGGCTTGGTCGCAACCGGGAGATGGGGGTGATGCCGAAGCATATGACGGTTTTGCTGGCTGAAGCCCTAGGGGGAGAAAACTGGATGAATGATTTTACGCGACTGGTGGCTGGTGCGGAGAAGGTTACGTTTTAGGGTGGGGCGAGGCATTAGGCAAAATGCATTGGCAACGAACCCAGTACTTTCTTAACTTCATGTATGTTGTAAGGTTTGGCAATAGCCCCCCTGAAGCCATATTCCCGATAATTGGACATTATTGGGTCGTTCGAGTATCCACTTGATACAATCAGACAGGCATTGGGGAAAAGAGAAAGGATCTGCTCGGCGGCTTCCTTTCCGCCTAACCCGCCAGGAATGGTCAAATCCATGATAATCGCCAAGAAGGGTGAACCGGACTCCGTGGTGGTTTTGTAGATTTCAATCGCCTCTTCGCCATTGATGCAGGTTGTAACCTCATAGCCAAGATGGGTGAGTATTGCAGAAGCGATATCTCGTATGAATTCATCATCATCCATGACAAGAATGTGGCCACTTTTATGTTCGCCGGTCGCTTGTAAAACGGCATCTGCCTGGTATTCTGTGTACACCTTTCCAATTGATGGGAGGTGAATTGTAAAGGTCGTGCCTTTTTCAATCATGGAACTGGCTCCGACGTGCCCGCCATGCCTGCTCACAATCGAGTTGACCGAAGCAAGCCCCAGACCAATTCCGGCTGTCTTGGTAGTGAAATAGGGGTCAAAGATTCTTTTCAGAGTATCTTCGGCTATTCCCGATCCCTGGTCGGCGAATGCCAGGCGGATATATCTGCCGGGAGAAAGGGAAAATGCATTGTTGTCGGTAAGCGTCTCGTTGCGTGCAGTGACCTTCAGCGTTCCGCCTCCGGGCATGGCTTGTGTGGCGTTGATGATAATGTTGTGAAACACCTGACTCATCTGCCCTTCGTCGGCTTCAATGGCATGAACTAAATCAGGTATATCGACGATTCCCTTGACATTTGAGCCACGAAGAACAAATGAAACTGCTTCATTTACAAGGTGCTGGGGTGAGACCACCCTCTTGATCGGTTCGCCACCGCGGGAAAAGGTCAGAAGTTGATGGGCCAGTTCTCCGGCCCGCACGGTTGCCTTTTCCGCTTCAGCCAGAGGTTTGTATGATTTTTGGGTGGTATCAAGAAAGATCTTTGCGAGGGAGATGTTTCCCATGATCCCTGTCAAGATGTTGTTGAAGTCGTGGGCAATACCGCCTGCGAGGAGGCCCAGGGATTCCAGTTTTTCAATTTTCAACTGCTCTTTTTCGTGTTTTTTGCGTTCCGTTATGTCGCGCGTGATGGAGATAATATGCGGTTCACCCTTCAGGGAAATGACTCTGGCAGACATCAACCCGGTAATGAGGCCACCGTCTTTCTTTCGAAATTGTGCCTCAAGGTTCTCGGAAAAGCCCTTTTCTCCAAGTTCCTGGAGCAATCGCTGCCGGTCGGCAGCATCCTGCCAAACATTTATTTCCAATGACGTCTTTCCGATAACGTCCTCATGGGTATAACCGGTTGCTCGCGTGAACCCTTCGTTGATATCCACGAAGAGACCGTCATGCAGACGGTTAATATTCACTGCATCCGGACTAAAATTAAACGTGAGACGGAATTTATTCTCGCTTTCTCGGAGTTCATTTTCTACCTGTTTACGCTCTGTGATATCCATGAGCAGCACGACCTTGTTCCTGCAGTCGTCTTGCATCGTCAGACACTGGGGAATGACATGGCGGCCGTGAATTGTTAAAACCGTTTCATTCTCATCGCTTACCATATCTTCTCTGGCTTTGATGATCGGGGCCAATTTTTCCCAGACTGCGGCATCCAGGACCTTGTCTAGATAGTTGCCTAAAAGGTGTTCCAGATTAACTTGAAGAAGAAAAAGGGCTGCTGGATTTGCGTAAAAAACCCGATTATCGGCAATGGATAAAATTCCTTGGGACATTCTTCCCAGAACAACATGCAGGTGTTTGTTGAGAGAGAGGAGTTCTTTGGTGATCTGCCGGGAATGGAGATTTTCAACTCCCCGGATTTCCCGGCTGGCTGCCACATCCCGGGGAGTATCAGATTCTGCAATTGTCTCAAAAATATGCAGACGCATCGTTGAAAAAGGACCTTTGGCGATGTAGGCATCAGCGCCAATCTCGCGCAAATCGAGGTCCTGCTCAATTGCTGCAGCAGAGACAATGGCGATATAGCAATTGGCCAAAAGCGGGATGGTCCTGAAAATCTTACAGAGACTGTCTCCTCCGATTTTAGGCATGATCAAGTCGAGATAAATTATCTCAGGCGTGAATTCCCGCAGAACATCGAGGGCGTCAAACGCATCCTTGGCACTTACCACCGTGTGTCCCTCCTTGGTCAGGAAGGAGACCATCAGCTTTATTATTACAGGGTTGTTGTCAACAACCAGAATTTTCTTTTTTTTCATGCAGCTTTTGGCAAGTCACTTTATAATTATATTTCGACTCGGTTTCTGCCATTGCGTTTTGCTTTATAAAGAGCCTTATCGCTTTGAGCAATTAATGCCTCTCTCGTTATCTCGACATTGGCCATGTCCGTGCTGACCAGACCAATACTGACAGTAACAGAAATGGTCTGATTGTTATTCTTAATTTGATATTGCTCAATCCCCCGGCGTACACGCTGGGCAATAACTTTCCCGCCAACTTTTCCAGTCTCAGGCATAACAATTGCGAATTCTTCTCCCCCGTAACGAGCTACTATATCACTTTGGCGAACAAGTTTGACCATGGTTTGACTGACTTCCTGTAGCACACGATCACCGACAATGTGGCCAAATGTGTCGTTGACGTTTTTGAAAAAGTCTATATCTATAAGCAGCAGCGAAAGTGGGTGTTTATAGCGAATTGATCTGTTGAGTTCAGACGCCATAACTTCCTGATAATACCTGTGGTTGTAGAGGCCGGTCAACTCATCACGGAACGCCAGCTCCCGCAATTTGTCATTTGCCTGCTTTAAGTTCACAGCGAGTAGTTCTGCGTTCTGCTTAGCCTGCTTTAGTTCTAAAACAATCTGTTCATATGAGAAGTTCAAGCGACCTAGCTCCTCAACTGCTTCTTGCATGATTTGAGAAAAAGGTTTTATGTCGCCGGGTTTGATGGCAAAAAGTTCCATAACTTCACGAGCCTTTTCACCAATTGTATCAATCACTTTGTCTATGTGTTCATCCTCGAATTGATAATTCTCCTTGAGTCCTTGCCGAATTTCGATTGCTTTCTTGTTACTTTGTGTGCCGTGATACATGGCAGAAATTTTGTCTGCAAAACCCAAAATTTGTGCAGAATTGCGATAGGGTTCTTTGGGTTTCTTGCTATGATGATACTGAATTGGTCCACAAATTGAATCGGGAAGGTTCCAATTATTGAGAAGATGGCTGCTTATCTCACTATGATCAAAACCGAATTGCTCCTTTTCCGTTTCACAGAGGCTCTTTCCGCTTATGCGCTTTTTATCTAGTATTTCAGTATAAGAAGCAGCATCAGAAAGAAACATTACTAAAACTCCAATGTCTTGGAGAAGAGCCGAGATGAAAATATCGTGATCAATGTGGCCGACACTCTTGACTAATATTTCTGCAGAAACGGCAGTAGAAATAGCCCGCCTCCAGAACAGGTTTAAGTCGAAACTGCCTTGTGGAGCATCTTGGAAGTCTTGTATAATGACAAAGGATAAAGCGATGTTTTTAAGATTTTGCGTACCGATCAAGGTAGCTGCCTTGGCAAGTGAATCAACACGATTCGGCTGTCCGTATAATGAAGAATTTGCAAGCTTCATTATTCTGGCCACCAGAACTGGATCAGCCATAACGATCTCTGCAAGTTCATTAAAGGAATTATCGTCTTGGCGAACTGCTTTTAGGATTCTAAGCGCAATTGCCGGGGGTGAAGGTAGTTTGAGTCGTTCATCAAAAAAGTCTTGCACTGTTGTCATGCGTAAGCTCCAATGCGCTGGAAACCTGCTCAGTTCCGTCAGTCGATAATCATCCCGACAAAAATAAGCTTTTTCATTTTTTGGTTTGTCCAAAATGCCGTAAAAGAAATGAAAGGCAAATCTATCAATCTCTCTATCTTTACAACATATTTTGGTATAATCAACCAATTTCAAAATATGGAAAACAGTCCCAAGTCAAACACCTGTGTCGCAAAAGTGAAAAACCGACCTATTGGTGCAGGCATGAAAATCGCCTGCTGCGAAAAACTCTTGCCAAATTTCGGAGAATATTGTCTATTTTTTTCAAAAAAGATCCTGGAGAGCTTGGCCCAATACCAGGTATTGGTTTCAGTGTGAAAAAAATTGCGAAAGTTATTGGGAAAAGGTAGTTTTGACGTATTGGATCGGATAGCTCTTCGTTGTAAAGGGCTTTTTTTAGGAATCCCGAAGAAAGCAACTACTTGTCACCC
>JAABQY010000107.1 GCA_011391225.1 Desulfobulbaceae bacterium | reverse complement strand
CGGTCAGGGTCGGATAGATGCCGTTGTGCATGTAGGGGGCGGTGCCGGCGATTTCCCGAAGGGTCGGTGTTCTGAAGGCTTTCCAGTCCTTCTCGTCCTTGGTGACCAGGTATCTGCCGGGATCCTCGGCGAGCGTCCGATAATCCGCGAAGCCGGAGACCTTGGCGACAAAGCGGCGGGTTGCGGCAATGCGCGGGTCCTTCAGGTGTTCGGGGTTTTCCTGAACAAAGAGGGCGTGAAACCTGTCGTCAGCCAGTTTGGCGCCGAGGTGACAGTCGCTACACTTTCCTTTTCCGGTAAAGATTGCATAGCCTTGTAACGCCTCCGGCGACAGAACCTGTTTGTCACCGCCGAGGAACCTATCAAGTGGGGCATTGCGCGAAATGAGGGTCCGCTCGAATGCGGCTATAGCCATGGCAATTCGTTCACGGGTCACGTCAGGGTCGCCAAAGACCTCTTTGAATTCATTTAAGTATTCCGGCACGGAGCGAACTTCTTCCTCCATGAAATCCAGGTTCTGGTTCATCTCGAAGGCCGACATCATAGGAAACAAAGCCTGCTCTTCTAGGGTTGCCGCCCGCCCATCGTGGAACAAATGTTTCTGGAAAGCCACGTTGACAAGGGTTGGTGAGTTGCGCCAGTTACGGGTTGTCGGGTAATTAAGGGAAATCTCCAGTCCGTCGCTGAAACCCTGGTTGGGATCATGGCAGGTCGCACAGCTCATAGTCCCGTCACCTGATAAGCGTCGGTCGAAGAAGAGTTTTTTGCCGAGTTCAACCTTAGCCGGTGTCTCCGGGTTTTGTGCCGGCGTTGGAACTTCCCGTACAGGCTCCAGGCGGCCGGAAAACCCGCACAACGGCAGACAAAGAGTTATAACGGCGATGAATAAAAGTCTTTTCATCGGTTCACCTTCCTGCGGCAGTCAATTCCTCTTCGATGATCTTCTTGAGGAATTCAAAAGGCCGCTCACCAACAACTTGCCGTCCGTTGATATAGAGAGTCGGCGTGTTGTAAAGGTCGATTGACTCGGCGAGCTTGAGATCGCTGTCAATATTCTTGGCATGTTTGCCGCTGTCGATGGATCCTGTGAATTTCTTCACGTCAAGTCCAAGCTCACCAGCATAGGCGATCAGGCTGGCCCGGTCAAGTTTTGGTGATCGGGCCAGCAGTAGATCGTGCATTTCCCAGTATTTTCCCTGGTCCATGGCAGCAAGCGAGGCTTCTGCGGCGATCCTAGCGAAATCACGGTATTTGTAGGGATAATTTTTGATCACCAGCCGGATCTTGTCTGGGTAGGCCTGCACTATCTGTTTGACGACCGGACCGGCCGCCACACAGTGAGGTCACTGGAAGTCAATGAACAGGGTGATGGTGATCGGTGCGTTGGCCGGCCCCATGGCTGGTGAGTCGCCGGCCGGTACTTCGGTTCGCTTGTCTTCTGCAAGTGCTGTTCCGAAGAGCAGCAGGACGAAAATACAACCCAAGAGCTTTTTCATCATAATAAATAAAAAAAAGGGGATACCTCGGTATCCCCTTTCCTCCTCATTTGAGGTTGGTATGAGTCACGCTATCGGGGGAAGGTCGGTCTTACATCTTCCCAGCCGCTTTCATCCATTTTGGATATCTTCTTTTTGCCTCATCAAGCGGCAAGGTGCCGCTGATCATCAGTTTAAAGGTGCCGGGATTGGCCACAGTGCCGAGATAGATATGAACAGGTACTGCAATAACAAAGACAATAAACGACACACTATGCACCAAGTGGGAAAGAAGCATAACAGTTGCATTGTCCTTCATCAACCACATACCGAGCCCGGAAAGGGCAATCGCAACCCCGAACACGACAATTGCCAGATAATACAGTTTCTGGCCGGGATTGTATTTGCCCATCGGTGGAACCGTCACCTTATGCGACAGGTATCCACCGGCCACCTTGAACCATTGCAGGTCGTCGGCGTCATACTCAAGTGCATCAGCAATATAATGTCGCAGCGAGTAGAGGAGGGATAATCCAAAAACCACGCCACCCCAATTATGCACATCTTTCATGGTATTGGGGCCACCGAATGCCGCACTGACCGGCTCCAGGTGAAACAGGAAGGCGAATCCCGTAATGCTCAAAAGGATACAGCTGCCTGCGAGTATCCAATGATTCAGGATCTCGTCGATACTTGATTTTCTTACCATATCACACCTCCTCGTCCTTTTCCTTGTGGGGGCCAATGGCCAGATAATGGAACGCCGCCGCAGCAACTACACCGCCCAGACCAATCACCGAGAGTGGTTTTAAATAGTTGTGCCAGAAGACCAGGCTTCTCGGGATGGCTGGATTTTCCTTCATACCGTACAGTTTGGGTTCGTCCTTGAAGGCATACACCGAGCCCAGGCCGTCCAGGTTCTTTTCACCGTATATGGTCTTGAAACCATCCTTTTTTGCGTCATCGATAAGCTCGGCACGGTCGCCGAATTTCAACGCGCCGGTAGGACAGGTCTTAACACAGGCTGGTTGCATTCCCGCGTTGGTCCGGTCGCTGCACTGATGACACTTGGTGATTTTGTTGTCGGCATCGTAACGGGGAACATCGAAGGGGCAAGCATTGACGCAGAGCTTACAGCCAATGCATTTGTTACGGTCGTAGGCCACGGCGCCGTCATTGGTTTTGAAGAGAGCCCCGGAAGGACAGATCTTCATGCAGCCCGCATCGTCGCAGTGCATACAGCGCCTGCTGACAAAGAGCCAGCGCACCGGGTTTTCTTGTGAGGGTACCTCACGGAAATGGATGAGGTTGAATGCCGAACTTGCCAGATCCGGCGGGTTCTGGTATGTGCCGTTGTTCTTGGTTTTCATACCCGACAACTGGTTCCAGGATTTGCAGGCAACCTGGCAGGCCCGGCAGCCGATGCAGGCCTCGGGGGTCACCATGATCGCTTTACGGTTGTTGGTATTTTCTCTTGCCATATTTATACCCCCTATGCCTTCCGGACGTTGACCATGAAGGCCTTCGACTCGGGTATCATTGTGTTTGCGTCACCCACGTTCGGTGTCAGCAGGTTGGCGCTGTCATACCCACTGCCGTCTTCCGGGAACTGCCAGCCGAAATGCCAGGGCATACCGACCTGGTGGACGGTCGAGTCGGCTACTTTGAAGGGTTTAAACCGTTCGGAGACCATCGCAACCGCTTTGACTTCACCGCGGGCTGAGGAAACGATAACCGTTTCACCATTGTTGATCTTCAGATCCTTTGCCAGTTCAATGCTCATCTCAACAAAGTTCTGGGGCTGCATTTCCTGAAGCCAGTCACAGTGCCTGGTCATACAACCGGTCTGCCAGTGCTCCGACACCCGGTAGGTTGTGCCGACAAAGGGGAAGCGCATGTCACAGGTGGCAAAGGCATCCATCTTGTCGCCGAAAATTTTGATAGTTGGATTGATCCTCTGGCCGGACATTGAATTCTTCTCGACCGGACATTCCAGAGCTTCATAATGCTCTGGGAACGGACCTTCCGCAAGACCCGGTCCGAAGATCGAGGCAATGCCGTCCGCTTTCATGATGAAGGGCAGCTTGCCGCCGGGGAGTCCCGGAGGTGGTCCACCACCATCAACAATATCCCCTTCCCAGATAGATTTCTCCTTATTCCATTTGAGCAGCGGTCGTTTCGGATCCCAGGGTTGTCCCTGCGGATCAACCGAGGCGCGGTTGTAAATGATGCGTCGGTTAACCGGCCAGGTCCAGGCCCAATTGGGATAGAGTCCAAGCCCCGTCGGGTCCTCCTTGCCGCGCCGCGCCATCATGTTGACGGCTTTGCCGTCTTTCAGGATGTAGGAGTTGCAGTAGATCCAGTTGCCGCAGGAGGTCGTGCCATCAGCCTGCAGCGAGGGGAAGCTGGTGACCAGATCACCCTTTTTGCCGATGAGTTTCGGCGGATCGACTTTCTTGTCGTAGACATCTTCCAGCCAGTAACCATTGATTTCCTTGGCCACGGCATGAATATCCACATGTTTGACTTTGCCGGCGGCGTCTTTTTCGCCATATTCCCAGCTCAGATTGACTATCGGATCAGGGAAGGCACCGCCCTCTTTCTTATACAACTCGCGAACCTTGAAGAACAGCTCGTTGGCAATCTCAGCGTCGGGCCTGGACTGGCCAAGTGGTTCAATCGCCTTATAGCGCCACTGTCCCATACGCCCGGAGTTGGCGATACTGCCTTCCTTTTCCATGGAGGAACAGCAGGGCAAAAAGAACACCTCGGTCTGAATATCCTTGGCTTTCAAGCCGGGACTGCGCCAGAAGGAGCCGGTCTCGTTGTCAAAGAGGTTGACATTGACCAGCCACTTCAGCTTGGTCATGGCCTCGCGGGTCTTGTTGGAGTTTGCTCCGGAGCAGGCCGGATTTTGGCCCCAGGCAAAGAATCCTTCAAAATGGCCTTTCAGCATTTTGTCAAAGATCATCAGCCACGAGGCGTTCTGGCCGACATCGGTTTTCGGCAGCCAGGAATAACCGAAGTCGTTTTCCTTGGTTGCGGCTTCGCCGTAAACGGCTTTAAGGTAGCTGACGATATATTTGTTACGATTCGCCCACCAGTTGACGCTTTGCGGTTCTTTGGTGGTTGGGGTGTTTTTCTCGATATAGGTGGCGAGATCGGGCCAGGCAGCGTTCGGTGTCGGGTTGTAGCCGGGGAGGATGTGGAACAGAAGGCCGTAGTCGGTCGATCCTTGAACGTTTGCCTCGCCGCGCATGGCGTTGATGCCGCCGCCGGCCATGCCCATATTGCCGAGCAATTGTTGAATAATGGTCATGGCCCGAATATTCTGGGTGCCGACCGTGTGCTGGGTCCAGCCCATGGCATAACACTCAGTGCCGACCCGGTCCGGTTTGCCGGTGGAACCGTAAATTTCGTATACTGCCAGGAGCTTGTCCTTGGGAGTTCCGGTGATGCTTACCACCTTGTCTACGCTATAGCGGGCATAGTGCTTTTTCAGAAGCTGGAATACACAGTTGGGATCTTGCAGGGTTGGATCCTTCAGGGCGATGCCATCCGCACCTTTCTGGATGGACCAGGTGGCCTTATCGTAATTTTTCTTTTCCAGGTTATACCCGGAAAACAAGCCGTCTAACTCTGCCGGCCCCTTATAATCGGGAGATACCAGGAAGGAGGCGTTGGTATAGTTGATAAGGTATTCTTTAAAGTAGAGATCTTTTTCCAGAATATAATTGATCATACCGCCGAGGAAGGCGATATCGGTACCGGAACGAAGAGGGGCATACAGATCCGCTTTCGCGGCGGTCTGGGTAAAACGGGGATCCACGCAAATCAGCTTTGCGCCCTTGTCCTGGGCCCGTTTCATCCATTTCATGGAGACGGGATGGTTTGAAGCAGGATTTGAACCCATTGCCAAGATAACATCGGCGTTTTTCAGGTCAATCCAGTGGTTGGTCATTGCACCGCGTCCGAACGACTCTGCCAGAGCCGCAACAGTTGCACTGTGTCAGATACGCGCCTGGTGTTCTATATGCACCAGGCCCCAGGACCGAATCATTTTTTGCAGGATATAGCACTCCTCGTTGTCAAGAGCGGCGCTGCCGATGTGGGCAATGGCGTCGGTACGGTTGACGACGAATTCTTTTTCCACATCAAGCATGGTGCCGTCGGCCTGTTTCTCTTTGACTTTGGCCTTGCTGACTGTTTTGAAACTCTTGTCGCGAGCGTCTTTAACAAGGCGAGCAATTCTATCAAGGGCCCAGTCCCATTCCACTTCTTTCCAAGCCGCACCACCGGGTTCGCGATACATCGGCTTTTTAACACGGGTGTCATTGTTGACGAGCTGGCTCACGGAAGAGCCCTTGGCGCAAAGAGTCCCTTCACTGATCGGGTGATCGGGATCACCCTCAGTGTTGATGACCTTGCCGTTTTCTACGTAGACGACAATTCCGCATCCCACTGAACAGTATGGACAGATTGTCGTCGTCTGCTTGGCATTTTTGATCCTCAGGTCCTTGGCATAGGCCTTTGCCGGGTCGAGGTTGACGCCAAGCGAGGCTACCAGAACGGTGCCGCCCGACAGTTTAAGAAAATCCCGTCTTGATACTCCCATTTAAGACTCCTTTCTTGCTTATAACAAGTGAGGTAAGAGGTGTGAAGTCCAGCACTTAGAAAGCCGGACCGTATCCCGTATGCAGCCGCGTCTGCCAAATCCTTTCCATTCTGGCACAAGGAAACTGGGAAACGTGCACTCGTCATGGCCGTATAAAAAGTCTTGCCACATGACAAGGAAATCAAGGGAACTGTCTCCTGGCAGACGAAAGAGAAGGTTCTCTAAATAGTATCAGCCACTATAGAGGAATGGGGGTGAGAAGAAAATCAGTCGATTGCTTTTTTATAGGTAAGAAAAATGTGGAGAAATGCGTAGGCGGGCAGCTCAAAAAAGAGTAGGGCGGAAACTTAAAAAAATGTAGGGAAAAAGCTTAGTAACTATGAGGAATATAGCATATTTCTTGTGGGCGACGTAAATAAACTTTCGAGGAATGGCTGTCAATGTGGGAAATTAAATAAACCTAAAATGACCAAAACTGACAGGGGTGGCAGGTGCGAGGAGGGTGAAAAAGAAATAATAATGGTATCGGGGATCGTCTCATAAACCACTCGGCATACAAGGCGGAGATGTCGGTTCTTCTGCTGGCGTTGATTGTCAGGTGCCAAGAGATTTTGAGAAAAAAATTCTACTTGACCCTTTAGAATATTGGGTTGCGGGCTATTGGTCCGCGTTAGGTAGTCCAACACGGATCAATTGTGAGAAGGATTCGACCTTGTCGGCAGCCTTGGACTTGGGGTTGATGTAGCTCAGTTTCTTCAGTTCTACGAAAGCCAGACGTGTATCAATCGCCCCCCGTTCGTAAAGCATCTCGTCGATGTAACCGTTGACTATCAGTCGCCAATCAAATCGGGCGTTGGGATTGTAGGGCATTGTATGCTGGCGGATGCTGGTGGTGCAGTTGCCGGTCAGGGCGTTGTACCACTCCGGCTGTTCCTTAAGGCGATTGACCTCATTCAGGTAACTGATGAAGATCTTCCGGGCCATCTCCGGTGTGGTATTCAGCCGGTAAAGGTAAACATCCTCACCCTTGCCGTTCTCGCGGTAGTTTGTTCGCAGACGCACCACGTCCCTCTCGTCCGCTACGACGTAGATGATCTCGTACTGGCGGAAGAAACCCTTGACCGTGGAGTAGTCCTCCCCTTTTTCCTTGCGGGTCTCAATGGAAAAACATATGTTGCCCTGGCCCTCGAAGTCGAAGCTCATCATGGTATGGGCAATTTTGGCTGATCCCCAGTAGACCAGATAGAAGTCCACGCCCTTGAGTTTTGCCAGGTCAAATGATTTATCGTAGTAATGGCAGGTAAAGTCGGTCTCACTCTGGTAGTCGCAGTTACGGATGTTATTGACCGTGACCGTGTTCCCGGCAATTTTTGCCCAAGCTAATGTTGCCAGGTCCGGTTGCCAGTCGCGGTTGTTTGAGGGGGGCATGAGCAGCCAGTAGACGAGTACAACTGCAAATCCGGCAAGAAACCCCCAGCGTGCTCGCCGGTCGTTAAACTTCCAGAGGAGAACCACTAGAGAAGCAAAGCCGAAGATAGCAGCAAACCATGGCCGCAGAAAAGCGGGCAGATTTGAATAGAGAATGGCAATCGTAGCCCACCCAGCCATGAGCAGCAGGCAAGATCGAATAAATACTTTTCCCAGCCCCTTAAACATTCTTGTCATGTGCTTTTCCCTAAAACTCATAGTTTGATTGCGGCTGCATTTTCAGGAAATTGAGCATCGTGCCTGCACAATACTTTATTTTTTATTGCAATGCTTTTTCAAAAATAGGTGTAAGCAATTTGTTTCCGTATTCATTTAAGTGACTTTCATTTTGAAATAAAGGTAAGCCATTTTTTGAACCATAACACTTGTCGCTATCACATAGGGCTGGCAATGGATCTATTAATTTTGCGCCGCAGCGGCTTTCTGCTTGCTCAAGCAATGCTAGTGCGAAAGTATTGTCTTGATAATAAGATTCCAGGGTGATATCTACCTCAGGCCTGGCTTCATTCAACAAAATAGTTTTTGCTATTTGATCAACCACATTCTGACTAAATTCTGGAGTAGGCTTCAGAATATACACGTCACGCTGTTCAGTTAATGAACATATCATATCCAGAAAAGCGTTTGATACGTCTCGATTAGCCTGATCAATTTCTTCAACCAAATAATTCCTGGGCTGCTTCCCCGCGATGAAGGCAAAATGCATCGCCCGATCATCTTTATGAGGGACAATAAAATAATAGTTGAGACGATTAACTAAAATAACAGGGGTTTTGGGGTGTTTTTGTTGAATAATCTCGATACTCTTCTTGGCAACGGTACTGCAATCCTCATCCTGTGGCTTGTTGGTGTTTCTGATATCAGGGACAAAAAGACAGCCGCCTTTTGTGAACAATAGAACCCCCTTGCCTCCGACATTGGCATTGGCCTGTGCAAGAGCGGTAGATACGACATCTGCATGGCTATCTCCCATAAGAATAAGGTCTGGTTGATCTTTCGTTAAGCTTTTTGCGTCGGCTAAGACGCATTGTGGCAGTTCCATCGCATTTTCATGACATTGCCATGAAAGTGCAGGCGCTTTTAGAAATAAATGAGGATTATCAAAAATATAGTTGTCAATTCTTGATGTAGCACCATTGCTGTTTCGTACAAACTTCGTGGCACAAAAGACCACAAGTATCATTAATACAGGGACAGATACACACGCAACTGCCACTTCTTTTAATGGATGCGGCGTGTTGATATTTAAAAAACTCTTTTTAAATAAAAAACTTTTTTCTACACCGTAATACGACAAGGTACCTAAAACAAAAGATGCCGCAATGCCGAGAAGCACAATCAGCACATTGTTTTGGTATAGAAAGTAATAAATCACCGCATATACAGGCCAGTGCCATAGGTAAAGTGAGTAAGAAATATCGCCTATTTTTTGCGAAACGATATTTGATGTAAAAAATGAATTATTACGATGGGCTGCCAAAATTGCAGCTGCACCGAAAACTGGAATAGCCGCTAAGGCACCGGGCCAAAGATAGTTGCTCTTGATGAATATGAGAGAACTCAATACAGCAATCAAGCCCAGATACTCCAGGCACTTTGATGCATGAGTTTTGAGGGGCAAGGGAAACAATAAAACAACTCCGCCAAGCATTAACTCCCATGCTCGGTAAGGCAATAAAAAGAATGACATGCTGGGGTTTTGGTGCGTTTTAAATACAGCAAACATGAAGCTGACAATCGTTGCGATGACGATTATCCAGCGCAGAGACTTCAGACCAAAAATTCGATTAAAAAAAAGAAGTACCAATGGATAAAGGAGGTAAAACTGCCACTCTACTGACAGAGACCATGTGTGCAGCAGCCATTTTTTGTGAGAGGCAAGATCAAAATAGCCGGATTCCTGGAAATAAGTGACATTTGACGTAAATGTTACGCTTTTTTCAATGTGCCTGGCTAAAGTTTGATAATCACCCGGCGCCAGCGTAAACCAACCCAGGAGGAGAAGAGCTAAACAGAGCATGGCCAGTGCAGGTATAATGCGTCGAGCACGGGAGAAGTAAAAGCGAGTTAATGAAAAGGATTTGTTGGCCAACCCTGAAACGACCATCTTTGTCATCAGGTAGCCCGATAGAACAAAGAAAATATCTACTCCAGCAAATCCACCGGGTAACCATGCAGCATTAAAATGAAAAACAATAACAGCTACTACACCAATGGCTCTCAAGCCATTAATATCTTTTCTAAACAATAACTGCTCCATGAGTATAGTAGCCTTGGGAGTTCCCGCGGGAACGGATTTAATTTGTTACCTTTCTCTCCCTCAGTTGAGCCATGATGCCATCCATTACCGTTGAAAACCGCGGTATGAGAAATTGGGGACCATGGGCATTGAGGTGATCAGGATTTATATAGAGGTTAATGCCCATTTGCTCCGGTCTATCAAGCAGAGGGAAAGGGTCAACCACCAAGATACTCTGGGCAAGGGCAAAATCATCAATGAAGTCAATGCTTGGCCTTTGCCATTTCTCGATATACGCCGTGTCATATTCGCATTTTCTTGGCTGAGAAAACATTTTTTTAAG
>JAABQY010000106.1 GCA_011391225.1 Desulfobulbaceae bacterium | reverse complement strand
TTCTTGTCGCATTGAGTCTTTCCTCCTGCCGAGAAAGCGAGGAAATCGTTACAGTATCGCTTGAGAAACGCGAGGATATTCCTTTCAGGCAGCAACAACCAGCCATTACCTACGCCTATTTGCCGCAGTACGCCCATACCGAATCCTTTCAGCGCCACCATCTGCTGGTGGAGTATCTCGCAGAAGAGACAGGGCTTTCCATACGCCAAGTTTTCCCAGAAACCTTTGACGATCATATAAAAATGTTCGGCCAAGGAAAGGTTGATATTTCCTTTTCCAACCCCTTCGTTTATGTGCAATTGGCCAACCGCTTTGGTGCCAAGGCCATGGCGAGAATCGTCGAGGAGGACGGTCGCGCCGAGTTTCGCGGGCAGATTATTGCCCGCAAGGATAACAAGGCGGTCCAATCGGTCAAAGACTGTCGGAGCAAATCATGGGTGGCGGTTGACCCTTCCTCTGCCGGTGGGTATCTCTTTGCCCTTGGACATTTTATAGATAATGGTCTGAATCTCAAGGACTTCAAGGAAGTGGTCTTTGCCGGTGGACGGCAGGAAAATGTCATTCTCGGCGTTTACGCTGGGATGTATGAGATAGGCTCTATCCGCGAAGGTTCTTTTGGCGTGGTCAAAGACAAAATCGACATCAGCCAAATCAAGGTGATTGCCAACTCCAGCTGGTATCCAGGCTGGGTGTACGCCTCAAGTCCAAAGCTGTCCGAGGAAGTCGTGGGCAAGATCAGGGCCGCGATGTTGCGGCTTGATTATAAAAACGACCCCCGGCACCGTGCTATTCTCCAAGCGGCAAAATGTTTGGGCGTTGTTCCCTCCGATGATCGGGATTTCGACCCCATCCGTGATCTGAGCGCAAAGGCAGGGCTGGGTCTTGAGTAATTACTTGCTGAAATTTCTTTCCCGGTTGCGGTTCAGGACCAAGATCACCTTGGGCGTAACCCTTATGCTGGTCTTTTGCGGTTTGGGTATCGGCCTTATCCTGTCCAGCATGTCGTCGGTGGCTCTTCTTCAGGAGGGGAAAAAACGCGGCATGGCCCTTACTTCGGGCCTTGCCTTTCGCCTGGCTGAACCGGTTCTGGCCATGGATTTTCTGCAGATGAAAAACTTCATCGACAATGTCCACACTCAGTATAACGATATCCTTTATGTCTTTATCACCGATGCCGGCGACAATATCCTTGCCCATACTTTCACCGGCGGCTTTCCTACCGACCTTCTTCGGGTTAACCTGGATGGCCGAAAGGCACAACCCTTGCTTTTGGCCACCGAACAAGGGCCAATTTATGACTTCAATGTCAGCATTATACTCGGCGAGAGCAATCTTGGCAGTGTCAGGCTGGGGCTGTCAAGGAGTGAGGTGGATGCCCAAATACACAGCCAACGGTTAACCAGCCTTTTCAGCACCTTAGGCGTGGTCGGTTTGGGCATTATTCTGGCCCTGTGGTTTGCCCGCACCATCACTTTCCGTCTCAACCGCTTAAGGAAATCAGTGGAGGAAATCGTCAGAGGCAATCTCGATGTCCAAGCTGGATTTTCCCTGGAAAAATACTGCTGGGAAATCATCAACTGCAACCGCAAGGAATGCCCGGCTTACGGAGATGTCCGTCGGCGCTGCTGGTATGTGGCGGGCACCCTGTGCCCGAATTGCCAAGACAAGAAATACCCCTTGGAAATGGCCAACTGTCGCCGCTGTTCTGTTTACAAACATAATTTTGGTGATGAACTCCAGGATTTGGCTGAGTCCTTTGATGCCATGGCCATGACGATTAAAAGGCACATTGCAGAGGTTACTGAAAGAGAAAAAACCATTGCCCGACAGCAGGGCTTGCTCAAGACCATCATGAATGTCACACCGGACTTCATCACCCTGCAGGACAGAGATTTGATCTATACTTTTGCCGGGAAGGCCTTCTGTGACTATTTCAACTTCAAAGAGGAGGGTGTAGTCGGTAAAAACGATTTCGACATTTTCCCGAGCGAGCAGGCAGAGCGAAATTATCAGGAAGGCAAAGAGATTCTTGCCACAGGCCAGCCGTTGATCAAGGAGATACGTCTCTGGCAGGCCGAGGAACAGGAATGGTTCCACGTGATAAAAGTTCCTGTTTACGATCATGACGGCAGCATCATGGGGGTTCTTCTGACCGCCAGAGATATTTCCATGCTGAAGAAATTTCAAGAGCAACTGATCCAGTCGCAGAAGATGGAAGATCTGGGCCGTCTGGCCGGAGGCGTGGCCCATGAGATCAATACTCCTCTGGGCATCATTCTTGGCTACAGTCAGCTTCTCATGGACGACATCAAGGATGAAGAGACCCTTCTGGGTATGAAAATCATCGAAAAACAGACCAAAGTCTGCCGCAAGATCGTCGCCGACCTGCTGGGCTTTGCGAGAAACGCCAGGTCAATCAATGAAACTGTCAGCATCAATGAATCCCTACGTAAAACCATCAACCTTGTTGAACACTCGTTTTTACTGAACGGTATAAGAGTGTTATTTAATGTGGATAAAAAGACCCCGCCCCTCATCGGTGACGAGGAGCGACTCGAACAAGTTTGGCTGAACCTCCTCAACAACGCCGCTGATGCCATTGGAGAAGATGGGGTGGTCTCTGTACAAACGAAGTTCGATACCGAGGGACGAAAGGTAGAGATCAGCATAGCTGACACGGGCAGAGGGATTACCAAGGCCCATATGCCAAAAGTTTTTGACCCTTTTTTCACCACCAAGGAGGTGGGCAAAGGCACCGGCTTGGGACTTTCGGTATCTTTCGGTATCATCAAGGAGCATGGGGGAAAAATCTCCGTTCTCAGTCCACTCCCGCTGGAGTACCTGCCGGTGGATTTCGTACGATCGGCACATATGGGTCCGGGGACGATATTTATTGTTGAGCTGCCTGTTGGTTCGGCGCAAAAAATTACTCAAACCATACAAACGTTTTGACCTTGAGGAAAAAGTGGCGGAAATTTTAGCTCGCTGAGCAAGTGAAATTCAACTAGAGGAGAGTTGCATGAAGAAATCAGTCTACTCCATTTGCGGCATGTGTACGGTACGCTGTCCCATCCGGGTGGAGACGGAAAACAACAGGGTAACCTGGATTGAGGGCAACCAGCATTTGCTCGGTGGGGCTCTCTGCGCCAAAGGCTCGGCCGGACCGGCCCTGGTTGCCGACAAAGAAAGACCCGGTCAGCCCCTTATTCGTGACGGCGCCCGAGGCTCCGGTCGCTGGAAGAAGGTCAGCTGGGAAACCGCTTTGGACTATATCGCCGAGAAACTCAAAAAGATCAAGGCCGAGCACGGTGCGGAATCGGTGGTCCTCAGTACCCGCGGCGGTCCATGGCAGGATTTTTTCAAGTCCTTCATCCATGCCTTCGGCTCGCCCAACTATACTAATCACGACAGCACCTGCGGTCGGAACACCCATCACGCCAGCCTTTCTGTCTACGGTGTCGGCAGAAAAGATTACGCCTATGACATTAAGAACGCCAAACATCTGATCCTTTTTGGCCGAAACATGTTTTCTTCTCTGCGTATTGCCGAGAACCTGCAGACTTTGGATATGCTCGACAATGGCGGCAGATTGACCTATGTTGATGTCCGCCAGACTATCACCGGCTTGAAATCCACCCGCTTTTTGCAGGTACGGCCGGGCACCGATTATGCCCTGGCGCTCAGCATGATCCATGAGGTCATCAAACAAAAGACCTACGACAAGGACTTCCTTGATCGCTATGTGACCGGCTTTGATGAACTTTGCACCTTTATAGAACCATACACCCCTGCCTGGGCAGCCAAGGAATGTGGTGTCAGGGAACAGGCAATCAAAAATTTTGTCGCGGAAATAAAAGAGGAGATGCCGAAGGTTATTTTTCATCCCGGCTGGAATCTGTCTCGCTACAAAGATTCCTTCTACGCCAGCCGCGCCCTGCATATTCTGAACGTATTGATGGGAAATATTGAACAGAAAGGCGGCCTTCTCATTCCTAAAGGACCGGGTGACTGCGGCAAAAAGGGTATTCAGGCCATCAATATAGCTAAACCCGATATCAAAAGGGCCGACGGCGTCGGCTGGAAATATAAGCACTTTGATAAAGGCCCAGGACTTGCCCATCTCTTTTTCAATGCCATGGAAACGGAAGATCCCTATCCCATCAAGGCCTGGATAGCGATGCGTCATGATCCGTTTTCCTGTATGCCCGATCCAAAAAAGCAGGAACAACACTTTGACAAACTTGACCTGCTGGTCTCTGTTGACACCCATTACAGTGAATTCGGCTGGTACTCCGATGTCATTTTGCCGGAGTGCACCTACCTCGAAAGAGACAGCCCAATCTGTGTGCAAAAAGGCCCCAAACCACGACTCGCAGTACGGCGGAAGGCCGTTGATCCTGAAACCGACACCAAACCTGCCTGGCAAATCTTCAAGAGTCTCGCCGACCGGCTTGATATGAAAGACTTCTTTCCCTATGCCACCATGGAGGAATACTGGAAGTGGCAACTCGAACCGACGGGCTATACAATAAAGGATTTCGATGACAAGGGCTTTGTCTCTCTTGCCGATAATCCGGTTTTGTTTGACCCCTTGCAATTAGACGGCAAATTTAAAACGCCATCCGGGAAGATCGAACTTATCAGTAAAAAACTTACTGACGCCGGTTTGCCATCCCTGAAGGAATATATCTCGCCGATCAAACCGCCAAGGGGGATGTTCAGACTGGTGTATGGCCGAACCGCCGTCCATAGCCATGGCCATACCACCAACAACCCGCTCCTCAATGAACTGATGCCCAAGAACAGCCTATGGATAAATATCAAATCGGCTGAACGGCTCGGCATTGCCCATGGCGACCTGGTTGATGTGGTCGCTGAGGACGAAAGCTACTGCGGCACCATCCATGCCAACGTAGTTGAATATA
Organism: Desulfobulbaceae bacterium; assembly: GCA_011391225.1. Classification (GTDB taxonomy): domain Bacteria; phylum Desulfobacterota; class Desulfobulbia; order Desulfobulbales; family Desulfocapsaceae; genus Desulforhopalus_A. Next base: position 5,409 of record JAABQY010000106.1, on the reverse strand, counting down.
TTCACCCTGAGGCGGTCTTTACCCTGCACGGTTTCGGCAAGGAAATCCCTCTCCAGACCCGCAGCTTCCACGCCGGGATAAGCGACCAGAAACTCATGATAAACAAACTCGACGACTGGGACCCGGCCGGTGGTGGGATCAACCTCTGTGAGGCCTTTGTTGTTGTTCGCCGCAGCGTGAAAAATCCCCAAAGGAGGATCGAACTATGAACAAATACATGATCTACCTTAACGGCAAACGGTGCATCGGCTGTCACGGCTGTGAGGTCCACTGCAAGGCAAACAAGAATCTTCCGGTCGGGCCATATCTGTGTGAAATTGACCACTCGGTCATGGTCAAGGTGAAAAGTGTTCCTAAGACCGAATTTTCTTTCCGCTCATGCTATCACTGTGAGGACCCCTTTTGCTTGGCTATTTGCCCAACCGGAGCAATCGTCAAACGGGCAGACGGAATTGTTTATATCGACCAGGAAAAATGTATTGGCTGCATGGCCTGTGCAGGATCTTGTCCGTGGACAATTCCCCAGCTCAACCCGGAAACCAAAAAGGCTATTAAATGTGATTATTGCATGGACAGGGTCGACGCCGGACTCAATCCCGCCTGTGTAACCAAATGTACAACCCATGCCTTGAAATTTGTCGAATTGCGACCGCTCTAGCAGTTCAAGGCCAAAAACGTCTTAGAAGTATTTTTCTCTGCAGGCATTGCAGAAAAAATACTTCTAAGACTTCTAAACAAACAGCGAGTGGCCTTGCGAAAATTGCCGCAGAATGGCACAGTGCTGTATGGTATACGGATTTTCTCGTTGCCTTCGATTCACAATTTCACCAGGACTACAGATGTTTGCCATTTGGGCTCCTCGTTGGATGCCCCATAAACTGGCTGAAGAAAAAAATATTGCCGGCACCTTTATCCCGGTAAACTGCCATTATCCTGCTCCCCTGAAGGTGGTCCCATGACTGAGGCTCAGCCGTCCAGTAAGAGTATGTCGCGCAGACTGGCGATGATCGTCGATGACGAACCTGATATGCTCTCCATGCTGCGCCTGATCCTCGAAAAAAAATGCGCCTGCGATGTCGTCACCGCTTCTTCGGGCCTCGCGGCACTGGAACTGCTTGGTGATTGTAAGCCCGATGTGATTATTACCGACATCAAAATGCCCGACCTCGACGGCCTGCAGTTGCTCAAAAAAATACAGGCGTATGACCAAACGATGTCCGTTATTATCATGACCGGTTACGGGACAATCGATATGGCCGTCCAGGCGTTGAAGGATGGGGCCTATGACTTTCTGCAGAAGCCCTTCGACAAGGATCATATTGTTCGGATAGTGCGCAATTGCCTGGAACGTACGACGCTGCTGCGGACCAATTATCAATTGACGGAAAGACTCAACGACCTGGCCCTGCCTGAAGGTTTTATCGGCCAGAGTGCGGCACAGAAACGCGTGCTTGATCTGTTGGCAAGGATCGCCGATACTGATGCCACCGTCCTCATCCGTGGAGAAAGCGGCACCGGCAAGGAACTGGCGGCCTGGGCCCTGCACAATCTCAGCGGGCGACGGGCTCAGCGAATGATCGTCGTCAACTGTCCGGCCCTGCCGGAAAATGTCCTGGAAAGCGAGCTGTTCGGCTACAGCAAGGGCGCTTTCACCGGAGCCATGCAGGAGAAAAAAGGACTGTTTCTTGAGGCGCACGGCTCAACGCTGCTCCTCGACGAGATAGCCGACATCCCCGTGCAGGTGCAGACCAAGCTGCTGCGGGTCTTGCAGGAAAAGGAAATCCAGCCGCTTGGGCAAAACAAAACCTTCAAGGTTGACGTCCGGGTGGTGGCCTCCACCAACCAGAATCTTGAGGAAAAAATCCGTATCGGCGAGTTCCGTGCCGACCTCTTTTATCGCCTCAATGTAGTCAGCGTCGTTATGCCTAATCTGTCGGAGATGCGGGAGGATGTGCCGCTCCTCATCCACCATTTCCTCGCCCTCTACAAACGGCAATACCACCGGGAAGACCTGGTAGTCGCTCAGGAGGTTCTCCGCCATCTTTACCAGCGCCCTTGGCCGGGAAATGTCCGGGAGCTCAAGAACACTCTCAAGAGCATTGTCCTCTCGGCAGCCGGCAGCAGTGTTTCTCTCACCGATCTCGGTCTGCAGGAAAGTAACGAAACACCGCGACAATGCGACGAGAACTTCGAAGACATCCATGCCCTGCCTTACAACCAGGCGAAAGCCATAATAGTCAGCCGCTTTTCCGAGAGCTACCTGCGCAACATCCTTGTTAGAAACCGCGGTAATGTCACCAACGCCGCCGCCGATTGTGGTCTTGAGCGACAGGCCTTGCAGCGCATCATGCGGCGCTATGGCATTGTTTCGGTTGATTTCAAAGAGAAATAAGACCGGGAGGATCGAATAATCACTCGACCCTCCCGTATGTTGGTTAATAAATACCGAGCAGGTTGAGCGCCAAAAGCACCAAACCAACGCAGGCAATCCGCTTAACTATCGTCGGACTGACCCTTTTAGCGATTTGCGGGGCAATGTAGCCGCCGAGAATCGCAGCCGGAAACATCGCCAGGAAAAAGATCAAGTCGAAATTGCCGAACTGATAATGGCGCATGGTACTGATTGAGGTGTTAAAAAAGATCGCCAGGAGTGAACTCCCAACCACCACGTACATCGGCAAACGCAAAGCCACGGTCATCAGCGGCACCATGAAGGGCCCGCCGCCGAACCCGAACATCGACGACAATACGGCGATGAGAAAACCACCGGTACAACCGACGAACATATTGACTTTAAATTCCTGTCCCCAAAATTCTACCTTCATATTGGAATCCTCCTGAATGAGATCTTGTTACTTGCTCTTGGCCGATTCTTCGGCGCGCTTTTTAAACTCCTTGAGAATGGCCTGTTCTTTTTTGTTGCCGGCGAGATACTTGGGAGTGGTCTGCCAGAACATCAAGGCGGCCAGGATCAGGAGAATCCAGCCGAAGGCGAACTTGAATTGATCCAGGGTGATCATCTCGGTCAGTTTCGGGCCGATAAAGCCGCCGAAGAGCATGGCGACACCGATACCGCAGCCGAGTTTCCAGCTGATAAAGTTGATCTTCGAATAATTGAAGATACCGCTACCCTGGGAAAAAAGCACAGTGGGCGTGACCGTCCCGGCAACCACGGTATGGGGCAGGGCCGGAAAGAGGGCAAGAAGCAGGGGATTCATGATAAACCCGCCGCCGGCACCCATGAGAACGCCGAAAATGGCTACTGCCAAGGTCAGGAGAAAGGGCCAAACGAGATTCATGCTGGTTCCGGCGTTGTCGAGATACATCGTCGGAAAAGAAATCTTGTTTTCAAAGGTGAGGGTCTCGCTTTTGACCTTTTTATCGACGACGGCGACTATCTTGTATTTGCCGGGGGCAACACCGTCGCGAACCTTGATTGTGGCGGAATAGGTACCATCGGGTTGGATATCGATCTCCGGGGCCAGAACATTACCTATGGAACGGAAGCGGGCCTTGATCAACTGCATCGAACGGCTTCGGGTCTGTTTTTCGTCCATGGCTTCGAGGAGCGGTCCGCGGCTGCCGATGATGCTAGCCATGAGCGACGATTGATGGCGATCGATCTGGATTTTAGCCGGTTCATTATAGGCAACATCGGCGCCAAGGTCTTTCAGGAGTTTCGAATAGCTCCATTTATTGCCCTGCTTTTTCTCTTCGTCGAGGACCTTCTTCATTTCCTTGGGTACAAAGATCTTATAGTACGCGGGCATTTCCCCGGTGATATAAAAGAGGTAGGGACGCTTCCCGGTGTCTTTGTCCGGGTCGGCATCGAAACGACTGGAGCGAACGTCATGTTCGTCGGCCCACACCTCAAGATATACCGGTTTTCCGGCCGGGGCTTTGCCGGTGATCTTGATCACCCCGCCGTTGCTGAGTTCGGTTTTGTCGATGGCTATAGTCGGCACCACAACTGCTTCCCCGGCCGGAGCCGCTACCTTGGGTTGATCGGCTGCCTCTGTATGAGTGCCGAGCAACAATGCTGCTACAGCGAAAAACCACGGTAAGATCCACATCCTCTTCTGCATGTTTATCGTCTCCTTTGCTGTTGGTCGTTATCGGCCAGTTTTTTCGGGTGCGGGACCGCACCTCTTGTCATCCATGTGCGCATCTCTAGCAAGCTACATGCCAACAAAAAATCGCAAAAGAACTTTCAGGAGTTTCAAAAGATCATATCTCAAATGGTCGAGCTGAAATTCCTTCGTACTTTCAGCTACTTTGCAACCAGCTCTGCCGTTTTGAAAGAAAATTGAGCAGGAAAAGAACGGTACAACCAAGAGTGAAAGCATAGAAGGCCGAACAACAGGCTGAGAGTTCAACAGCAAGATAATAAGTGGTACTGCAACGGAATACACGCGGTGCCGCCGCATTCCCGACATCCTGCAAGTTGCGCTATTTGCACCGTCCTTTCCCTATTATATGACCCAACCGCTGGTGCAACAAAAACCTTGCACCGCAACATTTCAGGTGCTTGGTGAAGGGCATCTTTCAAAACATCCATGTTGGATTGAACGGGGATGAACAAGGTGATCTTTTTTGAGGCTGGAAAGGAGATATCTGGACTTTCACCCCATAACATTACTAATGTGGCCTCAACAAAGAGTGCATTGCAGTAAAAAACATATCAAAGGGAAACTTAAAGATGCGAAAAATAACCTCGATGACCATGCTGGTCTCATTTGTTGTGCTGATATTGAATTCGATTGTTCTCTATATCGTGCCTGAAGGACGGGTCGCCTACTGGGCCGACTGGCGTTTCTGGGGATTGACCAAAACCGAATGGGGTGAGCAGCATGTGACCATCGGCTTTCTTTTTCTGCTGGCCGGTTTTCTCCATCTTTTCTATAACTGGGCAGCGGTAAAAAGTTATTTGAAAAACAGGGTTAAGGAAATCAAGATATTCACAATGCCGTTTAACATCGGCCTGCTGCTTACCTCGCTGGTTGCCGGTATGACCTATTTCCACGTACCGCCCGTGAATCTTGTACTCCAACTGGGAACCCATTTCAAAGCGGCGGGGGCCGAAAAATACGGGGAACCTCCCTACGGCCATGCCGAACGTTCATCGCTGAAGATGTTTAGTCAAAAGGAAGGCATCGATCTTGAAAAGGCCCTGACACTCCTTAAGCAACAGGGGCTGCAAGTGGCCAAGGACGAGGAGACCCTTCTTGCCATTGCCAAGAATAATAATTTGACGCCACAGCAGGTGTTCAAGATCATCCAACCAGCGAAAAAGAATGTCGTCGCCGCCAAGGACAAGACCGCAGCTCCAACCTTTCCCGATATGCCAAAACCGGGATTTGGCAGGAAAACCCTTGGAAATGTTTGTGCCGAGTTGCACATTGACTGTGT
>JAABQY010000105.1 GCA_011391225.1 Desulfobulbaceae bacterium | reverse complement strand
GTAACCACGAGAATCGGCAGACAAAAAGAGGGCATCGCCCGTGACATAATCGCCGAGGCTCGCCAGGGTTATGACGTGGTGGTGATTGGTCGTGGCAAGGCAAGCGCCGACGAAGGCACGCCCCTCGGCAGTGTCGCCAGCAAAATCCTCAGCGCCGCCAACACTTTTTCGCTCTGGATGATAGGAGGAAAACCGAATTCAGACAAGGTTCTGGTCGCTGTGGATTCTTCGGAGGGTGGCCTCCGGGCGGTCGATCATACCGGCACAATGCTGAATCACGGTAATAACTCCATCACCTTATTCCATGCCATTCGCGGCATAACCGTCTCAAGTGAAGGATTGGAAGACATTTTCCCCGAGGCCTATCGCCAGCAACTCATGGGCGACGCCGAAAGGGAAATTCAGCCGGCCTTGCAAACCGCCATCGATCATCTTGAAAACATGGACATCTCCCCGGATCGGATCACAACGAAGATTATAACCTCGGTAAGAAGCCGAGCGGTGGCCGTCGTCCAGGAAGCCAACCAGAGTGGTTACGGTACAATCGTTGTCGGGCGGCGGGGAATCACCGAGGTCGCTGAATTCTCCATGGGCCGGGTAACCAACAAACTGACGCAGCTCGCTAAAACACAGGCCTTATGTATCGTTGTTTAATGTGCGAGCGTTGCATCATAGAGGGCCGAGGCCGAGATGCAAAGTGACGCATTCCGGCTTCGGTTTCATTGTCTATCCTTTCCCGACACGACAGCTTGATAGAACCGAATGAAAAAGATCTTAAAAGCTGCGATTCTCTTCCCCAGCGGAACGGCTCTCTCCCTGGGCGGTGCCACCCTCCTTAAAGCCTGCCAACCCTTGAGCGCCGGTTTTGAACCCTGGTTTTTCTGCGGCCTCGCGGCCATGGCCTGCGGTATGCTGCTTCTGTGGCACTGCCATTCTGAAAAAAAGGGGGCGGCAACAATTCTTCTCTTGGCGCTGCTGCTACGCCTGGTATTTCTCTCCTGGCCCCACAACTCCGACCTCAACCGCTATATCTGGGAAGGCCAAATGCAAAATGTCGGCCTCAACCCCTATCTCCTTGCTCCCTCGGCGGCAAAAACCGAGCCCTTTCGAAACCTGGTATGGCAGGGGGTGAATTTTAAAAATTTTCCATCTCTTTATGGCCCGTTGGCGCAGGTCCTCTTTCGTGCTGCCGCTCTTACTGATCATCCCGCCATTGCTTTAAAAATCCTTTTTCTTGCAGGCGACATGGGGGTGTTGTGTTTACTGCTCCTTGCCCTGAAAAAACATGGGATGGAACAGCGCCATGGCTGGCTCTATGCTGCACATCCCCTGCCGGCCCTGCTTCTTATCGGCGAGGGCCATCTTGAACCGCTCCTTGTCCTCCCCCTCTTTGCCGGCTTTCTTGCCATCCATTGGGGCTATGCTCGGCGTGGGCTTCTCCTTGTTGGCCTGGCTATGGCCGTCAAGGTATCGTTGGCAATACTCCTCCCTTTTGCCCTCAGGGGTGTTCCGAAGAAATTCTGGCCGCTGGCGGTGTTACCGCTGCTTCTCTGGCTACCCTTCGGAAAGGGGTTTTTTGCGCATTTGCAGGTGTTGCACGTTTTTGTAAGCTCCGGAACCTTCAATTCCCTGGCGCAGATACTGAGCGGGCTCGTCCTGCCCGTCACCACTGCAAGCACCGTCGGCGCAGCGGCCTTGGTACTGGGCTCCTGCTATCTGTGGGTTCTCGACCTGCATCGCCTGCGCGCGGCTCTTTTGGTGCTGGGACTCCTCCTGCTGTGCAGCCCCGTTGTCCATCCCTGGTATTTTGCCATGCTTCTCCCTTTTGCCGTGCTTTTTCAGAGCCTCCCTTGGCTGGTCTTGAGCACGACGACAACTGTTGTGCTCTACGTGACCCTGCAATTCAATATAACGTCGCATTGGCAGGTTCCTTCATGGCTGCTCATCCTGGAATTTGCGCCGTTTTTCATGGCACTCGTATTGCGCTTTTACCGCCGTTCCCCCATCGCCCCCGCCTTTTTTGCCCCGCCTGCCCGCCTGTCAGTGCTGCTCCCGGTCCGCAATGAAGCCGAAAATATTCGCCAATGCCTTGAAGCCATTGCCATTCCCCCGGAGATTCCGGCAGAAATTCTCGTCATTGACGGCGGCTCCTCCGACAATACTCTGGCCCTGGCACAATGCGACCCTAGGGTTCGTACCGTACAGTCGCCTCCAGGCCGCGGTACCCAAATCGCTAGAGGATATCGCCAGGCAAAAGGTGATCTGCTGGTTATTGTCCACGCCGATAGCCGCCTGGGACCGGATTCCATCAAGAACATCTGGCAACATTGTGTACACAATATCCATGTCGCCGGCGGTGCCTGTACCGCCCGCTACCAACACCCGGCCCTGCGCTTTCGCATCACCGAGACCCTCAACGACCTGCGGGTCCTCTGGTTTGGTATTGCCTTCGGCGACCAGGTGCAATTCTTTCGCCGTGCGGCAATCACCCCGGACGCCTTTCCCGATTACCGGCTGATGGAGGATATCGAGCTTTCCATCAAGACCCGGCATGCCGGAGCACTGGCCTTTGTCCGTACACCGGTCTTTGCCTCACACCGCCGCTGGGAAAGAGTCGGATACAGCCGCAACACCCTGCAGGTGATCAGCCTTTTCACGGTTTACATGATACTGCGCAGCAGTGGCCTGGTACGTGATAAGGGTGAAGCTTTTTATCGGTATTATTATGGCATGGCGGAAAAACCGATGCCAGTCAGCACAGCCGAGAGGGATAACGAGGCTTGAGATCTTTTTACCCCCGGGCACTGTGGTGAAGCCCAGGCAGTAAACCCTCAAAAAACATAGCGCTCAGGTTGCAGAACGTTGGGTAACTTAGGAAGTGTTACGAAATAACATGGCCACTTCAACCCATTTCGTTACTGCGTCTTATGCCGTTCCGGGTATGCCTTTGGCCATGTTATTCTTTTACAACGGCTTAGAGATTCTTTTTGCCTTCGCTCTGCCGATATTTATAATAGAGACGAGCCATAGTGAGGAGAAGGGCGGCAACGATAACCAGCGATACAATGTGTTTCAGATCCTTGAGATAGTTCAGTAAAACGGATATTTGATCACCAAAATACCGGCCAAGCATGTACCCGAGGAAAATCCACAAGGGGACGCTTATCAGGGCGGCCAGTGCGTCAAAAAAGAGAAAACGGCTGTACTTCATCTTCATGGCTCCGGCCATAAAAAACACAATGAGCCGGAAGCCGACGACGAACCTGGCAAAGAAGACCATTTTATCACCAAACATGCGAAAATAGGCGCGGGCGCGCTGCACCCGTTTGACCTTGAACAGCGGCTTGCCGTTTTTCCTTTGGTACAAATAGTGAAGCCCCAAACGCCTGCCGAGAAAAAACAGCATAGAATCGCCAGTGAGCACACCCAACATGGTGACAATAAACGTCGGAATCGGCGAGAAGGTTTGGTCCCAGATGAGGTAGCCGGAGGCCACCAAGGGAATGTCCTCGGGCAGGGGCAAGCCGATGCCGCAGGCCAAGAGTATAGCCAAAACCAGGGCGTACGCTCCCATACTTGATAGATCAGTCAAATAATAAAAGAGCCTGTCCATTATATTTCTTGGTGTTTTCAGATGCCGTTGATATCAATGAGTAGCACCTTGATTTGCACGGGGAAGACATTCACCCCTTAATTATCAGCATGACATCGGAGCGACCGAGATCGCGGGTGCGATAGCGGGTGACCGGAAAGGCCTCCTTGGTGAAAACTGTATGTATGAGATTAGCTCTCTTTGTCTGGTTGACACAAGGCACGTGATGTGCGCATACGGACAAAGCCTATCATATCCCCAACAAGCTTCTGCGCGCCATAGTGTGCAATGACGTCCTCAAGGCGCTCGGCCATCGTGCCTTCCTTTGAAAACAGCATTCTGTATGCGCTGCGCAAGGCGTGGATATCCTCACGGCCAAAGCCGCGACGCTCAAGCCCAACGATATTAAGCCCGGCCAAATAGGCCCTGTCTCCCTTGACCATGCCAAACGGGATCACGTCACTTTCGACACCCGACATCCCGCCAATCATGGCATGAGCCCCAATGCGCACAAACTGATGCACGGCTGCAAGCCCACCAATTACGGCAAAATCTCCAACGTGGACATGCCCGGCGAGCGTTGCATTATTTGCCATCACGACGCTGTTACCAATCTGGCAATCATGTGCGATATGAACGCCGACCATATAAAGGCCATTGTCTCCGACGCGCGTGATCATGCCACCGCCTTCGGTTCCCGGATTCATCGTAACATGTTCGCGGATCTGATTGTTTTCCCCGACGACAAGGGACGATTCCTCACCGTGATACTTGAGATCCTGCGGTCTCTGCCCGATTGAAGCGAAAGGATAAATAACCGTTCGCGCGCCGATAATGGTGCGTCCGTCAACAACAACATGGGCAACCAGCCGCACCGCATCGCTCAACTGAACATCAGGTCCGACAACACAATAAGGGCCAATTTGTACGTCCAGCCCCAGCTTGGCTTTGGGATCGACTATGGCCGTCTCATGAATGACTGAGGGCATGGGGTAAACCGTATGGTTAGAGGGGTGAGGAGATAGGTAACTCTTTCTTCGGGTTTTAAAAAAAAAGGCTCTTTCCTAAGAAGAGCCGCCCGATCCACGACTCCGAAACTACCCTTTCAAGACAACTTTGGCAATTATTTTTACACTGAAACTCATAACTGGCATTGGAACAACGAAGTAAATGCCCTGTTTTAATCAGGCTTGCCCCCCATTCCCAGACTCAACACCTTTCCTGCACCAACCAGATCTTGGTAAATATTGAGCGGAGTCGGTCTGCCATCTTTTACCTCCAATACAGTCAAATGAAGGTGGGTTGGAGATCGAGGTTTTAGAGCATTAAGCCCGCTACGTCCGACGGTGCCCAGCAGTTCCCCTGGCTTGACAATGTCGCCAATCCTGACTGACAAAGTGCCATTATGGGCGTAGTACAAAAGCAGCTCATTGCCGGGATCATAGACCCAGATATATTTGCCGCCACGCAATGTACTCCCCTGCTCCCATACACCCTCAATGGCCACAACCATGCCGCCACCAAGTGACAATACCTTGACCGGCACTCCTAACTGATCATCAAGACAGTCCTGATTGCGGTCGCGAATGAAGATATCAAACGAGGGGTGTCCGCCGTGGCGATTACCGCTGAAATAATCGTATCCTGAAGCACTATAGCCTTTGTTGCTCCCCCCGATAGATTTCGCATCATACCCCTTAACAGGGAAGATCCAGCTGTTTTTTGAGAAATCCTGGCCACCTCTGCGGGAATAATCCTCCCTCAACTCCAAAAGCAGAGTGTTGAGACGTTTGGTCCCTTCATTTCGGCTGATTGTACCGTCCCGGATAAGGGTGTTGAACGTATTGAATCGAGCGCTGGGGGTGTCGTTTTTGGCGAGGCCTGAGGATACTTGTGTTTCCGTGCTTGCAGATCGGCAACCAGCTTGAGGCGCACAAGGCAGTTGCAGCAGAGATACAATGAATATGAAAAAGAGAAGCTTGTGAAATTTGATTATGGTCATGAAATATTGCACTTAAAATCAGCTTGTCCAATCATGTGCTGTAAAATGGCTAAGCTAGAAGATACCCACAAGTCAAACCTGACCCTTCGCCGTGACCCTTCGCCGTTGACCCGTCCCCCTGCCTGCGCACACAAAAAAATCAGCGGCGGCGGCTGCCTCCGCCCAACAAACTGCCGAGTACTCCGCGCATGATTTCTCGTCCAATCGAGGATCCCACGGCGCGCACGACATTTTTTACAACTATCTGGGCAATGCCGTCGTGCTGACCGCCACGAGGGCCTGTTGAGCCAAAAAGCAGCTCGGACATGCCTCCAAGCAGGCCGCCCTGCTCCTCAGCGGGCGAGGATTTCACCGTTCTCGAGGACGTACCAGCAGCTGGGGCTGTGCCACGGAGCGATTCAAAGGCTGATTCGCGATCCAATGCTTGCTCATAGACACCCGCGATCAGAGAACTTTGCAGGACGGATTGTCTTTCGGCAGGCGTGATGGGGCCAATCTGGCTACCGGGCAGCAGAACGAACACACGTCCAGTCTCGGTTGGACTGCCTTTGGCGTTGAGAAAACTGATCAAGGCCTCGCCTACGGCCAACTCGGTGATCGCCATTTCAATGTTCAGTCCTGCCTTGGGCCGCATTGTCTGGGCGATGGCGTTGACGGCCTTGAGGTCTCGAGGGGTGAAGGCGCGCAAGGCATGCTGCACCCGGTTGCCGAGTTGTCCTAAAATGGTGTCTGGTATGTCCAGCGGATTTTGCGTCACGAAATACACACCCACTCCTTTGGACCGCACCAAGCGCACCACCAGTTCAATACGTTCGACCAGCCCGGTTGGTGCGTCCTTGAAGAGCAGGTGGGCTTCGTCAAAAAAGAAAACCAGCTTGGGCTTTTGCGGATCACCGATTTCGGGGAGGAGCTCAAACAGTTCGGACAGCATCCACAACAGGAAGGTGGAATAGAGGCGCGGTGCGTTCAGCAGTTTGTCGGCGGCCAGAATATTCACCACCCCCAGACCCTGGTTGTCGGTCTGCATGAAATCGAGGATGTTGAGCATGGGCTCGCCAAAAAAATGGTCGCCGCCCTCGCTCTCGATCTGCAACAGGCCACGCTGAATTGCACCAACGCTCGCGATGCTGATGTTGCCGTATTCGGTGGTGAAATCCTTGGCATGGTCGCCGACATGCTGGAGCATGACCCGCAGGTCCTTAATGTCCAGCAGCAACAGACCCTGATCGTCGGCAACCTTGAACACCAGATTCAATACCCCTGCCTGGGTTTCATTGAGGCCGAGCATCCGTGCCAAGAGCAGTGGCCCCATGTCGGACACGGTAGCGCGAACAGGATGGCCTTGTTCGCCGAACACATCCCATAATGAGACCGGGCAGGCCAGAGGCTGTGGCGGGGGCAAGCCACGCTCCTGCAGTAACGCGGCCAATCTGTCACTGATCTTCCCGGGCTGACTGATGCCGCTCAAATCGCCCTTCACATCGGCCATGAATACTGGTACGCCAAGGCGAGAAAAGTTTTCGGCCAGGGTCTGCAGCGTCACAGTTTTGCCGGTACCGGTCGCCCCGGTAATCAGACCATGGCGATTAGCCAGTTGAGGCAGCAGATAACATGCTTCCTGGGTGTTTTGGGCAATCAACATCGGTTCAGCCATAAGCGGTCTCCTTGAGAGGGTGATAACTGGCCTTGGACCAAGGTCCAGCCGAGAGAAGATCAGTTTGCATTGATCTGGCCATGTCTCTTGCCCAGTACCTCCAGGGTGTCGTTGATCACGACAAAGGCATCCGGGTCGACATCGAAGACAAGCTCCTTCATCTTCGACAATTCGATCAGAGTAATGATACAAAAGACAACCTTCTTTTCACCACCCGAATAGGCCCCGGTGCCCTGGAGAAAGGTCACCCCTCGGTGCAAGCGACCAAGGATTTGATCGGCAATTTCCTGCGAATGGTCGGAAATGATGAAAATCGATTTACGTTGATTAAAGCCGGTCAGGACGTAATCGAGAACCTTGCTGCTGGTATAAACCGCGACCAGGGAATACAGGGCCTGTTCAACACCGAAGCAAAAGCCGCCAACGATCAGCACCAGAGCATTGGCAAGGAAGGTGGTGGCACCGATGCGAAAGCTCCATTTGCGGTTGAGAAAGACCGCCAAAATATCGATGCCGCCCACCGAACCCCGCGATCTGAGGATAATCCCCCCACCAGTACCGCAAAGAATACCGGCGAGGATAGCCGCCAGAATCGGATTGCCAATGGGGATGGGCGGAGGAAGGATAAGGGCTGTCGCCAAAGAGAATATCGCCATACCGAAACAGGTATAGAGGACGAACTTACGGCCGACACTGAACCAGCCGAGCAAGATCAGGGGAATATTCAGCAGAAAATAGGTAAGTCCGATGGACAATCCGGGGATAAGGTAATGGAGGACAAGGGCGATACCGATGACTCCGCCGCTGATGAATTTCTGCGGAACCAGGATGGCGTTGACACCCACGGCAAAAATGCAACTGCCGACGGTCAGCAGAAACAAGTTGAGGAGGAGTCGTTTCAAGGCCTCGATTCGTCGAGGCTTGCTTGTCGTGCCTTTAATCTCTGGGCTTGTCATATGCCTATAACCTGCGATTATCGATGACTTTTTTACCCTTGCTGTCAATACGTTCGAGGGTCTTTTCTTCGACCAGCTTGACGTGTATCTGAACACCGAGATCGGTGACCAGGCGGTCCTGGATGGCGTCGGCTAAGGCCCACTGTTTACGTATCTGGTCGGAGAAAAGCAATTCGGTGACTTCAACCATGACGGTCAATGTATCTTCATTCTTCTCCCGGTCGACAATAATCCGATAGGGCGATTCACCGCCAACAATATCGATGAGTGCCGCCTCGATCTGGGCGGGAAAGACATTCACCCCCTTAATTGTCAGCATGTCATCGGAACGACCGAGGATTCTGCTCATGCGGGTGAAGGTCCGGCCGCAGGGGCAGATGCCCGGCAGAAGGCGGGCGAGATCGCGGGTACGGTAACGGATGACCGGAAAGGCTTCCTTGGTCAGGGTGGTGATGACCAATTCGCCGATCCCGCCTGCTGCCACCGGTTCGAGCGTTGCCGTATCAAGGATTTCGACAAGAAAATGGTCCTCGTTGATATGCAGGCCGTTGCATAGAAGGCATTCCCCGGCAACCCCCGGTCCCATGACCTCCGAGAGGCCGTAATTATCGGTAGCGATGATACCAAGGCGCTCGCTGATCTCCCGGCGCATTGCTTCAGACCAGGGCTCTGCCCCGAATATCCCGTATTTCAGGGATAATTCACTGCCGTTTAAACCCATGTCCATCATCGCATCGGCGAGTTTCAAGGCATGGGATGGAGTGCAGACCAAGGCGGTGGTCTTAAAATCACGCATGATGCGGATCTGTCGTTTGATGTTGCCGGAGGAGATGGGAATGACCGAGGCCCCAAGCCGTTCGGCTCCATAATGCAAACCGAGGCCACCGGTGAATATGCCGTAATCATAAGCAATCTGCACCACATCCTCGGCAGTTACCCCGGCACCGCAGAGAATCCGCGCCACCAGATCCGACCAGTTTTTGATAGCGTTTTTCGTATAGCCGACAACAGTGGTCATGCCGGCGGTGCCGGAAGTGGAATGGATCCGCACGACATCGCGCAGGGGCACGGCAAAAAGGCCATAGGGATAATTGCCGTGCAGGTCCTCTTTGGTGGTGAACGGCAGACGGCGCAGGGCGTCGAGTGAGGTGATCGCCTCGTAATCGACCTTAGCTTCGCGCAGCCGCCGTCGATAAAAGGGCACATGCGTTCCCAAACGGTAAAGGGTGGCCTGGAGCCTCTCAAGTTGCAGTTGTTCCAGATCCTCCCTGGGCATGCATTCAAATGCCTGTTGCCAATACATAGTCCGTCCCCCAAAGGGTTTTTGAGATGTCAGGAATCGTAGTATTTTCTCTATTGTCATGGAAAATGGTATTTTCTGAAAGAGAAAAGTTACAGCTCACGACAAAAAGGTTTGCTCAATCCTCAAGTCTTTCCCGTCCGAGATAGGCCCGCTGCACATCTCGATTGGCCAGGAGATCCTCGGCCGGCCCCTGGATAATGACCTTGCCGGTTTCAAGGACATAGCCGCGGTCGGCGATGGCCAGGGCCGCCTTGGCGTTCTGTTCGACTAAAAGGACGGTGTTGCCCTCCGCTCGCAGACGGGCGATGATCTGGAAAATATCTCGGACAATCAGCGGGGCAAGACCGGTGGAGGGCTCATCCATCATTACAAGAGATGGCTTGGACATGAGGGCTCGACCCATGGCCAGCATCTGCTGCTCGCCGCCGGACAAGGTGCCGGCGAGCTGCGATCTCCGCTCCCTGAGAATCGGGAACAACTCGTACTGATGGTCGAGAAGGCGGTTCAAATCTTTTTTATTCTGCCGCGATAAGGCATGACCCCCGAGAAACGAAGCCGGGCCGGTAACGGCCAAAGGCCCCGACCTTGATATTTTCAGCCCACACCGACGGCACCGACAGCAGACACGCGGCCGCAAATACGCAGAGACTTTTACCCAACATCTTTTTCATGCACTTTCCTCCTTTCAATGAATACTAGGTCTTGACGGTTGATGAATTGACAAAAAGCCTTGGAAGCCGGTCTTTAAAAAATAATTGAGCAACCTAACTAAAAGAGAACAAACAGGCAAGGATTTTCCGTCAAAAAAAGCCGATAGTGACAAAACGTTGAACATTATTCGGCTAAAATAAACTTACGGCATTGTTTTAGAATGCATAAATTGAATATGCACTAATTAATTTCACAGAACAAAAAGACGCCGTTACCGGCAAACC
>JAABQY010000104.1 GCA_011391225.1 Desulfobulbaceae bacterium | reverse complement strand
CATTACCTGGAAAATGGTCTTCGAGGGTTTTTCCGTGGCTGGAAAACTCATTGTTGTGAGTATTCTCCAGGCACTCTTGATTGGTATCGGCTTTTTACTCCTGATCTTGCCGGGTATCTATCTGGCTGTCGGATATGCTATGACTCTGCCGCTCATTGTTGATCGGAAAATGTCGCCATGGCAGGCCATGGAGGCTTCGCGGAAGGCGATTCATGGAGAGTGGTGGAAGGTTTTCGGACTCTCTATCGTTATGTGCCTTATCTTAATGGTTTCCTCCCTGCCATTAGGACTCGGTCTTATCTGGACTTTGCCGATGTTTGTCGTCCTCGGTGGGGTGGTGTATCGCTCTTTGTTTGGGATCGAGAAAAGAGTCGGCTGATCGACCGGCAGAACGATGAGCAATGTATCTGCATTGATGGTGATGCCTTGGCATCAAAGGTGGGAAGGAATGCTCGATCCTGCCGCGTACCGGCTGATAACTAGTGTCTCGTCGGGCGGCGACAGGAAGCCTTCGACGGCCTTTGTCCATCTGCTGATGGTGATTGCCGCACTCCTTGTTTCCACATCGTTTACAGTAGGAGCGGCAATCACCAGAGAACTTGAGCCGGCGATTCTGACCCTCATCCGCTTTGTCTTGGCGGCTGCACTTTTTGGACCTTTGGTCCATTTTCGTTACGGTCTCTGCTGTTCCTTTTCCCTCTTCCTGCGTTGCGCCCTGATCAGCGGTTGCCTGGTGATCTTTTTCTGTTGCATGTTTTTATCTCTCCGCTACACCAGCGCCTTGAATACCAGTGTAATCTTTGCTTTGGTGCCGTCGATCTCTGGGGGATATGCCCGTGTTCTCAACGGCGAGCGGCTGGGGCGCAGGCAGTTGCTGGCTCTTTTCTGCGGCATGGTCGGTGTGGTCTGGGTAGTTTTTCGGGGCGATCCGCTGCAACTCCTGGCGATGGAGTGGAACCGGGGCGACGTGATTTTTCTCGGTGGTTGCTTTGCCATGGGGCTGTACACCCCCTTGATAAAGCTTCTTCATCGGGGGGAGTCGATGGCGGTGATGACCTTCTGGGTGCTGGTGACCGGCAGCCTCTGGCTGCTCGTGTTTGTTGGTGGCAAGTTGTCGGCCGTGACTTGGTCAGCTGTTCCGCTGTTTGCCTGGCTTGGCGTTGTGTATCTTTCGATTTTTACCACTATCATTACTTTTTTTCTCACCCAGTTCGCCGTGCCCTCTCTCGGTCCGACCAAAGTAATGGCTTATTCCTATTTGTATCCGGGTCTCGTTCTTCTGATTAATCTTGCTCTGGGGCATGGTTTGCCGCCTCTGCGGGTGATTCCTGGGGTCTTGGTGGTGCTTGCCGCGATGTTTATCCTGCAGAGTCACCGGCAAAAAGATCAGCAATAAGTTGCAAAGCGGGCTAACACACGCAACCCAAGGGCTATGATCTCCTCCCACAGCAGAGGTCTTTTCTTACCAGATGCAGGTAGAGGTCGCCTCTCCCTAAAGGGCTGGTTCGGCCCTTCCCTCGGAGTCGCAGTTTTTGCCCGCTTCTGCTGCCGGCGGGGATTTTCACCTGCAAAGTTTGCTCACCTTTTTCACCGTAGACCAGAACCTGAATAGTTTTTCCTTGTCGCAGTTCGGCAGCGGTGAGCAGTGTATTGTAGGTTGTGTCTAAATCCGGATGGCCGGCAGGGTTCGGAGGACTCTTTTGCCGTTCCTGGCTGTTGGCCATATAGCCTGAGCCGAGCAGGGAACCGAAGGCCCTGCCGACTGATTTGAGAAGAGAAGATTTCCTCGCCAAACTTTTTCGTGCGGCTCCGGTCAGGAGCGGTCCGGCCAAAGAGCCGATGAGGAAAATGCCGCCGATGAAAATACCACCCTTGCCGCCGAAGAAGCTCCGCTTGATAAACGCCGAATTGGAGCGGAGGCCGGAGCGGTGGAATTCCCGCAATAACCCGGAAAACATCTGTTGGAAATTCGGGTCATTGAAGAGGTCCCGGAGAATGTCCTCCTGGCTGTAAGTGAAGCCGCCCCTTGGTTGGCCGTTGGTATAGACGTTGTCACCTGTCCGGCAACTGTCGTATTGTTGGCGTTTGACCGGGTCGGTGAGCACCCCGTAGGCCTCCGCAACCTCCTTGAAATTTTGTTCCGCCTTCGGATCGTTGGGGTTGTGGTCGGGATGGTACTGCATCGCCAGCTTTCGATAGTTTTTACGGATCTCCTCGGCCGTGCTGGTTTTAGTTACGCCGAGTATCTGATAATAATTTTTCATTGCCATGCTGTTTTCCGGGGTCGGTGAACGGGCGGTGGACTTTTGTTACTTAGGGTGTCGAGGTTCAAGGCACCATGTGTTCCGGCATTTCTTGCCGCAACAACAGTGTAAAACTGTTTCGCCGAAATGACAAATAAATCTCTCCCATCGAGTGTATTCAGCTTTCTCTCGACCTCAGTTGGAAAGAATTGTATAAACGTAATGACGACCTGCGGACTGTCCTCCAGGTCTTTCCGGAAATCATGAAAGAGGATCAGCAGCAGTGTCTGCCAACGGGGATGAACGATTACCTGACGAAGCCCTACAAAATCGAAGAAATAGCCCAGGCCCTGAAAAGAGTGCTGGGGTAAAAAAGGCATGCAGATTCGGAACAAGGCCTCATGAAAAAACTCCTCATCGTTGTTGTAATTATAAGCGCCGTCTTCGGCTTTTTTGCCTTTGACCTGAACCACTTGCTGACCCTTGAAAATATCAAGGCGCGACAGGCGGAATTTCTTCTGTGGCGGGATAAAGCCCCGTTCATGGTCAGCCTTGGGTTTTTTGCCATCTATGTTATGGTGACCGCCCTCTCCCTGCCTGGGGCCACCATCATGACCCTTGCCGGAGGCGGGTTTTTCGGCTTGGTCTGGGGCTTTGTGATTATCTCCTTTGCCTCGTCCATCGGGGCAACTCTGGCCTTTCTGGCTGCCCGCTATCTTCTGCGCGACTGGGTGCAGAAACGTTTCGGTGATCGCCTGCAAGCGATCAACAAAGGGGTTGAGCGGGAAGGATCCTTGTATCTCTTCAGCCTGCGGCTGGTGCCTATTTTCCCATTTTTTCTTATCAATATTCTCATGGGTTTGACACCCATTAAGACCTTTACCTACTACTGGGTCAGTCAAGTCGGCATGCTTGCCGGCACCCTGGTGTTCATCAATGCCGGTACTCAGCTTGCCAAAATCGACAGTCTGCAGGGGATCGTCTCGCCGGGTTTACTTCTTTCCTTTACTTTGCTGGGAGTGTTTCCGCTTATTGCCAAAAAAATCAATCAATGGTTGGTTCAGCGTCGGATTTACAGCAAGTGGACGAAACCGAAAAAATTTGACCGCAACCTCGTGGTCATCGGCGCCGGAGCGGCGGGTCTCGTTAGTTCGTACATCGCTGCGGCTGTAAAAGCCAAGGTGACCCTTGTTGAGGCCCACAAGATGGGAGGCGACTGCCTCAACTTCGGATGTGTTCCCAGCAAGGCTCTGATCAAGAGCGCTAAGGTGGTGTATCATATTAAAAATGGTGGCTCTTACGGTTTGGAAGATGCAGAGCCCCGTTTCAGTTTCAAAAAGGTTATGGAACGCGTGCACCGGGTTATTGCCACGGTGGAGCCGCACGACAGCATCGAGCGCTATACCGGACTCGGGGTAGAGGTCCTTAAGGGATATGCCAAGGTTGTTGATCCATGGACCGTCGAAGTTGTTTTGGACAATGGAGAAAAGCGACGACTTACCACCCGGTCGATTATAATTGCTGCCGGTGCCCGGCCCTTTATCCCGCCCCTGCCGGGTATTGAGGACTCAGGGTATCTGACCAGCGACAGTTTGTGGGATGCTCTTCGTTCCTATGAGGAAGCGCCGAAGCGCTTGGTAATACTTGGAGGAGGGCCGATCGGCTGCGAATTGTCGCAGTGTTTTGCAAGGCTTGGATCTCAGGTAACCCAGGTGGAGAGGGGTGCTCGAATCATGGCTCGAGAGGATGTCGAGGTCTCGGCCTACGCCCGGGCAACTCTTGAAAAAGACGGCGTTACCGTCCTCACCGAGCATGGCGCCGTTCGCTGTGTCAGTGATAACCAGGGGCGGGCCATTGTTGTTGTCCATCAGGGGGTGGAAAGACGCATCGCTTACGATGTCCTGATCTGTGCCGTCGGTCGCAGCGCCCGCCTGACCGGCTATGGCCTGGAGGAACTGAGCATTGTCACGGATCGGACGGTGGCGACCGGCGACTATCTGGAAACCCTTTACCCGAATATCTATGCCGCCGGCGACGTGGCCGGACCCTATCAATTCACCCATGTCGCCGCCCATCAGGCGTGGTACGCGGCGGTAAATGCCTTGTTTGGTGAATGGAAAAAGTTCAAGGTCGATTACTCGGTTATCCCCTGGACGACTTTTATTGATCCGGAGGTTGCCCGGGTTGGCTTGAACGAACAGGAGGCCAAGGCCAAGTCGATTCCCTACGAAGTCACCCGTTTTGGTCTCAATGATCTTGATCGGGCCATTGCCGATGGTGCTGCCTATGGCTTTGTCAAGATCCTCACCGTGCCCGGTAAGGATCGGATTCTTGGGGTGACGATTGTCGGAGAGCATGGCGGCGACCTGCTGGCCGAATTTGTCCTGGCCATGAAGCATAAGCTCGGCTTAAATAAGATCCTTGGCACCATCCATACCTATCCGACACTGTCCGAGGCTAACAAATATGCGGCTGGAGAATGGAAACGGGCGCATGCGCCGGCAAGAATTCTCGCCTTGATGGAAAAGTACCATACCTGGAAAAGAGGATAAAGATGTACCGGATACTTTTACTCTTTTGTCTGTTGCTGGGAGTGCCGGAGGTGCATTCGGCAACCTTTGATCACGGGACATGGGACGGGCTCTTGAAGACCCATGTGCGTGTGCAGGCGGAGGAACACGCCAGTCAGGTCGATTATGCAGGCCTTGCGGTGAGAAGAAACGATCTGAAAGACTACCTGCGGCGGCTGGCGGAAGTAAAAGTTGCAGAATTTGATTCCTGGGCAACCAGCGAGCAGCTGGCCTTTCTCCTGAACGCTTATAACGCCTGGACCGTCGAACTTATTCTGGTCAAGTATCCGGATCTGAGATCGATAAAAGATCTCGGCAATCTCATCCAATCACCCTGGAAGAAGAAATTTATCCCGCTTCTCGGGATGACACGGTCGCTTGATGATATTGAACATGGCCTGATCCGCGGTTCAGATCGCTATAAGGATCCACGCATCCATTTTGCCGCCAATTGTGCCAGCATTGGTTGTCCCGCTCTGCGCGCCGAGGCCTATCGCGGAGCCGATCTGGAGCGTCAGCTGACCGAGGCGACGGGCTTTTTTCTCCGTGATCGCAGCCGCAATCGTTTGAACGGGCGGGTGCTGGAGGTTTCTTCAATTTTTAAATGGTATGGCGATGATTTTGCCAAAGGGTGGCGTTCATTTTCGTCTCTGGCTGGGTTTCTTGCCGGTAATGCCGAGGCTTTGGGGCTTACCGGTCAAGAGGTTCAGAAACTTGCCACTGGAGAGATCAAGATCGAGTTCCTCGATTATGACTGGCGGTTGAACAGCATCAGGTAGGTGGATTGGGCGGACCTCAATCGATATCTGATGTCGGAGGCGGTATTTTCCCATGGCCTTTGTGCGGATTGCGCCGTCTAGCTTTATCCTCTATTTGTCGATGAAAAATTCCTGCAAAAAATTCGATGAAAAGAAGTAATCAGATCCGTCGTTTATGCGGCGAGGACTATCCATTGACCTAGAGTAAGATCTTCGAGAGCTTTGATCTTTTTGACGTCTACGAGGTTTGCCCCTGAAGCAATTATCAGAATTGGTAGCCGAGTATCTTTGTCTTTAACACAAATACCCCCAAAGGCACAAATCTTAACATGTTGTTTGCATGTTAAAAAAATTCATTTCTCTTGCACAAGGGTACTGGGCCGCATACAATAATTTGTTGACGAATAGCTTTGTTTTGATATTGACTTAAACGTTAAGGTAAGATATACAGCAAAGAAGGATGGGTTATTAACGTAAACGTCACCACAGCCAGGCTGGCAAGATCAGCTTAAAGGGAGCAAGAAACATATGAGCATCATGTCATATCAGTCAATCCCGGCAGTAATCAAAGACAACGCCAAAAAGTACGCCAAGAAAACCGCGATCAGCTATAAAAAGAAAGGGGTGTATCACTCGCTCACCTATGACGAGTTTTACGACCGGGTTCTGCTGCTGGCAAGAGGTTTACAAAAATTCGGGATGACGCCGGGAGATAAGGTGGCCATCTTCTCAGAGAATCGGCTTGGCTGGGCAGTTTCCGATTTTGCCATCCAGTCCGCCGGCGGCATTACCGTACCGATTTATGCAACCAACACCGCAAAACAAGCGGCTTACGTTATCAACCATAGCGAGTCACGAATCGTTTTTTGCTCGACCAAGGTCCAATATGAAAAGCTCTACTCGATCAAAGAAGAGCTTCCCAATGTCGATCTGGTGGTTTCATTTGAACGATTTATGGGGCATCGTTCATTCCCGGTGTTCACGCAATACCAGTTGTCCGAGATCGATACCCCTCTTTCCGACGAAGATCGGCAGCAGATTGAGGCACAGATTGCCGAGATTACCCCGGGCGACCTGATCACCATCATATATACCTCGGGAACCACCGGTGTACCGAAGGGGGTTCTGCTGACCCAGCGCAATATCATGATCAATGCCGAATACGGTGTTGATCAACTTGGTATGCCGCAGGAGAATATGACAACCCTCAGTTTTCTGCCGCTGAGCCATGTCCTTGAGCGCACCGGTGGCTACTACAATACATTGATGAACGGCAACCATATCGCTTTTGCCGAAAGCCCCTTGACGGTTATGGATAATATGCTGGAGGTTAGGCCGACCTCAATGGTCAGTGTTCCCAGGCTGTTTGAGAAAATCTATTCTCGTATCCATGAGGGTGTCAGCCAGATGCCGCCTGCTCGCCAGAAAATCTTTCATCGGGCAATTGAGATAGGGCGGGAATACATCAATAAGAAATACATCACCAACGAACCTCTCGGCCTTCTCGGCCTGAAATATAAACTCTTTGACAAGTTGGTGTTTAAAAAGATTCGCGCCCGATTTGGCGGCAGGCTTACGTACTTTCTTTGTGGCGGGGCACCGCTCGACAAAACCATCTGCGAATTCATGTGGATCATCGGCCTGCCGGTGTATAACGGTTACGGCCTGACCGAGACCAGTCCCTGTGTAGCTATCAGCGGTGCCGGTAAGACACGCTTTGACTCGGTCGGCATAGCCATTCGTGAAACGGAACTGAAACTTGAGCCGGACGGTGAGTTGTTGGTCAAAGGGCCGCAGGTCATGCTCGGTTACTATAAAAACGATGAGGCAACGCTTGATTCTATCCAGGACGGTTGGTTTAGAACCGGCGATATCGCCAAGATTGATGAACAGGGCTTTGTCTATATAATCGATCGCAAGAAGGAATTGATCGTCACCGCCGGCGGCAAGAACATCGCTCCCCAGCCTATCGAAAACGAGTTGAAGCTCAACCAGTATATCTCTCAGGCCTTTGTCTTCGGTGATCGCAAGCCCTATCTGGTCGCGGTTATCACTGCGAATATGGAAACACTGGCAGTTTTCGCCCGGGATGAAAAGATCAGCTACAAAAATAATGAAGAATTAGTGCAGAATCCTAAGATCAAGGAGCTGTATGCAAACTCTATCAAGGAGTTGAACAAGAGCTATCCGCCGTACAAGACAATAAAATTCTTCGCGGTTGTGGCCAATGACTTCTCAATTGAAGGCGGGGAGCTTACCCCCACTATGAAGTTGAAACGCAAGGTTATCCTCGAAAAATACAAAGATGTTATCGAGGATCTTTATGCAATCAAGGGTAATGGCAAAGTCGCCCAGCCGAAATTATAGCTCGACCTTTGAGACACCATTTAAAAACCAAAGTTTTAAGAATCTAACGGAGAAAAACATGAGGCAAATTAATCGAGTAGCCGTACTTGGCGCCGGAGTAATGGGGGCCACCATTGCCGCTCATCTCGCCAATGCGGGATTGGAAATTCTTTTGCTTGACATCGTTCCTAAAGGACTGGACAAGCAGGAGGAAGCACAGGGTTTAACCCTCGACAGTCCGGTTGTTCGCAACCGCATCGCCAGAAACGGTTTGCAGGGCCTGCTGAAAATCAAACCGGCGCCGTTCTACCTGAGTGGTTATGCGGGCCAGCTTCAGATTGGCAACCTGGTTGATGACCTGGGGAAACTCAAGGAATGTGACTGGATTATCGAGGTGGTCGTCGAATACATGCCGATCAAGCTCGATCTCTTAAAAAAACTCGTGCCGAACCTTGCCCCCGGCGCCATCCTTACTACCAATACCAGCGGCCTGTCGGTGAACGAGATGGCGGCGGTACTGCCTGCTGAGGTGCGTAAAAACTTCCTTGCCACCCATTTCTTCAATCCACCGCGCTATATGCGCCTGATGGAACTCGTTCCCTGCACGGAGACCGACCCGGCAATCATGCAGGGCATGGCCGACTTTATCAGCAAGCGGCTCGGCAAGGGCATTGTCTATGCCAAGGACACCACCAACTTTATCGCTAACCGTATTGGCACCTATGCCATCTATAAGGGCATTGAACATATGGTGGCGATGGGTATGACCGTCGAAGAGGTTGACGCCATTGCCGGTCCGGCGACCGCAAGGCCAAAGAGCGCTGCCTTTCGCACCGCCGATCTCGTCGGTCTCGACACCCTCGGCCATGTTGGCACCAACTCCCATGACCTCCTGCCCAATGATGAGGAACGTGGGGTATTCAAGATGCCGGATTTCATGAAAAAGATGATCGATGGCGGTCTCCTCGGCAATAAGAGCGGCGGCGGCTTTTACAAGAAAGAGATGGTGGCCGGTAAGAAGGCCCTGTTCTACTACGATTATACAACTGGTGAATATAAGCCTCTCGCCAAACCGAAATTCGCCTCAGCCCTGGCCGTCAAGCAGGTCGACAGCCCTGGCCAGAAGGTGAAGATGGTTGTCGGCGGCAGCGATAAAGGCGCCGAGTTCGCCTGGAAGAGTATCCGCGACACCCTTATCTATGCCGTCAACCGTATTCCGGAGATTGCCGACGACGTCGTCAATGTCGACAATGCCATGCGCTGGGGTTTCAACTGGGAGATCGGTCCCTTTGAGATGCTTGATGCCATTGGCGTTGAGGATTTTATAAAGCGGGCGGAAAAAGACGGCGTCAAGGTGCCTGAGACCCTCAGAGGAATAACCTCCTTTTATCGCTACGACGAGAAGGGTGGCAAACAATACTTCGATCTGCTGCAGCGGACATACCTGCCGATGCCGGTAAAAGCTGGGGAAATTCGCCTGGAGATCCTCAGGAAAGCCGGCAAGGTGGTGGAGAAAAACGCCAGCTGTTCGGTACTCGATCTTGGCGACGGTGTCTTTGGCTTCGAGTTCCATTCGAAGATGAACGCCATCAGTGGCGACATCCTGGCCATGACCCACAAGGCCATCAAGCGGGCGGAAGATGAAGGTGTCGGCCTGGTCATCGCTAACCAGGGCGCAAATTTTTCCGTCGGAGCCAATCTAATGATGATGGCCGTGGCCCTTGCTGAAGGGGCCTATGACGATATCAACATGGTTCTTAAAGCCTTCCAGAAGGCCACCATGGCGGTGAAATACGCCAAGGTGCCGGTGGTTGCCGCACCCTTTAACATGGCGCTCGGCGGCGGGGCGGAATTCTGCCTGCACGCCGATGCGGTCAACGCCTATTCCGAGACCTATATGGGTCTGGTCGAGATCGGCGTCGGCCTTCTGCCCGGCGGTGGTGGCACTAAAGAGATGAGTATGCGTGCCATTCAGCTGGGGCAGCAGTTCAACACCGATGTGCAGCCCTTTATCATCAAGAACTTCCAGCAGTTGGCCATGGCCAAGGTGTCCGTGGGGGCGGCGGAATTATACGGCATGGATTATATGCGCCATGGCGACAGCATCACCATGGATATTGATCGTCTGATTGGTGATGCCAAGCAGAAGGTGCTTGGGCTTGCCGTCAACTATCGGCCAAGTCGTCCGGTGGAAAATCTCCCGGCTCCGGGCCGGGGCATTGCCGCTGCCATCAAGAGTCAGCTGTGGAATATGAAGATGGGTAATTTTATTACCGAATATGAGGCGGAAATGGGCTTCATTATCGCCCAGGTCATGTGCGGCGGTGACGTCAATGCCGGCACGCTGATCAGTGAAGACTATCTCCTTCAACTTGAGCGGGAAAACTTCCTGAAACTCTGCGGCAACAAGAAAACCGCTGAGCGTATTCAGCATATGCTGAAGACCGGCAAGCCGCTCAGGAACTAAGAAATACTATTGCCACGAAAATTACCCAACAAGGGAGAATCAATATGAAAAAAGCATATATACTGGCCAGCTACCGGACTCCGGGCTGCCGGGCAAATAAAGGAAAATTAAAAGACGTGCGTCCTGACGATCTGGCGG
>JAABQY010000010.1 GCA_011391225.1 Desulfobulbaceae bacterium | reverse complement strand
CGCAGTGATCTGGAAACTCTGGCAGCTCGAGTTATGCCGGGGCGCACTCTTTTTCTCGGGAAAATTGCAAGGCAAAAACTAGCCGCCTATTACAGTTCCGCCGACATTTTTGCCTTCCCCGGCATTGAGGAATCACTCGGGATGGTCTACCTTGAGGCCCAATCCTGCGCCTTGCCGGTTGTTGCCTGCGAGGAATGGGGTGGGCGTGAAGCGGTAGTCGATGGTCAGACAGGGCTGCTCTCGCCCTCTTCCCGACCACAAGGTTTCGTCGACAATCTCGACACCTTGGTTGGCGACAGCGAGCTGCGCGCTAAACTTGGCTGCCAGGCGGCAAAGCATGTAAGACAACATCATGATATTGACAAGACATATGGTCTGATAGCTGGCCAGCTTGTTGCTTTGATCCGATAACACAGGAATAAATCCACCAAAACTACCTTTTTCGATAGCTTTCGGGATTATTTTTACAACGGCTTATTTTGAAATCTGCCGGTGAAGGACACGCCGATCTTTCAAGGTGAACGTGTCGGCAGTTTTTCTTTGACCATTGGTTTTTATGCGGCTACCATAAGAGGAATGATGTTTTTCTTATGCGTAAAGTATAACCCCGACATGGGGGATAAGTCCCTTAACGAAACAATCTTTGAGAAAGTGTGCGAAATTTTTTCTCAGGGAATAAGATTGACTGGGTGTGTATCCTATGAAGTCAAAAAAAACGGTGCAGGCGGCAGGCAGCGACGAGTTGGTCGGGATTGAAAAAGAGGTGGCCATTCTGCTCAGCGATATGGTCGGCTATTCTTTGAAAACCGCTGATATGCGGCCGACGGAAATCAAGGATTTCATGTTGCTGTATCACCGCAACCTGAAAAAAATAGTCCATGCGGTTTGCGGCAAGGGGCAGAGCATCGAATCTTCGGCGGGAGACGGTGCGGTGGCAATTTTTGAAAGAAATGTTGGAGAAGGTAAAGACCAGATGTGTGGTCAGGCGCTGAATGTTGCCTTGGAAATGGTCCATGCCATGGAGAAAGGGCTCATCTCTGAAACCCGCATTGGGCTCTTTACTGGTGATGTGATCGAGGCAGTTCTCGATGGCAAGATTATGCGCTTTGGCGCCAGTTTTTCGGTGGCCAGTCGTCTTGAAGAACTGTGCGGTTACTTCGGCATCAAGATTCTCATGGATCGCGAGGTGGCCTTCTGGCAGACCGAGCACGCCCGATATTTGACCTGCATCGGCAAAGTCACACCCAAGAATTTTCTTCACCCGGTGCATATCTTTTCCATCTATAAACCCGGGATTCATCAGTGTCCGGCGGATGTGAACAAGAAGCAACTCATGGGATTTATTCAGATAAAGAATCGGGCCATTGAGTTGTTCTGCGGCAACGTTCTGCAGGGAATACAGCCGGATTTCCCCCTCGCCAGGCAAAAACTCCTTGAGAGCCAGGAGCTCTTTGTCGAAATGACCGGCAAAAAGGATATGCCTACGGAACGAGTGCTCGAATATATAGGCAATCATCCCAGCCCTGAAGATGACTTCCGGCAGGTCGGCATGAAAATCGGAGAGCCTGTCGGACAACATCTCGGAATCCGCCTGCTCAATCTTTCCAGTGAGCTCTTTAAAGCCATGAATGAGGTGTTTTACCAGGCTCTTGTGGTCGATACCGCCTGGGAGAGAAAATTCAAATTGGTATGGCGAAAAAAAAACGAGCCCATCATTCATGTCAATGACAGCCCGGATGGGGTGTATTTTATTGACGTCGGAAGTGTTGCCATCTTCGATAGCAAAGGTCTGCAAATGGCAATCCTGAAAGCCGGAGATGTCTTTGGAGAATTGGCCTATTTTTCCAAAAAAGGTGTAAGAAGCGCCACCGTCATTGCCAAGACCGACCTCGTCCTCAGGCGTATCTCCGGCGAGGACCTTACGGCGTTGCCGGTTATCAGAAAAATATTTAAGAAAATTGCGCAAAAAAGAAAAATCCTCGACTGACTCGTCCTTAAACAGCGACTATGAAATTACCGGAAATGCTCGAGCTGTTGAAACTGATTTATGAAGAACGGATGCCTTTTAACCGTCTTCTCGGGATGCGGATCGTCACCCTCACACCGACGGATGTTGAACTACGAATCGAAATGCGCGAGGAACTGGTCGGCAATTTCGTCCGGGAAATTCTCCACGGCGGCGTGATTTCCTCGGTGCTCGATGTCGCCGGCGGCCTTGTTGCATCGGTGGAGCTTTTTAAACATTTGGAAGAGATGGAAAGGGAAGAGGTCAGCAAACACGTGGCAAAAATCGGCACCATCGATCTCCGCGTTGACTATCTCCGACCGGGCAAAGGCGAATACTTTACTGCGACCGGTTCAGTGCTCCGTAAGGGCAGTAAGGTGGCGGTGGTGCGCACCGAACTTTGTAATGAGCAGAAGGTGCTTATCGCCGCTGGAACCGGCACCTATCTGGTGGGCTGAAAAGGTTTGACCTGTGTGGCGACGTATGCTGCAAAAATCAGTCGATAAGCGCCAGGAGATCAGGTCCCAGGTAGGTGCGCTCGTTCTCGCCGAGAATCCCTAAAGACAGGCAGATAAGCGTCCAGAAGTGGACGACCCCGTAGTTGCCGCCATAAAAGTGGCCGATATCCTCCATCTGCGAATGGCAATTATGGCAGGGGGTGAGGACATAGGCGGCACCGGTGGCGGCGATTTGGTCGAATTTGCGTTTGCCGTAGGTTCTTCGATGTTCAGTCATGCCCGCCTGTAAAAATCCGCCGCCGCCGCCGCAACAGTAGTTGGCGCTGCGGTTCGGCTGCATATCGATGAAGTTCTCTTCGCCGACAAGCGATGTTACAACAAAACGCATGTCCTCGGCTATGGCCTCTCCGTAAGCCTTGCGGACAATCATGCAAGGATCCTGGACGGTAAACTTTATACCTTTGCTGTTCCACTTGGCATTGACCGGCAACTTGCCTTCCCGTATCCATCTCGCATAGTAAGTGATGAGACTTTCCAGGCGAAAATTTGCTTCCAGGCCGAAACGCTTCATTCCCTGCCACATAGTGTAATAGCTATGGCCGCACTCGGTGTTCAGCCATACTTGGCAGCCGAGATTGTTGACTGCGTCGACCCGCTTCTTGATGACCTCGTACCACGCTGCCTCATTGCCGGAGAACATGCAGAAATTCTCCGCCGCCCAGCCTATGGAGGAATAGGTCCAGTCGGCCCCGACCAGATGGAAGATTTTCCAAAGAGGAACCATCTCATCCGGTTCGCTCATCGGTTCGCGGGAATTCTGATTGACGAAGAAGTGCGCACCCTGTTTGTCTATGGGGGCCTGGAGATGACGAAAGGCTGGTTGCGTTGCCTGAACTTCCTGCAGCACATCTTCGACGACGAAGACAAAGTCGGCTGGCGGCAGGCCCATGGCGCTGGTTGAATCAGTTGCACAGATCATTTGGCAGGAGCGGACGATACCTTGCGGTTTTTTGTCTTCCGGCCAGTTGCTGCGGGCGAGAAAGACCAGCTGGGAGATATCGATATTCATCGGACAGACATGGTGGCAGCGTTTGCACTGCGTGCAGCACCACACCCAGGGGGTGGTCGAAAGTTCCTCGTCCATGCCGAGTTCGGCCATACGAATGAACTTGCGAGGGTCCATGTTTTCGATACCTGAGGCCGGGCAGCCCGACGAACAGAGGCCGCAGGTGAGGCAGGCCTCGAAACTGGCGCCCTCCGGCAGCAGTCGATGCGCTTCTTCCTTAAAATTAATGGTGGCTATTGGTGTTTCCGCCATGACAGATCCTTTTTCCTGTTGGTTATGCCTGGGCTATTAAAAATCGTTCCACCTCTGCCACGGCGCGATAAGCGGTGGCGATGGCAATTCCTGCGCCGCTACGGCTGCGAATCCAGTCCTGATGGGCAAGGATGATCCCGGCGGTAAAAAGCCGTTCGTTGTACGGTCTACGGTCTCTGGCTAATGGTCTGAAAGCATGATCAATCGCGATGCCGGCACGGTGGATGGCATGGCCGCGTCGGTCGGTATAGCGATCGCGATACCAAAGGGTCCTATCGGCCGGTTGGGTCACCGGCAAACCAAGCAATTGCTCTCTGATCTCATCCGGATGGGCTTCAAGGCCGCCGCTTAAAAAGCGGCCGGTGGCGAGGATAACCGCCTGTGTGTGGATACGGATCGGACCATAGCTGTCGCTGAGAGAAAGTGTTGCTCCTTCTGCAGCAAAAGTTAAAGCGGTAACCTTTTGTTGGGGGATGAGGGTCACCCCCTTGTGTGGCAGTACCTGCTCGAACAACTCGCGCAAGCGGATACCCGGCACCGACGGCGGCATGGTCGGAATCTCAAAGATTTCCAGGCTGGTCAGTCTCTCCAGCTCGGCTCGAACGTGATCGGGGCGGTGCATACCGAGGATTGCCGGCAGGCCGATAACCTTTGCTTGTCCGGCAGCACCTTTTAATGCTGCGGCGAGTTTTTCCCGGGTGGCTGGAACCTCCAGTGCTCTGGCCATGACTTCCGGATAAATTTCGCCATGGTCCATATCCGGAAAAGCGATACGTTCAGTGCCAAGATCCGGCCAGCGGTCATGCAGATTGGCAACTACCTGGCGGCCGCTGAAGCCTTTCAAGCCGATAAAATCGACGATGATGCAGGGTTTCTGAGCGGCAAAGGCTCGTGGCCCCGCAGCCATGGTGGCCGGGACGCAGAGCGTCTGTTTCAGGGTGCCGACCGGAGTCAGGGCGGTGATATTGTTTGCTCCGGGCCGGCTGTAAGCGAGGCCGTATTCGCCGAAAAAGGCGGTAAATTCGTCGAAACCGTTGTGAATATCGGCAGTCGGGATTCGGCTGAGCGGATGATTTGGCTGATTCTTACGCAGCTCTTCCAGTGCCCGCCAAGGATCAGCGATCGCAGCTTGCTCGTCGTCCTGTTTGCCCAGCAGATCCAGGTAGCCGGTTGTGTAGGCCAATGCTCCGGTATTGCCGATCTGGGCGGTGGCGATTTTTCGGTTCACCGCGAAAATTGATGCGGCAAAACCGGCGATTCCCGATCCGATTATGGCAAGCTGGGTGTTGAAATGGCGGGTTTCCTCTTTCATATCCATCTCCGGCGGAGTGTTCATTTGGCACGTCGTCATTAATCGTCTTCCAAGCTATCGAGGCCGAGAAGCCCACAGTGCAGGGCCTCTGCCAGTTCCATCTGGGCGGCCTGTTGTCCCCATATGACAGTACGCTGGCCTTTGAACCGTTCGTTGAAAAAGTTGCGCATATGCACAAGGCCGGTTCTGTCACGGTAGTATCCACGGTCGTAGAGATACGAGCAGATGCGGATGCCGCAGAATGAACCCTGGCAAGGGCCTTTGCCGGCTCGGGAGCGAAGGGCGATGGCCTCAAGGGTCATCTCCTCCTCGGTGCCCGGTGCGCACTGGACGATCTGGTCTATTGCCGACTGCGGTACCATTTCGCATTCACAAAGTATCATGTCATCAGGATTGTTGGCCTTGAACCAGTATTTCGGGGCGGCGCCGGGTGCAGTCCAGCGGCAGGCCTCGCCTTGGGGCAGTGGAACGCTTGCGGTTTTGCTGGGTACCTTGCTGCCGATCCTGGCTGCGACGAGGTCGGAAGCTTTTTCGGCCATAAGGCGGAAAGTGGTGAGTTTGCCGCCGGTAATGGTGCAGAAATTGCTTAAACCCTGGCCGGCGTGGTCCAGGAGAACGAAGCCCCTGGCAGCTCCACGGTCGTCCGAGTTGCCGGAGCTTTGCAGCAAGGGGCGTACCCTGGAAAATGCCCGGATGTATCTGGCGGTGGCGAGTGCCGGAATCATCGCCGTCCCTTCCCGGATATTCAGATCGATTTCGTCAACAGTCGGACGGACATTGTCAAGATCGTCGGTGCGCATGGAGGTCGTGCCGAGAACGGAAACCGTTCCTCCCGGTACGAGAATGTCGCCGTCGCCGGGCGGCCGCAGCCGGTTGATAACGTGGTGGGTTATCCGGTCGTGGCTGATCAGCAAGGTTCCCTTGGAATAGAGGAGATGTACATCGTTGCAGGCGGCTAGCTGGGCGATAATCATGGCCCATGCTCCACCGGCGTTGACAAATTGCCGGGCGCGGATAGTCAGCAGGGTGTTGGTCCGGTTGTCGCGGCAGATTGCGGCGCGGATCGCACCATCTGCTTGTTCAAAACCAAGAATTTCCGTATGCGGGCGATAGATACTGCCATTGATGACTCGGGCGTGATCGACATTTTCGAGAGCCAGGCGAAACGGGTCGACCGTGGCGTCGGGAACCCGATAGGCCTTGATCAGTTTATCCGACAGATGGGACTCGAGCCTTTTCGCCTCGGCTACGGATAATTCTTCACAAAGAATTCCGGCTTGGCGGCAGAGTGTTGGAAACTTCTCGGCAAACTTCGGGTCATCGCCATCAACAGCGACAAACAGGCCGCCGGTTTCTTCAATACACTGTGGGGCCAGCCGTTTCAGGAGTTCGTTTTCCTGTCGGCATTCCCTGGCTGAATGGAGGTCGTTTGAAACATACCGGGCACCGGAATGGAGCAGACCGTGATTGCCTCCGGAGGCGCCGGCGCAGAGGTCGCGTTTGTCGGCGAGGATGGAATGGATGCCGCGCAGGGCAAGATCGCGCATAATCCCTGCACCGGTCACTCCACCGCCGATGATCAAAACTTCGGTTTCCAGGATTGTTTCTCCAGTTGCTGGTCCTTTGCGGAGGGATTCTGGGGTCATGGCGGGCTTCCTTTTATTGGAGATGAGAGGCAGGTGTAAAATCATCCGTCATTGATGCGGAATCGCGGAAATCCTTTTTTCTTTGGTTTGTAATCCGTTTTGAGGGAAAATTCAAATGAAATATCTTTAATTTCACATGAAACGCACTAATATAAAAAACGAAACATAAGGGGAGGCTATTTTCAAAATTTAGGTTTTATTCTTTGAAGCAGCAATGGAAGGAGCCTCGCAGCTAACATTCTTGACCAGGATATTGTCACAATTGTCATAAAAAATGTCATATATATGACAACATATCAGAAATATGTCCCTGCGATCTCATCGGCCGATGGTTCGCTTTGCGCCATCAGGAGGAGGCGGTTTGGCGAGTGGCGGTTGCAGTAGCGGCTGTTAATAGATTGCCTGCCGGGTTTCGGCATCGAAGAGATGGATGGCATCGAGCCGGAAGGCAAAGGGTATATCTGTCCCAGCGTGGATTCGTTGCCGCCCATCACATTTGGCGGTGAATTTTACCCCAAGAATATCGGTGTGCAGATGGGTCTCGCCGCCCAGCGGTTCAACGACCTCAATTTTACCGCCAGTGGTCCATTCCCCAGCTTGGGGTGGCCGGGAACCGTTGAAGAGGGGCTTGACGCTTTCCGTGCGGATGCCAAAAACCACTTTTTGGCCATCTGAAAGCGAGCTTGCCTGATCTTTTTCTGGAATGGGAATGTGCAGGCCTTCAGACAAAATCACATGGATGCCATCGTTTGTCCGCTGCAGTTGGCCATCGAGCAGATTCATAGGCGGGCTGCCGATGAATCCGGCGACAAAGGTGTTGGCCGGATTCTCAAAAAGATCGATCGGCGTACCTATCTGTTCGACTTTACCGCCACGCATAACGACTATACGGTCGGCCAGAGTCATCGCTTCCACTTGATCGTGAGTGACGTAGATTATCGTCGTACGGACCTTCTGGTGGAGGAGTTTTATCTCGGTCCGCATGGTATTTCTCAGTTTGGCGTCGAGGTTGGAGAGGGGTTCGTCAAAGAGAAAAGCCGAAGGGTTACGGACGATAGCCCGGCCCATCGCCACCCGCTGCCGTTGCCCACCGGACAGTTCGTGCGGTTTTCGGGCGAGAAGCTCCCCGATGCCGAGGATTTTTGCTGCTTCTTGCACACGGGCTTCTATGTCCGGCTTGGAGAAACCTTTGATGGTCAGCCCGAAGGACATATTTTTGTAGACGTTCATGTGCGGATAGAGGGCGTAATTCTGGAAAACCATGGCGCAGCCTCGGTCTTTGGGTGCCACGTCATTGACTACCTTGCCGTCGATGAGGATGCGGCCTTCGCTGATTTCTTCGAGGCCGGCAATCATGCGCAGCAGGGTAGACTTACCGCAGCCGGAGGGTCCGACCAGCACGAGAAATTCCCTGTCGGCGATGATCAGATCGACACCATGGACGACCTCGGTTTTGCCAAAACGCTTCACTACATTTTCGAGAATTACTTGAGCCATATTTCATCTCTTTTTGATCGTGGGAAAAATCTTGCCCGCCTATTGCTGTATCGTATTGTTTTCTTAACATTACGAAGCTCTTCCCTTCAACAATAAAAACCGTATCGGCGGCTGGAAAAAGAGATAGAATGGGAAGAGCAGGTTGACGTAACAACAGCGCTTGACTCCCACTTGAGAACCGATTATGAAAAATGAGCGATATTGACGTTTTCATGCAGATAACCAGCAACGGACCCGAGGGCATTGAATTGCTCGCGGACGCCATTTCTAACCCTTACAGGAGGACAAATGTATGAAAGGAAAACGCGGATCAACATTCATTGCTGTTATGTTGGCTATGGTGCTTCTTGCCGGCCAGTCCTTTGCCGAACCTATCACCATCGAATGGTGGCACGCCATGCGCGGGGCCAGGGGCGAGACCCTTGATAAGATGGTCAAGGCCTTCAACGATTCCCAAACGGAATATAAGGTTGTCGCCACCAATAAGGGCGATTACGGCGAGGTTGTTAACGCCGGTGTTGCCGCCTACCGTGCCAAAAAACACCCGCACATCCTCATGTCCTTTGAGGTCGGGACGATGACCATGATGCTTTCCGGGGCTATTTACCCGGTCTATCAACTCATGGCCGACCAAGGCTTTAAAATAGACTGGTCGAGCTATCTGCAGGCGGTACTGAGCTATTATGTCGATGAAAAAAACAATCTCCTTTCCATGCCATTCAATTCATCGACGGCGGTAATGTATTACAATGTCGATCTGTTTAAGAAGGCCGGTCTTGATATGCCGTCAAAAACTGTTCCGCTTACCTGGGAGCAGATGGCAGAAATCACCAAAAAGCTTGTGGCGGCCGGCGCCAAAAAAGGTCTGGTCACCACCTGGCAGTCATGGATCCAGATTGAAAACTACAGCGCCATGCACGATATTCCATTTGCCTCCAAGGCCAACGGCTACGAAGGTCTGGATTGCGAGCTGATGATCAACAACCCCAAGGTGGTGGGGCATTTGGAGCGCCTCAAGTCCTGGATGGCCGACGGACGATTCTCCTATGAAGGCCGTGAATATCAAGGCCCGAACGCCGCCTTTGTTGCAGGCGATGCGGCAATCATGATGGAATCGGTAAGCGGTATAGGCAATGTCAACAAAAACGCCAAATTCGCCTGGGATATCGCGCCGCTGCCGGTCGAAGCCGATATGAAGCAGCCGCAGAACAGCATCATCGGCGGTGCGTCTCTCTGGGTTATGAAAGGCCATCCTAAAGAACATTATAAGGGCGTTGCCGCCTTCATGAATTTTCTTGCTCAGACCGACATGCAGGAACTCTGGCATATGGAGACCGGTTATTTCCCAATTACCACGAAGGCTTACGAATCGCTGAAAACCAAAGGTTTCTTCGATAAGATCCCCTACCAGGAAGTGGGTATCAAGCAGCTTAATCGAACCGTACCCAACAAGAATTCACGGGGTATCCGTCTTGGTTATTTCGTGCAGATTCGCAACATCCTCGACGAAGAAATGGAGTTGATCTGGAACGGCAGCAAGACGGCGCAACAGGCCATGGCCGACGCTGTCAAACGTGGCAACGACAAGCTGCGCGAGTTTGAAAAAACCAATAAATAGGTAGGTGAGGTCTCAACACCCTCTCTGTGCAGTATCGTAGGGTGCACAAGCGCACCCTACGATAAAGAGCGGAGGTAAGCCTGCAATAATTTTTTTGACCGCTGACCAGCAAAGCGCCCTATGATCAAACGCTCACATTTCAAATCTAACGGTCTGGCATATCTGCTCATCACCCCGCAGGTGTTGGTGACCCTGGCTTTCTTCTATTGGCCGGCGATCCAGGGCTTACTGCAATCGCTTATGCTGAGCGACCCCTTCGGCCGAAGAAGCCAGTTTGTCTGGTTTGAAAATTTTGTGCGGATATTTACCGATATCCTCTATCTGAAATCCGTCGGCATCACCCTGTTTTTCAGCCTCGCCGTTGCTTTCACCAGTATCATTTTTGGGATGACCCTCGGCTGCCTCGCCAACCGGGCCCTGCGCGCCAAAGCCCTGATCCGCACCCTGCTGATCTGGCCCTATGCGGTGGCCCCGGCCATTTCCGGCATTCTCTGGCTCTTTCTCCTGCACCCGGCGTATGGGGTTGTAGCCTACTTTCTGAAAAATGTTGTGGGAATGGATTGGAATCCGCTGCTCAATGGCAATGACGCCCTGTTCCTGGTGGTGATCGCCAGTGCCTGGAAACAGGTCAGTTATAACTTTGTGTTTTTCATGGCCGGGCTTCAGGCCATTCCCCATTCACTCATCGAGGCGGCAGCTATTGACGGTGCCGGGCCGCTCCGCCGTTTTTGGGTAATTACCTTTCCCCTCCTGTCACCGACTATCTTTTTTTTGACGGTAATGAACATCATTTACGCCTTCTTTGAGACCTTCGGAGTGATCCATGCAGTTACTCAGGGCGGTCCCGGAGGGGCAACCAATACCCTGGTTTATAAGGTGTACCAGGATGGGTTCGTCGGTTTGAACATGGGAGCGTCGGCCGCCCAGTCGCTGGTGTTGATGGCGCTGATCATCACTGTTACCGTATTGCAATTTCGCTTTGTTGAACGAAGAGTTCAGTACACTACGTGATCGCTATGATGGTTGAACGTACCCCCATACTTGACACCTTCACCTATGTATTTCTCATGGCCGGTATCTGCGTTGTCGGTTTTCCGATTTTCTACGCCATTACCGCCGCCACCCTGCCGCTTGATCAGGTTGCCAGAATACCGATGCCGTTGAATCCCGGGGACCAGTTCTTTGTCAACATCCAGGCGGCCTGGAATGAGGGTAATCTCGGCAGACAACTGATTAATTCTTTTGTTATGGCGGCGGGCATTACCGTCGGTAAGATCGTCGTTTCCATGCTCGGGGCCTTTTCCATCGTTTATTTCGATTATCGCTTCCGCAATGTGGCCTTTGCGACAGTCTTCTGCACCTTGATGCTGCCTGTTGAAGTTCGTATCCTGCCGACCTATGAAATGGCCGCCAACCTTCTCGGACCTCTGCAGTGGCTGCTCGATGTCCTCCACCTCAATTCGCTGGTGCAGTGGGTAGCAGGTAATAACATAGAAATTTCTCTGGAATGGAGTCTGCTCAACAGTTATACCGGCCTGATACTGCCGCTCGTGGCCTCGGCCACCTGTACCTTCCTGTTCAGGCAATTTTTCCTCACCATCCCCGAAGAACTCTGCGAGGCTGCCAAGCTTGACGGCGCCTCGGCCATGGTCTTTTTCTGGAAGATCCTCCTGCCACTTTCCACCACCAATATCGCCGCACTGGTAGTCATTGAGTTTGTCTACGGTTGGAATCAGTACCTCTGGCCGCTCCTTATCACCACCACCCCGGACATGACCACCGCGGTCATCGGCTTAAAAGATCTCATCCCCCAGGCCGATGATATTCCCAAGTGGAACGTTGCCATGGCCGGATCTCTACTCGTCATGGCCCCGCCGGTTCTTGTTGTGCTGCTGATGCAGCGCTGGTTCGTCAAGGGTCTTGTTGAGCGGGAGAAGTAGGTCTGGGGCGAAGCAGAAAACCAACCGGTTCTGTAATGCAGTTTTTAGACAGGTTTTAAGCAGGTACACTTCCTAGATTTAATTTTTGTAATTGACATTGTGCATGTGCGGCACATATGCTACTCTATATTGAGCAGTTGAATTTTAAAAGGAGATATGAAATGAATACTCAATCACAACATGAAACCATGCTAAGAAAACCGATCTTGATGCCACCAAGCATGATCAAGAAGGTTGACGGTATCGCAAAACGAAAAAAGGTGTCTTTTGCCGAGGTGGTTCGAGAAGCTGTTAACGCTTTTGGTGAAAAAGCAACATCAGAAGATGAGCATATATTGGATGCTTTAGCGGACACGATGATCAACACAACCGCAAATCTCATACACAGAATGGACGAAATCGAGAAACGGCTTGACAACACACACGCCCTCTTAGAGGTTAAATAATGGGTATTAGCGAAAAAGTTATGGATGCTTTGAGGGCCGGCATTCTTTTGAACGAAAGGGTGACAACCCTTTTAGGGAAAGTTGAACGTATTGACCAGGATCTTCGAAAAATAAACGATAGGGTTATTCGGTTGGAAACCATGGTCGAAATAGGAAAGCGCAGCCTCGGTTAGAATAAACGAAAACGTGGAAGACGCGGGAAACTGCTCTCATTGAATCTTTCGGAAATCCATATGCAGGAAAGATGTTACGTTTTCCTGTGGCTGAATCCTTGTTGAGCTGGAGAAGTAAGTCTGGGGGAAAGCAGAAAATCAGTCAGTTCGGCAAAGCCGTCGCCACCTTTCTTTTTGGTGACCCAGGCCGGTTGATATTCCAGCTGCTTGGAGAAATTCAGGACATTAGCCACTCCGATACTGTGCGGAAAGAAACCGAACATCGGGGCGTCGTTGGGGGAATCGCCGACATAAAGAACCTGGTGGCGATTCTTTTCGATATCAATTGTAAAGATATCACTAAAAAACCGGCGACTCATGGCAAGTTTATCGTAGTCGCCATACCAGCCATTGACATGGATGGAACTGATCTTGGCGATGGCCCCAGCCCGGGTGAAGCATTCGGCGATTGCCTCGATTGCCTCTTGACTGAGCGGTGTGACATCCTCGCAGAAATCGATGGCCAGATCGGCCTCGCGGTAGGCCTGGTCGGCGGCGACAGCGCAACCGGGCACAATGCGAAGTACTTCCTCCCGGATAGCCGCAAGCCGAGTGCGGTCTACCGCTCGCTCCTCCACCGTTTTCCAGTAATGCCGCACCATGACCCTTCGCACTTCGTCATAGCGGAAATAGAGGGCGCCGTTTTCGCCCACTACGCCGGCCACCGGCCATTGCCTGGCTATCAAATCACACCACCCTGCTGGACGGCCGGTGACCGGAATAACCTGATATCCGGCGGCTGCCAGGCGCCAGAGGGCACCGTATGCCGATGCCGGTAGCTTGCCGGCAAGGGTCAGGGTGTCATCGATGTCGGTAAGAATATAGCGGATTTCACTGAAGGTTCCCGGTGTTATTGTCCGCAGCGGCCGCATGTTTTCAAATATTTTTGCAAGCATCTGATTGGCGCGAGAAGGCTGAGTTATTGACAGGGTAATTGCCTAAGAGTTTTTCATTGTTGAGATAATGCTCTTTTCCTATTTTCCGTTACAGAACAGGATAACATAAACCCGAGTCTCTTGCAAAAGTCTGAAGTTATCGATTATCCAGGCAGAGCCGTGTTCACCTCCTTTCCTCCGGTACCCCCAGCGTATTCCAACCGCGAAGACAATAATAGTCGCCAAGCAGATACGCCATCTCGGAGGCAGTAAGCGACCTGCCGTCCGGAAGTTTTTCCTTATGCAGCCTTGGCGGCAGGTGATCGTCTTCCGGCTGCAATCCCTCGCGAATATTGAATCGCCTGGTCATGTTGACTATCCGGGTGGCAATCTTCTCCAGATCCTCCTTGGTCGCCGGCAGTCCGGTAGCCAGGGTGATGGCTTTTTCCAACTCCGCCCAGGAATAAAGATCGCGGTAAAACCTGCACAGGATGAGGGTATCGAAGATATTTAAACGATTCTCAAAATCAATGAGCATCGCTGCTTTGTCTTTTATTTGGTCGGCCGGAATCATCCC
Source organism: Desulfobulbaceae bacterium (assembly GCA_011391225.1). Lineage (GTDB taxonomy): Bacteria > Desulfobacterota > Desulfobulbia > Desulfobulbales > Desulfocapsaceae > Desulforhopalus_A. Next base: position 16,437 of record JAABQY010000010.1, on the reverse strand, counting down.
CGACAATTCCGGTTTATAGAAAGTCGTCCGCAGATGGCAAGCGCCGCGTGGCGAGGTGCCGAAAGTCAAACCCATGCCCTTGAGCACCCTCGGGTCATAACCAGCCGGTTCCAGTCCCTTGACATGAATAGCCAGGTCGCTGAGCCCCCATTGTTTGGATGCGGCAATGATGCCGTCCGCCAGGATGTTGCCGATATCCTCACGGGCGGCGATCTTTCCGATCAGCGCCGCGACCTGGTCGGCATCGCCGTATTCGAGCGGGTAATCGAGCCGCCCCTTGGTTTTTGCCTCCATGACCAGGGCACAGAGGTTGCCGGCTGTGATGGTATCCATGCCGAGACGGTCGCAGAGGTCATTGAGATAGGCGATCTCCTCCATTTCGGTGATCATGCACAGTCCACCAAAGGAGTAGATGGTCTCGTACTCCGGGCCTTCGAGTTGCAGATCCTTGTGCCGCCCTTTACGCAACGTGGTCATGCGACCGCAAGCCATAAAACATTTGGCACAGGCATGCGGTTTGACCTCGTGCTCCTCATGATAGCGTTCGCCGCTGATCTCCTCCACATGGTCGCAGGATCCCTGGTTCCAGTATCTGGCCGGGAAAGCCCCGACCTTGTTCATGAGGGTGACCATCATGGTCGTGCCCATCTTTTTGTAGGCTTTGACCCCGGGATGCTCCATGTGGGTTTTGGAAAAAATCTTGGCATATTCGGCAATGCCTTCCGGATCGGCGTATCGCCTTTTCCGATCTCCCTGGAATATGATAGCCTTAACCAACTTGGCCCCCATCACCGTTCCAACCCCGGTCCGCCCGGCACAACGCCATTTATCGTTGGCGATAATGGCGTACCGGACAAGTTTCTCACCGGCCGGACCGATGACCACGGCGCCGCGCTTGGCAAATCCTTCCTGATTGTGGGCAAAACGCTGTACTGCCGCCTCTTCGGCGGCAAAGGTCTCCATGCCCCACAATTCTTTTGCAGCGTGAAAAACTACTCCATCCGGATGAATAGATAACACCGTCGGCAGAGGTGATTTGCCGTGCAAAATAATGGCATCGAAACCAGTGGCATCAATAGCCTCCGGCACCTTGCCGCCTGAGTAGGATTCGCTATAAAAGCCGGTCAGCGGCGATTTGGTGAACACCCCATAGCGGCTGCCGCCCCACAACCGGCCACCGCAGAAGGAGCCGGTGGCAAAGATCAGGTGGTTCTCCGGCGCCAGCGCATCAACGCCAACCGGATTGCGTTCCAGAAGCAGACGGGTGGCGAGACCCTTGCCGCCGAAAGACTCAGCCAGGACTTCGTCTTCGAGCGGCTCGATGACGAAGGTTGCGGCACTGAGATCAATTGTCAGAATGCGATTATAAAATCCGAACATCGTTCTCTCCTTTTTTTGTTTGTCGCTCAGGCGCGGATAGCGGCAAGCCCGTCGCGGACGATATCCAGCCCCTTGTCAATTTCATGTTTGCCACCAAGGAGCCATATTATTACATCATCCTGATCATGCTCCTTGCCGTCATGTTCCTTACCTATGTCATCTCCCGCTCGAAACTCGGCTACTATCTCATCGCCATGGCGGTCAGTTCCTTTCTCACCGCCCTGGCCGGAACTTTTTATGCACAATTTTCCATGTATATCCATCTGAAGAGCATTATTTCTTCTGGGCAGAGCCGGGGGACAATAAAAGTATGACAGTTCCTGGAAAACAATGAAGCCTCCAACTTTGTGAACCGATCAAAGTCACGAGAAGGAGGCTTCATGAACAACGTTGAAAGTTTAAGCCACTCGAAATGGGATTGCAAGTTATGTTCAGCTGCACATAACTTGCAAACTCAATGCAAACAGTTACCAGAGAGTATGTACGCACTGCAAATAGAGAAGGGAAGCATGTCACCCTTGAATTGTTATACCAGCATCTCAAAGAGTTAGAAACTGAAAACGAATTTAGTGTGCGAACGTTAGGTAGAGCACTTGACCGTTGGGGGTTTACATTTGGCAAGGGAACACGAACTCAACGACTTAAGGAAAAAGATCATGTAGTGGTGGCACGACAACGCTACCTGAGGCGGAAACGTTCAAATAGGAAAGATGAGGGAACCATTCGACCAGAAGTTTACCTTGACGAGTCATACGTTAACAAGAATCACAGCAATGACTTTGTTTGGTACTTTGACGACGATGGTCCATGGATACAGAAGCCGACAGGTAAAGGTGAACGCTTGATTATTATCAATGCGATCACGAAAGACGGCTGGGTTCCCGGTGCAAAGCTAACATTCAAGAGCACAAAAAAGACAGGTGACTATCACGGGCAAATGAATCAAGAACTATTCACAAAGTGGTTCAAGGACAAGTTGCTTCCGAATATTCCAAAAAGTTCGCTTATAATCATGGACAATGCTTCTTATCACAATATTTTGTCAGCCCATTCAGTGCCGACTGCCAAGTGCAATAGGGAGAGGATTCGATTTTGGTTAGAGCAAAACAACATCCCGTTAAGTGAAGATTGTTTGAAGATTGAAATGATTGAGGTTCTTAATAAATTTGCACCATCTCCCACGTATATTCTCGACGAGATTGCAGCAGAACACGGCCATGAGGTTCTGCGGACACCACCGTATCATCCAGAGTTGCAGCCAATAGAAACTTGCTGGGCTGTAGTTAAGAACCATATTGCACGGAATTGCGATTTTACTATGGCCAACCTTGTGGCTCAACTGGAAGATGGCTTTAGCGCAGTTACTGCTGATACATGTTCAGGTTTGATCACGAAAATCCGTGAGGTTGAAGACAAATTTTGGAAGGAAGAAGTAATGCTTGACGCCCAATATTGAGTATCAAGTCATTTGACCGGCACTATAATATCAATACCGCCCAAATATTCTGTGGCTCAAGTTGTGGGGGACATAAAGGGTAAAAGCGCCATACATATAGCGAGGACCTACCTTGGTCAAAAGAAAAACTATGTGGGGATGAGCTTTTGGGCACGGGGCTATTTTGTCTCAACTGTTGGCACTGATGAAGATGTCGTACGGGCATATATACGAGAACAGGAAAAAGAAGATCATCGAATTGAACAGTTGTCGCTATTTAAGTAGGCGACTACCGAATGTTGGTCAGTAAATCTATTTAATATACCGCTTTGAGCGGTTCACAACTTTAAAGCCACCGGCTTTGCCGGTGGTTACTTATCAGCCACGCGGCCTGCAGGAACCGCTCAGCCGAATCTACCAGCGGCTATTCACCCCAAAGACTGTAGCAACCACCGGGAGATAAGGCTATGACCATGCTGCAAGTAGAAAAAATGACCAAGGAATTCGGAGGACTGCGGGTTATTGACACCCTCGATTTGACCATTAAAAAAGGTATGATCCTCGGCCTCATCGGTCCGAACGGAGCCGGCAAGTCCACAGCCTTCAACTGCATCGCCGGTTCCTTTGCTTCGACCGCAGGCGAAATCACTTTCGACGGAGAGCGGATTACCGGGGAAAAACCGTGGAACCTTTGCAAGATGGGCTTGGCTCGGACCTTCCAGATCGTCAAGCCCTTTGCCTCTGACAAAGGGTGCGATGAAATTCTCATCGATGCGGAAAAGCGCTCGATCGTATTCAGTTTCTGTTTTTATTGCGTAGCTCGGGTTTAATACCCCGCCCCTTGGGGCGTAAAACAATTTTGATACCCCGTCCGCTTGCGGCGGGATTGTTCATTAATTTTGCTTGCATAACCTTATCAACCTCATTCCAGAAATCCCCGCTATGATCCCTGATGTGCATGTGGCAGAGTTCATGAACAACCATAAAATTTGGCCTCCCTCCTTACCCGTCTCAAACATCAAAAGCGGGTGACATTCGGAACATATTAAGTACCATATCCTTATTAAGTACCATAAAAGGGTAGAGGTGGATTTATGAACATATCAAGTGATATTAGGCCGGTAACTTATCTGAAATCTAGAGCTGCAGATTTGCTTAAACAAATCAATGACACCCATCGCCCTGTTATTATAACGCAAAATGGTGAACCTAGAGCAGTTATCCAAGATCCACAAAGTTATGAAGACATGAGAAATGCTATTGGAATCTTGAAATTGATTTCCATGGGGGAGGAAGATATAAAAAATGGAAACATCCTGGAGCAAGAAGCCGTTTTTAAAAATATAGAAGAAAAAATGAAGAAACAATGAAGCAAGACTTCAAAGTTATTTGGGCTGGCTCCGCTGTGCGGGATCTTGAAAGTATAGTATGCGAAATCGGTTGAAATATAGCGGACAACGCCAAAGGTGGTCGGTGGCGCATTTTTTAGCAGCTGCATACGAGGTGGAATAGGTCAGCTCCTGCTGAGGGTCCGTCTCACCGCATCCTTCCAGCCATTATATTTGCGGACGCGGATGTTTTCAGCAAGCGCCGGTGTGAAGCGAATATCACGTTTCCACGAACCGGCGAACTCATGCGGCGGTGGAAAGAGGTTTTTGTGTAAGCCTGCAAGATAGGCGGCTCCGAGGGCGGTGGTTTCCAACACCATCGGCCGGTCGACGGGGGCATTGAGGATATCGGCAAGAAACTGCATGGTGAAATTGGAGGCGACCATGCCGCCGTCGACGCGCAGCACGGTTTCGCCCATACCCGCCCAGTCACCGCGCATGGCCTCAAGGAGGTCGCGGGTCTGGTAACAGACGGCTTCAAGAGCAGCTTTGGACAGTTCGGCAGGGCCGGTGGCGCGGGTCAGGCCGAAAATGGCACCGCGGGCCTCGGCGTCCCAGTGGGGGGCGCCTAAGCCGGTGAAGGCCGGCACGAGATAGACATCCTGGTTGATGTCAGCCTGGCGGGCAAGTTTGCCGGTGTCGGATGCCGACTCGATGAGGCCCATGGCGTCACGCATCCACTGGACTGCGGCGCCGGCAACAAAGATCGAGCCTTCCAGGGCGTAGGTGGTTTTACCGGCCAGCCGGTAGCCGATGGTAGTGAGTAAACGATTGTTGGAACGGACCGCCTGCTCACCGGTATTGAGAACGATGAAACAGCCAGTGCCGCAGGTCGATTTGATCATGCCCGGCTGAAAGCATGCCTGGCCAACAAGAGCAGCCTGCTGATCACCCGCAATACCGCCGATGGAAATGGCCGAGCCGAAAATGGCTGGATCGGTATTGCCGAAATCGGCAGAGGAATCTTGCACCTCGGGGAGCAACGAGGCCGGGACGTCCAGCAGTGCCAGCAGTTCTTTATCCCAGCAGTTATCATGGATATTAAAAAGCATGGTGCGGGAGGCGTTGGTGGCATCGGTGGCGTGCACTTTGCCACCGGTGAGGCGCCAGAGTAAAAAACTGTCAACGGTCCCGAAGGCGAGTTTTCCGGCCAGGGCCATTTCGCGGGCGCCAGGCACATGGTCGAGGATCCACTTGATCTTGGTGCCGGAAAAGTAGGAGTCGAGGAGTAAGCCGGTTTTCTCAGTGACCAGTGGATTGTGCCCGGCCGACCTCAATTCGGTACAATAGTCGGAGGTTCTCCGGTCCTGCCAGACGATGGCGTTATAAATCGCTTTGCCGGTTTTTTTATCCCAGATGATGGTGGTTTCACGCTGGTTGGTGATACCGATGGCGATGATGTCCTTGCCGGAGAGACGGGCCTTTTCAAGGGCCTTGTGGCAGGTGGCAAGCGTTGAGCTCCAGATTTCCTCGGGGTCATGCTCGACCCAGCCCGATTGCGGAAAGAACTGCCTGAATTCCTGCTGAGCGACACCGACTATCTCTAGCTGATCGTTGAAAACAATGGCCCTGCTTGAGGTAGTTCCCTGATCGATTGCCAGTATATGTGACGCCATGAGCGGTTCTCCTCTTCACAGGTTGCGGCCCGGGCCGTCAACCTGTTTTTGCAAATACGCTTGCGCCCCCTGCAGAAAAATTGCTGGGGGCGCTATGGGTTTAGGGCCTATTTTTTAGCAGTCCAGCTTTTTACGAGTTCGTCATAGTCGATAGTCTCGCCCTTCGGTTTCTCGTTGGCCAGCTTCGGCTTGGGAGCGCCGGGCAGGTTCAGCCAGTAGGAGGGATCCTGGGGTTTATTGAGTTTTGGTCCGCATTCGCCCTGGATACCGGATTTTTCAAGCCGCTCCATGACCTTGTCCTGCTGTTCGGCCAAAGAGTCCATAGCCTGCTGTGGGGTTTTGTCGCCGGTGACTGCATCGGCGACGTTTTGCCACCACAGTTGGGCAAGTTTCGGATAGTCAGGAACGTTGGTGCCGGTCGGGGTCCACTGGACACGGGCCGGGCTGCGGTAGAATTCGATGAGGCCGCCGAGTTTCGGGGCGCGCTCGGTAAAGGAGGCATGCCAGATATCGCTCTCGCGAATCGGGGTGAGGCCGACATGGGTCTTTTTCAGACTGACGCTCTTGGAAATAACAAACTGGGCATACAGCCAGGCGGCCTTACGACGGTCAACCGGGGTGGATTTCATCAGGGTCCAGGAACCGGCGTCCTGATAACCGAGTTTCATCCCTTCCTCCCAGTACGGACCGTGTGGCGAAGGGGCCATGCGCCATTTTGGATTGTCTTTCTCGTCGACTACCGGGGTGCCGGGTTTGGCCATATCGGCGGTAAAGGCGGTATACCAGAAAATCTGCTGGGCGATCGCTCCTTGCGCGGGTACCGGACCGGCCTCGGAAAAGGTCATGCCGGCGGCCTCGGGCGGGGCGTATTTCTTTAACCAGTCAATGTACTTGGTGAGGGCATAGACGGAGGCGGGGCCGTTGGTGTCGCCGCCGCGGGAAACCGAGGAGCCGACCGGACGACAACCTTCAACCCGGATACCCCACTCATCAACCGGCAGGCCGTTCGGAATACCTTTGTCGCCGGCACCGGCCATCGACAACCAGGCATCAGTGAAGCGCCAGCCGAGCGACGGGTCTTTCTTGCCGTAATCCATGTGGCCATAGACCTTCTTCCCGTCTATTTCTTTGACCTTTACGGTGAAAAATTCAGCGATATCTTCATAGGCCGACCAGTTCACCGGCACGCCCAGTTCATAGCCGTAAAGCTCTTTGAATTTTGCCCGTAACTCGGGTTTTTTGAACCAGTCATAGCGGAACCAATAAAGGTTGGCGAACTGCTGGTCGGGGATCTGATAGAGTTTGCCGTCCGGGCCGGTGGTAAAGGATTTACCGATAAAGTCGTTGACATCGAGTCCGGGATTGGTGACGTCCTTGCCCTCGCCGCCCATCCAGTCGGTCAGAGGTACTGCCTGCTGATAGCGGAAGTGGGTGCCGATAAGGTCGGAGTCGTTGATATAGGCGTCATAGATATTCTTATTTGACTGCATCTGGGTCTGCAGTTTTTCGATGACGTCACCCTCGCCGATGAGGTCGTGGGTGAGTTTAATGCCGGTGATTTCTGTGAAGGCCTTGGCAAGTGTTTTTGATTCGTACTCATGGGTGGTGATGGTCTCGGAAACGACCTTGATCTCCATGCCTTTGAAAGGTTGGGCGGCTTTTACGAACCACTCCATCTCTTTCATCTGAGCTTCCTTGGAGAGGGTCGAGGGTTGGAACTCACTGTCCACCCATTTCTTTGCCTCATCCATCCCCGCTACTGCGGGCCCCGCCAAAAGGGCGGCCAATGCTGTTGCCGTTACGAGCTTTTTAATCATCGATTTTCTCCTCTTTTGTTTTAGTCCCTTAGAAAAATGTTGCCTATTTTTCGTGAAGAGACTTATCCCGGTTATCGGGTTGACGATTTTCCCGCCACCGAGGTGTTCTGTGGCGGAACGAAACAACACTACATAGAACATTATACCCACCGGAAAACGGCGAGTGCATAAATGCAGGAGAGAGCAAAGGCCCACCACAGACTGAGGCCGCCAAAAAGTGCCAGCCAGAATATATGAATAAAGGCCGAGCCGAGCAAAGATACAAAAAGCCGGTCGCCCCTGGTAGTTTCGAAATGAAGAATACCGATACGCGGCGCACCACCCGGGCATTTCAGTTCCCAGACGGTCATGATCACCAGCAGGCAGAAGATGATGCCAAAGAAGGTGGCGGTCGGCGCGGTCCAGGCCATCCAATTGAAATTCATGGCATTACTCCTTATACGCGACCGAGGGCAAAGCCCTTGGCGATATGGTTGCGGACAAAATAGATGACCAGGGCGCCCGGCAGAATGGTCAGCACCCCGGCGGCGGCGAGCACCCCCCAGTCAAGCCCGGATGCGGAAACGGTGCGGGTCATGATCGCTGAAATCGGTTTAGCGTTGACGGCGGTAAGGGTTCTCGCCAGAAGCAGCTCCACCCAGGAAAACATAAAGCAGAAAAAGGCGGTGACGCCAATCCCCGAGGCGATATTGGGAATGAAAATCTTGATGAAAAAGCGCGGCCAGGAGTAGCCGTCGACAAAGGCGGTTTCGTCGATCTCTTTGGGGATGCCGGACATGAAACCCTCGAGAATCCATACGGCCAGCGGCAGATTAAAGAGGCAATGGGCGATGGCCACGGCGATATGGGTGTCAAAGAGGCCGATCGACGAATACAGTTGGAAAAACGGCAGAGCAAAGACCGCCGGTGGCGCCATGCGGTTGGTCAACAGCCAGAAAAACAGGTGTTTGTCGCCGACGAAGGAATAGCGGGAAAAGGCGTAGGCGGCGGGCAGCGCCAAGGTAACCGAGATGACCACATTGATCGACACGTAGATCATTGAATTGATATAACCGGAATACCAGGAGGCATCGGTGAAGATGACCTTGTAGTTGGCAAAGGTCAGGTCGCGCGGCCAGAGGGTGAAGACCGAGAGGATCTCCTCGTTGGTCTTGAGACTCATATTGACCAGCCAGTAAATGGGCAGCAGCAGAAAAAAAATGTAGATCGCCGGGATCAGCCATTTGAACCGCATATCAGTGACCTCCATTTGCGCTTTCTTCGCCGACATTGCTCATGACTGTATAAAAGACCCAACAGAGCAACAGGATGACGAGGAAATAGACGAGCGACATGGCAGCGGCCGGGCCGAGGTCGAACTGGCCGACGGCCATCTTGACGAGATCGATGGACATAAAAGTGGTCGAGTTGCCGGGGCCACCGCCGGTGATAACAAAGGGCTCGGTATAAATCATAAAACTGTCCATAAAGCGCAGGAGGATGGCGATCAGCAGCACCCGCTGCATCTTCGGCAGCTGAATATAGCGAAAGACCGCGGGGCTCGAGGCGCCGTCGATTTTCGCCGCCTGGTAATAAGCGTCGGGGATGGAGCAAAGCCCGGCGTAGCAGAGCAGGACGACCAGGCTGGTCCAGTGCCAGACATCCATGATGATGATGGTGATCCAGGCAGCCACCGGGTCTTGGGTATAGTTGTAATGAAAGCCAAGGGAAGCGAGCGTGTGGCCTAAGAGACCAATATCGACCCTGCCGAAGATCTGCCAGATGGTGCCGACGACGTTCCAGGGGATGAGCAGCGGCAGGGCCATGCTGATCAGGCAGACCGGCACGCCCCAGCCTTTCTTCGGCATGGCGAGAGCAATGGCAATGCCGAGAGGTACCTCAATCAGCAGAATGATGCCGGAAAACATCAGCTGCTTGAGAAAGGCGGCATGAAAGCGTTCCGAGTGGATGAGATCCTTGAACCAGTCCATGCCCACCCACGAAAAGACGTTATTGCCGAAGGTGTCCTGCACCGAATAGTTGACGACGGTCATAAGCGGGATGACGGCGCTGAAGGCAACCACGAGAAAGACGGGCAGGACCATAAACCAGGCCTTCTGGTTCGGTTGTTTAACGATCATAGCCGGTCTCCTGCAAAAAGATGGTCGTTAACATATATATTGGTGTGGTTCATATCGAAGACCAGGCTGGCTTTGTCCCCGGTCATGCCCGACAGCTCGGTCATGACTACGTTGAACTTCCGATTGTTCAGACCGACCCGGACGATCTTGTAGCGACCGATATCATCGACCTTCTCTATATTCACCGCTAAACCCTCACCACCCGGCGGGGCAAGACGAAGATATTCCGGGCGGATACCTATCTCAATTTTGGCGCCTGCCGAAATATCCGGGTAGCTTTTGTCGAGGATGAGTGCATGGTCATCAATCATCGCCTGGTTACCCTCAAGCCGGCAGGGGACAATATTCATGCCCGGGGAACCGATAAAGTAGCCGACAAAGGTGTGTTCCGGCCGCTCGAACAGGGCCTCCGGAGTGCCGATCTGGACGATCTCCCCTTCGAACATAACGATGACTTCGTCGGCAAAGGTCAGGGCCTCGGTCTGGTCATGGGTGACATAGATCATGGTGAAGCCGAACTTCTTGTGCAGGAATTTCAATTGCGAGCGCAACTCCCATTTCAGTTGCGGATCGATGACGGTGAGCGGCTCGTCAAAGAGAATAGCGTTGACGCTCTTGCGGATGAGACCTCGACCAAGGGATATCTTTTGCTTGGCATCGGCGGTCAGATGCTGGGCCTTGGTATACAGGTCTTTTTCCAGGCCGAGCATTTTTGCAAGCTCTATGACCCGCGGCTCGATCTCGTCTTTGGTGCGACCACGGTTTTTCAAGGGAAAGGCGAGATTTTGAAATACCGTCATGGTGTCGTATATAACCGGAAACTGGAAAATCTGGGCGATGTTGCGTTGCTCGGTGGGCAGTCTGGTTACATCCTGGTCGTTAAACAGCACTTGACCCTTGGTGGGGATGAGGAGGCCGGAGATGATATTCAACAGGGTGGTTTTGCCGCAGCCGGACGGGCCGAGAAGGGCGTAAGCGCCGCCGTCGCGCCAGGTAAGGTCGAGCTTTTTCAGGGCGTAGTCGTCGGAATTTTCGGAGTACCCGGTATAGGAATGGGCAATTTCTTTTAAGGTTACCTTGGCCATGGATGCTCCTTTTATAGCTCTGTTGAGCAGTTTTTTTGCTCAAACGAAACGTATGCCCGCGCGGTATCTGCCCCGGTTATCGCCTCTGGAGTCACCACCAGAGCCTCGTTTTTGTCGAAGACATAAAATGTCCGGGGATCCATAAAAATCTCAATTGTTTCGCCTATGTCGATATTGTGAATGCCCCGTGCGAGTACGACCCAGCGGACGCCGGCGACATCGACATGCACATAGCTCTCCGAGCCGGTGATTTCGGTGACCACCACCTTGGCATTGACGGCGATTGCTGCTTCCGACGGGCGCTGCAGGTAGAGATGGTGCGGCCGGAAAGCGATGGTATAATCGTCGTCCGGCAACTTCGGCAGCGGGCCGAGGACTGGAATCTCGACATGGCTCTTATAGAGCATGGTGCTGTTCAGTTTGGTCACCGGCAGGAGGTTGAGCGGCGGATCGGAGAGGGTCTGGGCGGTGATAAGGTTTTCTGGCCTTGAGAAAACTTCGATGGTTCTGCCGAACTGGGTCACCCTGCCCTGGTGCAGGGAAGCGGTATTGCCGCCGAGCAGCAGGGCCTCGGACGGCTCGGTGGTGGCGTAGACGAAAATCGAGCCGGTGGCCGAAAAAATCTTCGGCAGCTCCTCGCGCAGTTCTTCGCGCAGTTTGTAGTCGAGGTTGGCGAGCGGTTCGTCAAGCAGCACCAGTTCGGCCTCTTTAACGAGAGCCCGGGCCAGAGCGGTACGCTGCTGCTGGCCGCCGGACAACTCCTGAGGCGACCGGCCGAGCATTTTTTCAAGTTTTAACAGTGCCGCAACCTTGGCCACGCGTTCTTTGATTTCCGCGCCCCCAACTCTTGCGATACGCAGCGGCGAGGCGATATTTTCAAAGACCGTCAGATTCGGATAGTTGATAAACTGCTGGTAGACCATGGCCACGTTGCGTTTCTGCACCGGCACCCCGGTGACGTCCCGGCCATCGACGTGGACCGTACCGGATGTCGGCTGATCGAGTCCGGCCATAAGGCGCATGAGCGAGGTTTTACCGGAGAGGGTCGGCCCGAGAAGAATATTCAAGGAGCCGGCGCTAAAAGTCAGGCTGACATCGCCGATGTGGAACTCATTGCCGACTTTTTTGCACAGGTTGCGAAGCTCAAGCTGCATGTACTTTTCCTCAGCGGTTATCGGCGAAAGCCGGGTCAGTCGACAGTTTTTCTTTGATATAGGTGTCCAGCGTCATGGCTTCCGTGGCGGTGACAACAAGACCCAGTCTGGTGCGTCGCCACAGCACATCCTCGGCGTTTCGCGCCCATTCTTTCTTGAGAAGATAATCGACCTCAAAGCCAAAAAGATCGCCACCAAAGCATTTCCCGAGATCGTCCCGATCCTTTCTCCCAGCTGTCATGGTAACGGCGCAGGTGCCGTAGGTTCGGATCAGGCGGGTGGCAAGGTTTTTAGTAAGGACCGGGCAGCTGCTCAGCAGTCTTTCGACTTCGGCATGAAAGCTATCAGGGCGGAAATCGCCGCCGGGAAGATGGGCAGTCTCGGTCCACGCTCGCCCCATGCCTGGCAGGAAGGGGGACAGTTTGGCCAGCACCGACTCGGCAAGTTTCCTGTAGGTGGTTATTTTCCCGCCGTAAAGGGATAGGAGCGGTGCCTCGTCCCGGCCGATATCGAGTTTTAAGACATAATCGCGGGTCGCAGCCTTGGCCTCACTCTTGCCGTCGTCAAACAGGGGTCGGATGCCTGAGAAACTCCCGACGACATCGGCGGGCGACAGTTTGCGGATGAAATACTCGGAAGCGGCGCGGCACAGGTAGGCGGTTTCTTCCTCTGAGATCGCCACCTTTCCCGGGTCGCCTTGAAAGTCGACATCGGTGGTGCCGATCAGGGTGAAATCCCTTTCGTAGGGGATAGCGAAGATGATCCGGCCATCCTCATTCTGAAAGATATAGGCCCGGTCGTGGTCAAACATCTTGCCGACGATGATATGGCTGCCCTTGACCATGCGGATATGTTCCCGGCTGGCGGTGTGCGAGATGTGGGGCATCATTTCGTCGAGCCAGGGGCCGGAGGCGTTGATAAGGACGCGGGTCTGGACGGTGAATTCTTGGTTGCGGGATTTGTTCAAAAGGTTGAGGGTCCAGATCTTGCCGGTCCGGGTGGCGGACAGCAGCCGGGTGCGGGTTTGTATGGTTGCCCCTTTGGCAGTGGCATCCATGGCGTTGAGGACCACTAGCCGGCTGTCCATGACCCAGCAGTCGGAGTATTCAAAACCCTTGGAAAAATTCTTTTTCAGGGGACGTCCCGCTTCGTCGCTTAAAAGATTGACGGAGGTGGTGCCGGGCAGAAGCTTTCGCCCGCCGATATGATCGTAGAGAAAAAGGCCGAGGCGAATCAGCCAGGCCGGGCGTAAACCGCTGTGGTGGGGCAGGATGAAGCGCAGCGGCGAGATTATATGAGGTGCGGCCGTAAGAAGTACTTCACGTTCGCGCAGGGCCTCGCGGACCAGACGAAATTCGTAATATTCGAGATACCTCAAGCCGCCGTGGATGAGTTTGGTGGATGCCGAGGAGGTGCCGCAGGCGAGATCGTCCTGTTCGCAGAGAAATACCGAAACACCTCGTCCTGCAGCGTCACGGGCGATGCCGCAGCCGTTGATGCCGCCGCCGATTACTGCAAGATCGAACACAGGTGTCTTCATATCCGGCCCATCTCTGGCTTGTTTCAGATTGTCTGATAAAAAGTTTCGAATGCAAGCGTATATCTTCCTTAACCGAAAACATATATCCCGGCAAGTGAAATTCTTTTGCCGAAAATTTTTTTTATCCGTAGCTGATATTCTTATAAACGGCGGCCTTTATCCCTTGACAATAATGACGTCGACACCGCTTTGCGCGCAGATATCTTTAAGTTTTTTCGGCAGATCCTCGTCGATGACGATGGTGCTGATCTGCGAGATGTGGCCGATGCGAATGGGTGCGGTCCTCTTCAGTTTCATGGCATCGGTGACGAGGATGATATGTCGGGAGTTTTTAATGATCGCCTGCGCTACCCGCACTTCGCGGAAATCGTAGTCAAGGAGGGAGCCGTCTTCATCGATAGCGGAAACGCCGATGACCGCATAATCGGCCTTGAATTGGTTGATGAACTCAACCGCCGCATCGCCGACGATACCGCCATCGGAGCGCCGAACTTGACCACCTGCGATGATCAACTCAACCCCGAGAAAATTTTTCATTATCTCGACGGCATTGACATTGTTGGTGATGACCAGGAGGCCGCGATGATTGGCCAGGGCATGGGCGACCTGCTCGGTGGTTGTGCCGATATTTATCAGGAGTGAGCTGTTATTTGGGATAAGTTCTGCGGCCGTCTTGCCTATCGCTTGTTTCGATCCGGGAGCGAGGAGTCGCCGGGCTTCATAGCTGACGTTTTCTATACCTGAGCCGACGATGGCCCCGCCGTGAATTCTTTGTAGCAACTGTTTGTCACAGAGTTCGTTGAGGTCTTTGCGGATGGTCTGCGGCGAGACGTTAAAGGAGGTGGAGAGTTCTTCAACATCAACCTTGCCGTGTTCACGGGCCAGGGAGAGGATTTTGTTCTGCCGTTCCGAGAGTATTTCCATGTGGTTGTTCCTGCATAGGGGGATTTTGCCGGGCTATTGTCGATGAGATGCATGCCGACTTGATACTCGAGCTTTTTTGACGTGAAGAAGGGGCCGAGAATCATACAGGCTGAAAATCATTATTCATTTAAGTTTCGATAATGTCAAATCATATTTCATATGAAAATAATAACTCCCTAGATCCGAATAGAACGAAAATGGCCGTAGGAGCAAGAATCGAGGCTGAACCTGACCATGTCGCCATGACTCGGCGACACTCTGCTTGAAAAATCATGATTTGCCTGTATACTGCCGCATCCCTTCTGTCGGGCATTTTTGAAAAAACATTCAATAGAAATTTGGAGTGAAATAATGACGCGAATCCAGGCCAATCTGCTCCTCACCCTGGCAGCAATGATCTGGGGCAGTAGTTTCGTGGTGCAGCAGGTCGGTACCGGCCAACTGGGAACCATCACCTTTACCGGCTCGCGCTTCCTGGTCGGGGCTATCCTTGTCCTGCCTTTTGCCCTCAGACAGGTGCGTCGGGTAGGGCAGCAAGAGCGAAGATTTGTTGCCATCGACTGGCTTGGCATACTCCTTACCGGCTGCGTCCTTCTGACAGCAGCAGTGTTGCAGCAGCATGGGATTTTGCGTACCTCCGTCACCAATTCCGGCTTTCTCACGGCGCTGTATGTCCCCCTTGTTCCCGTGCTAGGCCTGATCGTCCTGCGGCGCAAGGTCCATTTTGCTATCTGGCCGGCATCCATAACGTGCTTTATCGGAACCTATATCCTCAGCGGGGCGCATAGTGTTGAGCTGGCTGTCGGCGACCTGTGGGTCATTTCCAGTACGATCTTCTGGGCAACTCATGTCATGCTTGTCGGTATCATGGCGTCACGGACCGGGGCGCCGCTGGTGGTGGCGGCCGGGCAATTTCTCGTCTGCGGTTTGGGAGGGCTGACGCTTGGTTTTTTTGTTGAAGAGCCGACCATTCACCAGATCACCGGAGCTGTCTGGGGCATTCTTTATGTAGGCATTTTTTCCGTCGGCATGGCCTTTACCCTTCAGGTTGTCGGACAACGTTACACCCCTGCCGCCGATGCGGCGATCATCCTCAGCTCCGAGACGCTTTTCGCAGCCCTTGGCGGCATGGTCTTTTTGGGGGAGCGTCTGTCCCTGATGCAGCTTTCCGGGGGCGCTCTTATTCTTGGAAGTATTCTCGCGGTGGAGCTTGTGCCCTTGACCGGTATCGGCCGACCTCGCCCGCTCTGAAAGCATGCGGGAGAGGATCGTAGGGAAGAGAGGATTATTTCCTAAACAAGGAAGTGAATTCCGCAAATCCTTCCTGCTCAAGCTTGTCGGCTGCGACAAATCGAAGGGCTGCGGAATTTATGCAATAACGCAGACCAGTCGGCGCCGGGCCGTCGTTGAAGACATGGCCCAGATGCGAATTCCCCTTTTTGCTGCGGACCTCTGTTCTGACTGAGAACCATGTTTTATCCGAGCGCTCGACGACATTGTCACTCACCAGAGGTTGGGTGAAACTCGGCCAGCCTGTTCCTGAATCAAACTTATCCGTTGAACTGAACAGCGCTTCCCCCGAGACGATATCGACATAGATACCGGGCTCTTTGTTATTCCAGTAGATATTCTCAAACGGCGGTTCGGTATCGTTCTCCTGGGTCACCTGGTACTGCACTGGGGTGAGCCGACTGCGGAGATCGATTTTGCTTTCCCGCACCGCTATCGGCTCCTTTTCTTTCCAGTACTTTTTAAGAAAAACATCGCGTCCGGATCCACCTCGATAGTAGCTGTAGCGGAGGGGATTGTTCTTGTAATAATCTTGATGGTATTCTTCCGCCGCCCAGAACTCCTGGGCCGGTTCAATCGGTGTCACTATCGGGCTTGAAAAGATCCCGCTGCTTTGGAGTTTGTTTTTTGATTCTTCGGCAAGTTTTTTCTGGGTGTCATTGTAGTAGAAAATCCCAGATATATAGGA
>JAABQY010000001.1 GCA_011391225.1 Desulfobulbaceae bacterium | reverse complement strand
CGTCGGCATATTTGAAGTTGATTTCGTGCTGACCTTCGGCAACCTCGTGATGCGAGGCCTCGATCTCAAAGCCCATTTTCTCAAGGGTTTCGATGATCTCACGACGACAGTCACCACCTTTATCCTCTGGGTCAAGAGAGAAATATCCGGCGACATCGCTGGTTACCGTAGTGGGCAGCCCGTCTTCGTCTTTCTCAAAAAGGAAGAACTCCGCCTCGGTACCGACGTTCATGGTGTAGCCGAGTTTCTTGGCCTCGGCCAGAACCCGCTTAAGATTGACACGCGGACAACCGGCAAACGGGGTTCCATCTGATTTGTAGACATCACAAATAATACGCGCCGCTGCAATCCCGGACTTATTGCGCCAGGGCAAAATAGTAAAGGTGTTGTAGTCGGGCTTGAGATACATGTCGGATTCATTGATGCGCACAAAGCCATCAATAGAAGAACCATCAAACATCATATCTCCGTCCAGCGCTTTTTCTATCTGGCTTTTCGGAATCGCAACATTCTTCATAAATCCGAAGATATCCACAAACTGGAGGCGAAAGAATTGAATATTTTCGTCCTCAATAATTTGCATAATTTCTTCTCTGGTCATTTCTACGTTCTCCTTTGTGAATTCAATAGTATTTTTCCCTTTTGCCTATCTGTGCGTACAAAAATGAATTACTTTTTCTATAACATTTCTGATGTTTTTTGCAACTAGAAAATGAGTTTTTATTACATGTTTGTCATGGTTTTTAACAAAACATGCTCCTTGCACATGGCTCAATCCTCACGCTATCCACCGCTTCGATTACTTACCGGCTCGGTTGATAGAATGCAGTATGCCCTGCGTTACTTCCTGCCTGAAATCCTCGTCGATCAGTTTTTTATCTTGAGAATCGAGCACATAGAAAACGTCAATAAGCTGCTCGACCTCGGTGGCAATGTAAGCCTTATGGATATTCAAGCCAAAATCGGCCATTGCCTGGGTAATGTGGTAAAGTTGCCCCGGCAGATCTGCCGCATATACCTCGATGACCGAATAGTTTTCCGAACTTTTATTATCAATAACTACCTTGGAAGCAATCTCGCCAACCGCCTGTGCCCGCCGACGATAACTAGAGGACAGCTTCCGGTATAGCCGGTGACTGAGTCCCATGCGGTGCTCAATAGCCAAATCAAGCTGCTCGTTGAGCGACCCCCAATCTTTTTCGACAAAACTGAGACCATCCGTTGAACGGACATCTATGACATCGACAACCGTGCCATCAGCCCAAGTAAAAATCTGTGCCCTTACCACGGTGAGGCTGTTCAAGGCCATCACCCCACAGATTTTGGCAAGCAGACCGGGGCGATCGACAGTCATGATGAGTAACTGCCAGACATCTTCAGCCTCTTCAGCGACGACCAAAGCCCTCTGGCGCAAAAGCTGATAGTTGTCGCGCTGAGTCAATACGTGCCTGACAACATCCTCCGGCGAGAAAGAAAGTATATAGTCGGCAGCAAGAGTGCCGATATCAACGCGAAGGTCGAGCTCCCCACTTAGCAGCACGCGCACCTGTTCACGCAACCATTCTACTCCCTGCTCTTCATGGGCCATCACATCATGCACCCCGTGCTGCCCCATATCAAGATACGGATAAACCTTCTGGTACATCTCCTCAAGGAGACTCCCCTTCCAATCACTCCAAGCCGACGGCCCAGTCGCCTTTGAATCGGCGACAGAAAGCAGGTAGAGCATGCTGAGCCGATCAAGATCACCAATGGTTCCAGCACATCTTTTAATAAAGACACCATCGTTGAGATCACGTCGCAGGGCGTTCTCCGGCATGAAAAGGTGATAACGAACAAGAAACACCAGCGCCTCCAACTCCTGACCCGAAAGTAGAAACCGTACACCAATCCGATCGACTAGGCCAGCGCCTTCGAGGGAATGATCTCGTCCAGAACCCTTTCCGATATCATGCAGCAGCGCGGCAAGATAGAGTACCCGCATACTCCGGACATTTTGCGCCACAGCAGTCCAAGTCGTAACCAGCTTTTGCACCTCCACCACAGCCTGCAGGGAGTGCCGATCGACCGTGTAAATATGGTACAAATCGTGCTGTGCCAGAGTGGCAATCTTACTAAATTCAGGAATGCATGCGGTCAGCACGCCGCTCTCAAGCATGATCTCAAGAACCGCCGAAATATCCTTGGCCTCAAGAAGAATGGCAAAAAAGGTCTTTGCAAAGCGGGGCGAGGTGCGTACCTTCTCGGTAAGAAGATCCACTGATCCGGCAATAATCTTGCGGGTCCTGTGGTGCAGGGGTAAACCCGTCCTGGCCATGGCAAGAAACACGCGGATAAGTGTCTGCGGCTTGGCGAGAAGCTGGGACCTCGACGCGGTTAAATGCACCCGCTCCAATTTCACCTCAATCCCCACCTCGACAACCTTGTCGGCAACTAATCCGCCCCTGCCAGCCAGCCCCAGAACTTCATCGACATGGTCAAAGAACAGATCGGTAATGACGCTGATCTTTTGCAGTGCGCCATAGATATCGCGCATGAAATGTTCTACACCGAGGATATTGTCCTGAGTCTTATATCCGAAGGCTGCGGCTATATCGCCCTGTTGCTCGAAATACAGTTGGTCATTTTTTCGTTTGCTGAAAAAATGCATAAAAGTCCGTAACCTGACCAAGGTGTCTCTGGCAACGAGAAAGTCCTTCTTCTCATCCGCAACCAGCAATCCCGCTGTCTCGATGCCTTCCAGTCCCTGTAACCCGAACACCATCCCGGCAGTCCACATCATAGCCTGAATATCGCGCATGCCACCGCGTCCTTCCTTGATATGGGGCTCAAGAAGGTAACTGTGGCTGCCGTAACGTTCCCGACGGCTCTGACGATGACCTTTCATCTTTTCGACAAAATCCTCGCGACGCCCCTCGACAAACCGCCGGCGGTAAGCCTCGAGAAGTTCGTCGTAGAGTTCAATCGACCCGTGAATCAAACGGGCATCGAGCAGGGCAACCAGAAAAAAATAGTCCTTTTCAGCCTGAGCAAGCGACTCTTCAATGGTCCGTACGCCGTGCCCAACCTCAAGACCGGTATCCCAGAGCGGGTAAAGAACGGCGTCGGCTATACGCTCGATCCGCTCTTTAATTCCCGGACGATAAAGAATCATCAAATCGATGTCGGAAAAGGGGAACAGCTCGCGCCGACCATAGCCGCCCAACGCCACAAGAGCCACATCCTGCCGACAATCGTTGACATCCGACTGTTGAAAACAGTTGATGATATGCTCATCGGCCGCCAAGCTATGCCTCTGCAATTCTTCTTTACCGCTATTCGCCTTGGCCCAAATACCTTCAAGGACTTTTCGCTGTGCACGAAATGCGGCAATCATAGATTACACCGCGTCACGATTCTCTTCGCCGGTCCGGACCCTGACAACCCGTTCAATCGGCAAAACAAAGATCTTTCCGTCACCTATTTTGCCGGAATTGGCCGCCGTCCGAATCGTATCGACCACCTGATCGGCCTGTTCTGCAGCAACAACGATTTCAATTTTTACCTTGGGAATAAAATCGACTACATACTCGGCACCGCGGTAAATCTCGGTATGCCCTTTCTGCCGCCCATAGCCTTTGACTTCGGTAATGGTCATGCCGGTAATACCGATGCTGTTCAAGGCGTCTTTCACCTCGTCGAGTTTAAATGGTTTGATTATCGCTTCAATCTTTCTCATTTTTTTCCACCTCATCCTTATCCTGTTATGTCTTCCGGCCAAGCAACCGGTCTTTTCTTGACCTTGTAAACCGGCATACCAATGAAATATCCGGCACACCCTCCATCATTTGGCCATTCAATATGTCTACAGGATACCACCTTATATCAAGTTCAACCTACCGGCAAGCGCCACTTCGGAATCGTTATGAATAATTTTTTCCTAGTAAATCTAAACCCGAAGAACGGGTTAAGTACCTTCACGAAATATGTTAAAATGGCCCACATTCCGCAACGGCTCCTAATTATTATATGCGGTTTCCGAATGCTCCGCCGAATCCAAGCCCTCAACCTCAGCATCGTCGGCCAGGCGCATTCCCAAAAGGCTGTGAATGACTTTAAAGAGAATCCAACTCACCAAAAATGCATACCCCGCTACGGCTACAACGCCGATCAACTGGATAAAAAATTGCGCCGAATTCCCGAAAAACAGTCCGTTTACTCCACCGGGATTGACGGAAGTCGAGGCAAAGAGCCCCAAGCAGAGGGTGCCGACAATGCCACCAACACCATGAATGCCGACTACATCCAAGGAGTCATCAAGGCCGAATCTCGCCTTGGCATTGACGGCAAGAAAGCAGACCACACCCGCCAGGCAACCGATAACTATCGCCGAATTTGGCCCGACAAAACCTGCTGTCGGAGTGATGGTTGCAAGACCGGCAATCGCCCCGGAAGCCGCTCCAAGAGTCGTCACCTTTTTTTGAAAAAGCCATTCCATTACCACCCACAGCAGCATCCCCGCCATTCCGCCGAGGTGGGTTGCGACAAATGCGGTGGCGGCAATTTCATCGGCGGCCAAAGCTGAACCGCCATTAAAACCAAACCAGCCAAACCATAGCAGACCAGTACCGAGCATGGTCATCGGCAGATTATGCGGCATAAAACTGGTCCTGCCATAGCCCTTGCGTGGGCCAAGAACCAAGATCCCGGCCAAGGCTGCGGCACCACAGGTTGCATGGACCACTAAGCCGCCGGCAAAATCAAGCACCCCAATGTTTCCCAGCCACCCACCTTTACCCCATACCCAGTGGCACACAGGATTATAGACGAAAATTGCCCAACATAATGAAAATACAAGAAAAGGCACAAAGCGAACACGCTCGGCAAAAGCCCCGGTGATGAGGGCTGGGGTAATGATCGCAAACATACACTGATAAATCATAAAGACCGTTTGCGGAATGGTCTTGGCATAATCCGGGCTTGGGGTATTGCTCACCCCATTTAGGGCAAACCACGACAGATTACCGATAACACCACCGACATCGGGACCAAAGGACATGGAATAGCCAACATACACCCATTCTATCGAAACAACAGAGATGAGAATCAGGCTCTGCAGTATTGTGCCGAGGACGTTCTTTTTCCTGACCATGCCACCATAAAAAAGCGCCAAACCCGGAGTCATCAACAGCACCAAACCGGCCGAAGCCAGGACAAATGCAGTATCTGCCTTATTCATCTTTTTCTCCCCTTTACACGTCGCTGATGTCGACCAACCAACCAATATTTAAAACGGAACAAAATTGCCCATAACAACAATATTGTAATAACCTGTCACCAAATATCACTCAGACGCCCTCTCTCTATCAACCGCCGTGCCAAAACCCCATTTCTCTCATAACAACTCAATTAACGGTGGTATTTATTTCCGACACCGACCCACCGATATGTTTTTACATTACATTTATGTCGTATCTTAATATTTTTCTTACATTTTTGTTGCATGCAGCAATCTCTTGCCTGTCTCCCTAGCAGGGGTAATTTTCAAGGCTTGCAACTGTTTACAATTCTTCGGGAAAGGGGTATGTTTAAATCTACAGGGACATTCAGGATTGCCAACCGCGACTCTCAGCTGCACATCACCTAACCTATGAACTACAACGGCACACATTACCGAACCATCTGGCCGGATCCGCAAGACAAGCGACAGATCTGTATCATTGACCAGAGAAAACTCCCGCATGACTTTATTGTTGAGAAGGTAGGTACCGCCGAGCAGATGGTCACAGCAATCCGCGACATGCATGTCCGTGGTGCCGGCCTTATCGGTGCAGCCGCCGGCTTCGGTATGTATCTTGCGGCCTTGCAGGCGCCGGATGCATCCTTTGATGCTTTCATGGCCATCGCCGCCAAAAGTTTTGATGCCAGCAGACCGACTGCGCGCAACCTTATGTGGGCCGTTGAGCGCATCCTGCAGGCGATGGCACAATCCCCGGATCCCGCAGAAAAAAGGGCAATGGCCTATTCTACCGCCTGCACCATCGCCGACGAAGACGCAGAATTCTGTCGACGCATCGGCGAACACGGCCTGAAGATATTAGAAGAAATCAGCCGCAAAAAAAACGGCGCCCCGGTCAATATTCTCACCCACTGTAACGCCGGTTGGCTGGCATTCGTCGACCATGGCAGCGCCACAGCCCCGATCTATGCGGCGCGCGAATCAGGACTACCCGTGCATGTCTGGGTAGATGAGACCAGGCCATGGAACCAAGGTTCGAGACTCACCGCCTGGGAGCTCTACCAGGAGGGCGTCGCCAATACCCTGATTTGCGATAACACCGGTGGGCACCTCATGCAGCTCGGTCAGGTCGATTTGGTGATAGTCGGGGCCGACCGAGTCACCCATACAGGTGATGTCGTCAATAAAATAGGTACCTACCTCAAGGCTCTCGCCGCCAAAGACAACAATGTGCCGTTTTTTGTCGCACTTCCCTCATCTACTTTTGATTGGAAACTTGACAATGGCATGGAAATTCCGATAGAACAAAGATCAGAAGAAGAAATCATCACTCTCACAGGCAAAGACACACAAGGTGAGTTGAGGACGGTACTTTTGGCGGGGAAGGAAACGAGAGCGGCAAACTACAGTTTTGATGTTACCCCGGCAAGGCTGATCACCGGGCTCATTACCGAAAGAGGTATAGTCAAACCGGAAAGAAGCTCCATCCACCAGCTCTTTCCGGAGGCAGGTCATCTCGGGAGAACAAGGCTTCAGGACAAATTATGAAACGACGAGAACATAGAAAATTTATCCGTTACGATGCCTTACATCTTCTTGACTATCTTGTCTTGGATGAGGAAGGCAAAGCAGGCTTGTACTCAATGGGCCGAACCATCGACGTCAGCATCGACGGCATCAAACTGGAAACCATTTACCCTCTGAAGGCCAACACCCGCCTGCTGCTCACAATTGGGCTTGAAGATGACCTCATTAACCTTGAGGGCCGGACAACCCACGCTGCTCCCTGCGATGGACGCTTTGTCTCCGGAGTCACCTTTCTGCAGATTAGCAAAAACGGCAGACGGATCTTCGCTAAATACGTCGAGGCTTTTCGTAAACGCAAGATGGAACTGATAAAGCAGGAATCGGATGCCACAAAATAGTGCGCCTCAGGTACTGACATTCCTTCAGCCCTGCTCCTTTCGCCCATAGACATCCTCGAATCGCACAATATCATCTTCACCCAGGTAGCTGCCGATTTGTACCTCAATCAGCTCAAGCGGGATAACTCCCGGATTCTCCAGCCGATGCCTGGTCCCCGCCGGAATGTAGGTTGACTGGTTTTCATAGAGTAAGGCTTCTTCATCGCCGTTCGTTACCCTGGCCGTCCCGGAAACGATAACCCAATGTTCGTGCCGATGGTGATGCATCTGTAAAGACAGTTTTGCCTCTGGATTTACCGTTATCCGCTTGATTTGAAATCGTGGCAGTTCCTCCAACACCGTATAGCTTCCCCACGGCCGAAAAACGGTGGTATGGAGACTGAACTCTTTGCGTGCGGAAGCCTTGAGCCGGGCGACAACCTTTTTCACATCCTGAGATCTCGATAAAGGGGCGACAAGGATCGCATCGGCGGTCTCCACCACCAGGGTATCCTCCATCCCTACGACCGCCACCAGCACATTCTCAGATTTTACCAGGCAGTTTTTGGTATCCGTCAGCATTACATCGCCCTGGACCACATTGCCTTCTACATCCTTACCAAGAACGTCCCACAAGGCCTTCCAGGAACCTATGTCGCTCCAGTCCAGGTCGGCGGCGACAACAGCACCATTGCTAGTCTTTTCCATCAACACATAATCGATGGAGTCACTCGGGCAGGCGGCCATGGCCTCGGCATCAAGACGAAAGAACCGCCCATCGCCGACACCTTTGTGCACCGCCTCCTGCATAGTGGCCAGCATCTCCGGGGCAAATTCTTCCATTTCCCGCAAAAAGATGCGGATGGAAAACGCGAACATGCCGCTGTTCCAAAGATAATTGCCGGCGGCAACGTATTGCCTGGCAATCGTCTGGTTCGGTTTTTCTTTGAAAGAGGCAATTTGTGAGCCCTCACCCTGCTCAATATAGCCGTATCCGGTTTCCGGTCCAGTCGGTTCGATGCCAAAAGTAACCACCGCCCCGGCCTCGGCAAGAACAACCGCCTGGCCGACGGCCTCGACAAATTTCTCCGGCTTGAGCACGACATGGTCGGCGGGCAACACCAGGAGGATGATATCATCTCCAAGATTACGGCAGAATTCTGCCGCGGCACAGATAGCCGGAGCGGTATTACGCCCCATGGGTTCGAGGAGGATAGTAGCGTTGGGAAAACTACCCAGTTCCTCAACCTGGGTCAAGGTGATGAAACGGTGCACTTCGCCAACCACAATAAGGGGGGGCAACACGCCGGGTAACTGCCCAACCCGCATGAGGGTGGTCTGCAAGAGCGAGGTATGATTGGTCAATCGTAGCAGTTGTTTTGGGTATAATTCCCGGGATAAAGGCCAGAGTCTTGAGCCGGTACCGCCCGCCAAAATAATCGGTTGTATCTTTGCCACCTTGTCTCCTTTTTTTCTCTATGCACCAAATAATTGGGCCTGAAAACAGCCCACCCGACCGACAACTCTCAGCGAATAAGCGCGAGCAGCTCTGCAGTTTTCTCCCGCATCAGCTGTATATCACCCCTGCTCTCAACATTCAGACGGAGGAGCGGTTCAGTATTTGACTTGCGGATATTGAAACGGTACTGACCATAGGCAACAGACAAGCCGTCGGTGTAGTCCTTTTCCCCGTCCCGGTATTTCTCCTCAATCTGTGCGATCACCGCATCCGGATCGGCAACCCGGCTGTTAATTTCTCCGGAAACCGGATAGGCGACCATCCGGTCGGCCACCAAATCCGACAGCTTCGCCCCTTGGCGGCTGAGCAATGCGGCCACCAGCAACCAAGGAATCATCCCCGAGTCACAGTAACCAAATTCACGAAAGTAGTGATGGGCGGACATCTCACCGCCATACGCAGCGTCTTCCAGGCGCATCCGCTCCTTAATAAAAGCATGACCGGTTCTAGTCATAATAGGGATCCCTCCGGCCTTCTGCACCTGCTCAATAGTATTCCAGGTTAACCGCGGGTCAAAGAGAATTTTCGCCCTCGGCATTTTTCTTAGCATCTCCCGGGCAAGCAGGCCAACGATATAGTAGCCCTCAATAAAATTGCCCTTTTCATCCCAAAAAAAACAGCGATCAAAATCTCCATCCCAGGCGACGCCAATATCCGCGCCGTTTGCCAGGACGGCACGAGCTGTCTCCGCCCTCTTTTCAGGAAGCAGCGGGTTCGGCACGCCGTGCGGAAAACTGCCGTCGGGTTGATGATGCACCTTGATGAACCTGAAAGGCAGGTGTTCTTCCAGGCGGTCGATAATCGCTCCGGCACACCCGTTACCGCTGTTGACGACAATCTTCAGCGGTTGCAACTTTTCCCCTTGGGTATAGCCGAGCAGGTGCCGCACATACTGATCCTTATTGTCCAGCGAAACGATTTTTCCAGGCATGGTTGCAGGGCCGGGCAGCAGGCCACCGGTTATCAGCCTGGCCATTTCCTGAAGACCGTACTCGCCGGTCACCGGACGAGCCCCTTTGACGACAAATTTCATGCCGTTATAATCGGCGGGATTATGGCTTGCAGTCACCACCACGCCACCGTCGACGCCAGTCGATTCCATGCTGAAGGCGGCATGATAGATCTCTTCGGTACCGCAAAGTCCCAGATCGATGACATCAACGCCCATCTCCATGAGACCTGCGGCCAGGGCCTGGACGAGCGCCAAACTGCTGTGGCGAATGTCCCTGCCGACAACTACTTTTTTTAAGGCATAGACGGCGGCAAAGGCGCGGCCGATTTTTGCCGCAAGCTCCGCATTCAGCTCCTCCGGGACCTTCCCTCTGATATCGTAGGCCTTAAAGGCGGGGAGAATGGTAGCGACCATTTTTTCTTTTCCTTTTTAGTGGGGCTTGAAGTATATTCATCTGCTCTTCGGCGGCAAATTGTAAAGGAAAATCCATCCAACAGCAAGAACCAATCAACCACATTTCGGCCGATTCATCACCGGCCCACAATTGAAAATATCCCATGAAAGGCATCATCCTCGCCGGCGGCTCCGGCACCAGGCTTTATCCACTCACCAAGGTCGTCAGCAAACAGATGCTGCCGGTGTATGACAAACCGATGATCTATTACCCCCTGTCGGTCCTCATGCTCGCAGGAATCCGCGAGATCTTGATTATTTCCACCCCCCACGACCTCCCCGGCTTCCGTGAACTCTTCGGCGACGGCGGTCACCTCGGTCTTTCGATCAGCTATGCCGTACAACCCCGCCCTGAAGGACTCGCCCAGGCCTTTATTATCGGCAAAGAATTTATCGGCCGTGACACGGTTTCTCTCATTCTTGGCGACAATATATTTTTTGGCCAGGGCTTTACAAGAATCCTCAAAGAAAGCGCCGGACTTACCCACGGGGGCCTGATTTTCGGCTACCTGGTCAAGGATCCCGAGCGTTACGGGGTGGTGGAATTCGACAGCAATAACCAGGTTATCGGCATCGCCGAAAAACCGGCAAAACCGAAATCAAAATACGCTGTGCCGGGTCTTTATTTTTATGATAACGAGGTCATCGCCATCGCCGAAGAGGTTAAACCTTCCCCCAGGGGTGAGCTGGAAATAACCGACATCAACAACGCCTATCTGCGTCGTGGAAACTTGCGGGTGCAACCGCTTGGCCGGGGTTTTTGCTGGCTTGATACCGGCACCCACGAATCCCTGCAGCAGGCCTCAAGTTACGTTCAGGCGGTGCAGGAGCGGCAGGGTTTAAAAATCGCCTGCATCGAAGAGATTGCCTACGAGTTGGGCTATATCGATGCCAATCAGCTGGAACGTCTTGCCGCCGATATGTTGAAAAACCAATACGGTCGATACATCGCTGACTTCGTCGCCGAGGAAAAACAAAACACAAGGACACGTCAATGAAAATCGTCATCATTGGTGCCGGTGGCCAGCTTGGCTCAGACTGCTGCTACCTGCTGGCCACCGAGCATCAAACCATCGGTTGCGACCTTCCCCGTATCGATATCGGCAACAAGGCGAGTGTCGATGCCTATCTTGACGAAACCCGTCCGAACGCCATCGTCAACTGCGCCGCCTATACCGCCGTGGACGCCTGTGAAACCGAGCTGGCTCTTTCTTGGAAAATTAACGCCGAAGGACCGAAATATCTAGCTCAGGCCGCCGACCGGCTGGGCAGTCGTCTCATCCATATTTCAACAGACTACGTCTTCGACGGCCGCAAACCTGCGCCGCAACCCTATTACGAAACCGATGTACCGAACCCGCTGTCCCAATACGGCCGGAGCAAACTGGCAGGCGAACAGGCGGTTGCCGATAATTGTGCCAACCATGTCATCTTGCGCACCGCCTGGCTCTATTCGGCCTATGGAAAAAACTTTCTCAAAACCATTTTGAAACTGTCGCTCAGCAACCCCGACCGGCAACTGAAGGTAGTCGACGACCAGCATGGCTCCCTCACCTGGTCCCTCACTCTGACCCAGCAGATCCGCAGGCTTCTGCGCTCCGATCTCACCGGAATCATGCACGCCACCTCGGAGGAACACTCGACCTGGTATGGTGCCGCCCGCTATTTTCTCGATGCCATGGGTGTTGCCTATAGAATGCGGCCATGCACCACCGCCGAGTATCCGACTCCGGCACACCGCCCGGCCAATTCGATACTCGAAAATAAAGTTTTAAAAGACGCCGGCATCGCAACCTTTGTCAGCTGGCAGGAAGATATCGACAAGTTTGTTACCGACAACCGGGATCAACTCCTTGCCGAGGCCAGGAGCTGAGGCCGAAACACGGATGCAAATCCTTTACCTCAACGCTCCTCGTTATAGCTGAAATTTCTGATAAGGGTGTGGACAAGGTCTCTCGTTGACTGTTCAAGATTGTGCATCTGAAAGCCGGCCAGGAAAAAGTCGGGGTTGGCATCACTTTTACACCAGCGGCTTGTCGCATCGAACAAGACCTCATTGCGTTCCTTCATCTGCGTGGGCAGGCGCATGCGCAAACGGTAATTTTCATTTACCGGAATCGAATTATCAGAAATCAGCATCATACCTTTTTCTGAGATATCAACAATATGGCCTAATATTTTACTGCTCATGCCGTCATAGATCCGCAGGTAGAAGACCAGATACCGGCGATTTACCTTGCGTAACTCCTTTTTCCTCTCTTCCTCTGCCATGATGTCCATGCAAGTCCCTCAGTTTAAGCCGTGGTTCGAAAATAAGTAATCCGTTTCTATGCCATGAACGGCATAAGGGGCCGTAAAGAAATGGAGGAAATGGTATGGATTATTTCTTAACGGCCCCTAACTTCACTAGCTCGACATTGCCCACCGCGCCAATTTTTTCCCCACAAATAACCACAACCCCCAATACACCTTCAATGGCCTGACCCACCTGCAAGGCCCGTTTGATGCCCGCATCGCCGGAAATCGACGTACCGACCTCATTGCCCAAACGTGTCGCCACTGCATCGGCAAGAGCAGTCGAGTGGGCAACTACGACCACAGCATCGGCCAAGCCAAAACTTAAAGAATGACCAACCGTGCCGGAAGAAGTACAAACACCGACCGGCATGATCGATGCCGCCAGCTTAATTCCCACCTGCAAACTGAGCGAAGATTGACCGGCAAAGACTGCCACCGTGCAGTCACGGGTCCGGTTGATATAGATATCTCCGCCATTTTCCACCATGACATCGCGACAGCCTCTTTGCAAAAGTGCTTTCCCGACATATTCGGCAATCACCCCGGCCACCGCAGCCATTGGTCCGACATCGGCCATACTCCCGGCGGCAAGCATCTCTTTAACGATGGGCGGCGCCAGAATATCCTGAGAAAGGGGCGACAAAGCTCCGAGAAATTCGGGCCGCTGTTTGATATAATTTTCAATCTGCAGGCGGTATTGCAAGGCCAGTTCGAAACTCCAGGCCGACACCTCTTGATCGGAGAGGATATGGAGATCGGTGTCTTGAATCTTGACGAAGGAGGAGACCAGACCATTTTCCGCAAGCGTCCGATAGGTCCGCTCGACATACAATGCGGGATTTTTTGCCTTTATCCGTTTCATCTTCGCTCACTCACAAACCTCGCGGAATATTACGGTTTATCCGGGGGATTTTTTTTCTGGGGCCCGCCGGGAGCAAGATATTCTTTGACCGCATCAATGGTGATGGCCGGTTTTTGCTGCATGAGCGTCTTCCGCAGTTCCTCGTTGCGAATAAGTTCGCGGGTCAGGTCTGCTGCCCCGTTGAGTGTCTCACAAGTAACACAGGTCCGCAGCATCTGGTTTTCCGGAGCGAGAACCGTGCCGAGAATCACATGCAGGAGAACAACGAGAATGATCGCTTTAGCAAACCCGACCAAGCCGCCGAGCACATGGTCAAACCAGGAGGTAATAGTCAATTTCAGGACGAGACTAAGGCACTTACCAAGAAGCATCACCACCACATAGGTGGCAAGAAAGAGGAGCACATAGCTGGTAAGAAAGATGACCTTTGGATTGGTTGATATATCTCGCAAAAGCGGAAGGATTCTGTCATGATGTCGACCGGCGGCAAAAAAGGCGAGATACAGGGCAAGAAGCCCGGTCACCTGCCTGAGAAAGCCCAGCCATAATCCACGTCCGACTAAAAGAACGAAGAGGCCAATGACCACTAAGTCATATATTGTCGCGCCGGAAACACCTTCCATAAACCCCCGATCCGATTATGCTTCAATCATTTGTTTCTAACGATTCCCACTTCGCAAAGTTAGCAGGAACTGTTGAAACTGCAAGCTTTTTCTGAAACAACCCCGGATAGCCAGACAATGGAACAACTGCCAGGAGACCTTTTTCCCCCAGATCTCAAACAAGCAGCTATCACCCTCCTCGGACGGCCTGCCCTGGCGGCAATTCTCCTGAAGCAGCTTCCGGTTAAGGCAGTCCCGGCCGCTTTCCCTGCTGATTATCCTCCTGGTACTGCTCTCCTCCACCCCCATGAAATCGAAAGGCTTGGCAACTACCGACTGGCCAAAAGGCGGGCCGAATTCCTTGCCGGCCGGATCTGCGCCAAAATGGCCCTTGAAGGATTGTGGACATCGACAGGTCAAGGCCTGCCGCAACCACTCAATAAAATTGAGATTGCCAATGATCCGAGCGGTCGGCCGATCGTCTCTCCCTACGGTTTAGAGGATCGGCCACGCCCAGAGATATCCATCACCCACGGGGGAGAATACGCTGCTGCCCTGGTGGCCGATTTCCCCTGCGGCATTGATATCCAGCAGCAAAGAGATAACCTTGTCCGAGTCAGGGAAAAATACTGTTCGTCTGATGAATTGCAGTTACTGACGGAACTTTTCCCCGACGCGGAGCCACTGCACCGCCTCTGTCTTTTGTGGACGGCCAAAGAAGCCGCTAAAAAGGCTCTTAGCTACCGGCAGATGCCCGGTTTTCTTGAACTTGAGATGATGCTGCCGACAAAACACCTCCCCCATTGCCACTTTCTCACCCTAGCTGTTTTGGTCCGGGACAAGCCACGAATACCGGATGCAGTTACGGTCCTAGTGACCACCTTTTTGAACTATGGACTGGCCATTTGCATCCTAAGCAAGGAACAATGCTATGCCTGAACTGCCGGAAGTTGAAGTTATCTGCCGAGGCATCCAACCCCATCTGGTTGATCGCACAGTCACGGCAATTTTTCACAACGGAAAGCAGCTGCGTTTGCCTGTCCCGGTCGATCTTCTTCGCCGGGAGATGATCGGGTGCCGAATAACCGCTGTAACTCGCCGGGCAAAATATCTCCAGATCAGCTTAGACAGCGGCGCAATGCTCATCATCCATCTCGGCATGACCGGCAACCTCGGTTTCTTCTCATCTGAAAGCGAACCGGCAAAACATGACCATGTCCGCTGGACCCTCGATAACGACACAGAACTGCGCTATAACGACAGCCGCCGGTTCGGTGCCATCCACATCCTGAAAAGCCAGGAAACCCAAGACCGAGAAGAAACTGTCTTTAAAACCACCGGGCCGGAACCTTTCCATGCAGCCTTTTCCCCCGAGTACCTGCACCAGCTGGCAAAGGGAAAGAATCTGACGGTCAAGGTTTTCATCATGACCACCCAGGTGGTGGCAGGTGTCGGCAATATCTACGCCAGCGAGAGTCTCTTCCGAGCCGGAATACTCCCTGCCCGAAAGGTGCAGACCATCAGCAAGAAAGGCTGGGGTAAACTGGTCGCCGCCATCCGTGAGATCCTCCAGCAGGCCATTGACTGCGGAGGCTCTACCATCAGCGACTTTCTCAACGCGCGGCAGGAAAAGGGGTATTTCCAGGCTAACTTCAAGGTTTACGGCCGGCAGGGTGAGCCCTGCCCGACCTGTCAGGAAAAGATAGAAAACAGCCGATTGGGTGGCAGGTCCAGTTACTTCTGCCCTAGGTGTCAGAGTTGAAAGACGGCGCTGTCGGCGCTTGTCACCGCCAGGTGCACCTCGATCATGTCGCCTTTGCCATACTCCTTTTTCCCGGCGGCAAAGAGAATAAAACATGATATCGGCTCAAGACGCTCGGCAAGACGTACACAGCAGATTCCTTGATCAACCGAAAACACCCCACCTTTCACCTGTAGAAGATCGCTTTTCCTGATCTGCAAATCCTCAAGTAACATGGCAGGTAGTGCCTTGGGCCAACACCGTTTTGCTCCCTGCATCATCAGCAAAATAGGCCCGACAAGTTCATTAATTAATGTACGTACGGCATTGGGTGGGCCGGGAAGGGCTATGAAAATCGTGCCGCCAAGTGTTCCGAGTAAAATAGAGCGCCCGGGATGCATCGGCAGGGTTTCTAAGATTATCCTACCCCCTGCATCGCAAAAAGCATTTTTTACCAGATCGTATTTCCCCGGCCCCATGCCGCCGGTACTGACCACAAGATGGCAATGCTCATCCGTCAAGGTATCAAAAATCTTGGTGATAGCCAGGTGATTGTCAAAAATGATGCCCTGTTCTGCCACAACACCGCCGTAACGAGGAATAAGATTCTGCAAGAGCAGGCTATTCAGGGACAGCTTCTGTCCGCTTTCCAGCCGCCCACCGACAGCCACCAGTTCGCTTCCCGTGCAAAAGCAGGCGACGCGGGGTCGAGTCACAACATTCACTTGATGGACACCAACTGCTGCAAGCAGGGCCAGGTGATCAACCTCCAGCCTGGTTCCCTGGCTGATAACTTTCTCACCGCAAGTCACCTGGCTACCGGCATTATTTATAAAACACCGCTCCGAGATCATAGCCGCCGCGGCAACCCGCACTCTTCCTGAAACCTCACAACAATCCTCCTGCGGCACGACGCGCACACCACCTTCGGGAATCAATCCGCCGGTGAAAATTCGGCATGCCGTGCCGGGTTCAAGAATACTGATCTTTCTCGACCCAGCGGCTATCTCGCCAACAACGGGGTAGTCATTCTCGCATTCTTCCTCTGCGCCTTTCGATGGCAATTTCGCAAACAGGCTTATGGCATTTGACCTACCCAAGACATATCCGTCACGCAGCGACTCAGAGTGAGGAGGGCAGGCCGACAAGGCCACGATATCCTCAGCGGTAATCCGCGCCACAGCCTCCGCCACCTGCACGATCTCAACAGATAATACTTTGATATCAATGGGAATATATATTCCATCTATGGTGATATTTGACATTTTAAAGCCTATATTGTTGGAATACCCGCAAGTCGCAAACAGTATCAGCAACCCATTTCATCCCGAAGAAAACCTCTAGCCATGCGCCTAACTGCCGTGGTAATACGGTATCTTGACGGCAATGATCTGAAACTGTAAAAAATCCCGGAATACTGTACACCCTCAGTAGGCCAACCGCGTCCATCGACTCTACAATGAAATATCCTTCAGTTAACACACAACTCGTCATCCTCCTCGGCAATCCCCTTGGCCATTCCATTTCCCCAGCTATGCACAACCGGGTATTTGAAAAATTGGGCCTTGATTACTGCTATATACCGGTGCAGGTTACGCCGAAAAATCTCCAGGTGGTCTTTGCCGGCCTGAGCAAAATGAATGTCGCCGGTTTTAATGTCACCATCCCCCACAAGATCGCAATAATCGAGCACCTTGACGCCCTTGATCCCCTGGCGGCAATGATTGGCGCCGTCAACACCATTTGTGTCAAAAACGGTAAGACCATCGGCTACAATACCGATGGCGAAGGCTTTATCCGCTCCCTGGAAGACGAAGGTAAAATCTCCGTCCAAGGCAAACGCATCTTCCTGCTTGGTTGCGGTGGTGCTGCCCGCGCCATTGCCATGACCCTTGCCTTCCAAGGCGCCGAAAATATTTTCATCTGCAACCGCACCTATGCTAAAGCTGAGGCACTCGCCACGGAAATAAACTTAAAGATCCGCTACTGTGCCGAAGCCGTCCGGGCGCTGCCCGAGTATCAGACAGGAATTATCAAGTTCTGTGATATTTTTATCAATAGCACCAGCCTCGGCATGCACCCCCGGGAGGCGGAGTTGCCAATCAGCGAGGCGTGTCTTTTGGAGCACCTGGTTGTCACTGACATCGTTTACAACCCGCACACTACCAGACTTCTTGCTATAGCCGAGGCCAAGGGCTGCAGAATTGTCCATGGCCTCGGCATGCTCATCCATCAGGGCGCGGCGGGATTTAAATTATGGACCGGCGTCGATCCGCTTATCGCCGAAATGATCGAAACGGCATCTGCCTTGGTGGCAGGCTAAAGATAGACAATGGCAACGCATTGCCATCCAGTTCCCGCCTGAAATCACTAAGGCCATAAGCTTCCGCAATACCGACCCCAGCGGTTACCGACCGATATCGTTTTCAGAAAACGGCCGGTATCTGAAAGTTCTAGCATGAAAACCGCCGAATCACAAATCATCTCCGCGGCGGCTGTCCTTCTGGAGACACCCCTCCTCCCTCCCCGTTTCCAGCGACAAGCGCTGACCCGTATTTTTTAATCTTTCCCCGCAACTGATCATAGGTCAGCCCCAGGTGCGTTGCGGCCCGCCGCTGATTATAGCGACAATCGGCGAGGGCCTGACGCAACAGGGATATCTCCAAATCGGCGACCTTTTTGTCGAGGGGGGGCTGGCTCGGTGAAGTGGATAGAAATTTTTGAAATAGAATGCTGCTTTCATCGCCAAATGCCGGCGGCGGGAAACTGTACGGCGAGACAAAGGGATCAAAGGTTACCTCGTCAATGAGTTCGGTGTCGGCACGGTACACGGCTCGCTCCACGACATTTTTCAACTCGCGAATATTGCCTTTCCAGCTATAGCCCTCAAGCCTCTCGGCAGCCCCAGGGGTGAAAGCCGGAATCCCGCTCCGCCCCAATTCATAGGACATCCTTGTGGCAAAATGGTCGGCGAGCAGCATGATATCCTCGCCCCGATAGCGCAATGGCGGAAGAAAAAGCACTTCAAACGACAGGCGATCAAGAAGATCCTTTTTGAAATCTTCCCGTTCGGCCAACACCGAGAGGTCAACGTTGGTGGCCCCGACAAGGCGCACGTCGATCTCAACCGGCAGGGAACTGCCGACCCGCTCAAAAGCCCCGTATTCCACAACTCGGAGGATTTTTTCCTGGGCCTCCATGGGGATGGAGCCTATCTCGTCTAGGAACAGGGTGCCGCCGTCTGCCGCCTCAAATCGCCCGGTATTGCGCTTCTCGGCACCGGTAAAGGCGCCCCTTTCATGGCCGAAAAGCTCCGCCTCGATAAGTGAAGGCGAAAGCGTCGCACAGTTTAAGGTAACAAAGGGCCCCTGCCAGCGCTTCGAAAGAAAATGCAGCCGATTGGCCGCCAGCTCCTTGCCGGTGCCCCGTTCACCAATAAGGAGTACAGGCCGATTCACCGGTGCTACCCGGGAGAGCCGCTCTTGGAAATCGAGAAATGTTTCGCTTTGCCCAAGTGCCTCATTGCGTGAAGCGGTAAAGACCTTGTCGCTGTCTATTGTCATAATAATTACAAGTATATTTTGCCTATATTTAGGTTTTTAAACCTATATATGGCTATATTAACCCACATTATAGCAGATGTCAACCCATCAAGGCCCCGTTTTGTCATCGTTTTAATATTTTCAAGCTCCCGGCACAGTTCCTGCTGATACAGTGGCAAACACCAACAATCTATCATGGAGGAACATCATGGGAGTATTTACCCGCTTTAGAGACATAGTCAGTGCCAACATCAATTCGATGCTCGACCACGCAGAAGATCCGGAAAAGATGATTAAACTGATGATCCACGAAATGGAGGACACCCTTATCGAATTAAAATCTTCCTGCGCCGGGGTCATTGCCGGTCGGAAAAAGATCGAGAGGAAACTGGAAGAAATCAACGGCAAAACCGACCTCTGGGACGAGCGTGCAGCACTGGCGGTCGCCAAAGGCCGCGACGATCTGGCGCGGGAGGCGCTGGTTGAAAAACGCCGCTTTGCGCGAATTGCCGAATCTCTCGACAGTGAACTCGGTGAATTCCGCAATCTTATCGAGAAATATCAAGAAGACATTATCGAACTCGAAAACAAGCTGAACAGCGCCAAAGAGAAGAAGCGGGTGCTCGTGCAGCGCCACAAAAGCGCCACCGGCAGCAAGCGTGCCCAGGAAGAAATCCGCCGTAGCACCAGTAGCGACACCATGGCCCGTTTCGACAAATTTGAAAGCCGGATAGAACAGATGGAGGCCGAGGCTGAGTTGGTGAACGTCAACAGAAAACCGACGATCGATGAGGAGTTCGACAATCTTGTCACCGATGCCGAGATTGAGAATGAGCTTGCCAAGATCAAGGCCGCTCAATACAGTAAGAGAAACGAAACCCCTTGAACCTTAGCGACAAGACGGCACCACTGATCGGAGAAAGAAATCATGTTGAGTATAATAACGGTCTCCATAGTCTTCGGCTCCCTCATCGCCCTAGCTACCCTTATCTGCGGGACTGTGTTGATTATCATTAAAGCACGGAAGGGTAACCGCGGGGCAGGCGACAGCGAGGAGACTCGGATAATCCAGGAGCTCTATCAAAACCTGGAACGGATGGAAGAGAGGATCGAATCCCTTGAAACAATCCTGGCGGACGGTCAGGAAAAGGATGGATACAAAAAATGACACGATACTACAATAAACAGGGCGGCATTTACCGGTCAAGAGACGGGGTCTTCCTCGGGGTGTGCAAAGGGGTTGCCGACTATTTTGATTTCTCGGTGTTCTGGGTTCGTATTGCGCTGGTAATTGTCTTTATTTTCAGTGGCTTTTGGCCGATGATCGGGGTGTATCTGGTCGCCGCCTTTTTTATGCGCCCGGAACCGGTTAGACCGATTGCCAGCGAAGGGGAACAGGAGTTTTACGACAGCTATGTGCACTCGCCGCGAAGTGCCGCCCAGCGCTTGAAAAAGAAATTTCATGACCTCGACCGGAGGATTCGCCGCATGGAAGATAAGGTGACCGGGCGGGAATACGAATGGGAAAAGCGCTTCAACTCATAAGCGTTTTGATTTGTCGCGCCGCCGCCTTCCCATCACCGTAAGTATTGTGGACGACAAAGCCATTGCCTTACTAGAAAAGGCGCTTGCTTACGAGGGAATATTCAAAGAAAGGGGGAGGCCAAAGCGTCACACCTGAAATGGAAAAAGTGAAAAAGTGGAACTGCCCCCGGTGACATAAACCAAAGCCAGGTCTTCAGTAACCCAATTTCTCAGACTATCGAACGTTTAAAAGAAGATTGGCAGGGCCGGTTGACGGCCCTGCCATTTACTTGCCGAGACAGAACTCTGCAAATATGACATCAAGGATGTCTTCTGTGGTGGTTTCTCCGACTAGTTCAGACAGGTGATCAAGGCAATCCTGGAGATCGACGGCTATCAGATCGTTGGTAAGACCGTTCTCAAGAGATGCGAGAACCCTCTCACACGATTCATTTGCCGCAAGCAGAGCCTGTTTGTGTCGCACATTCGGGGCACAACCACCCTCCTCCCACTGCTGGCTCCCCGAGGTAACAGCTGCAAATATAGCCTGTTTCAATTCCTCAATGCCCAATAGTTTTTTTGCTGAAATCTTAACGCAATGGCCGATACCAACGAGCGCGGAAAGATCTGGAGGGTTGTGACCACAG
Organism: Desulfobulbaceae bacterium; assembly: GCA_011391225.1. Lineage (GTDB taxonomy): Bacteria > Desulfobacterota > Desulfobulbia > Desulfobulbales > Desulfocapsaceae > Desulforhopalus_A. The sequence continues at coordinate 29,432 of JAABQY010000001.1, read as the reverse complement.
ATATCTATCTTGTTGAGCACAAGCAAAACCTGCTTATGGCGGACCTGCTCGTAAAGCCGTTGATCGTCTTTGGAGATTTTCCGTGATCCATCGATGAGAAGAGCCACCAAATCAGCCTTGTTGATAAGCTCTCTGGCCTTTTGAATGCCGAGTTCCTCAACCTCACCGGCATTATCACGGATACCGGCGGTGTCGATAATCCTGACCGGAACGCCAAGGATATCGATAATTTCTTCGATAAAATCCCTGGTGGTGCCGGGAGCCGCCGTGACAAGGGCACGATCCTCCTGAAGCAGAGCATTGAGAAGGCTTGATTTACCGACATTTGGCAAGCCAGCTATGACAATGGAAACCCCTTCCCGATACAATCTGCCGCGATCGGCATTGCCGAGGAGATTTTTTAGCGGGGCAGCGACTTCAAGGGTCAACTGTTCTATCAAAGAACGATGATCAATGATCTCAATTCCCTCGTCAGGAAAGTCGATGGCCACCTCAACAATGGCACGCATATGGATGAGGCTTTGGCGAACAGGTTCAATCTTCCGGTACAGCGCCCCGGACAGCTGTTCCTGAGCCAAATCAACACCTTTCCTGGTCCTGGCGGACAAGATATCGATGACTGCCTCAGCCTGAGTCAAATCGATACGGCCGTTCAGGAATGCTCGTTTGGTGAATTCGCCGGGGGCCGCAAGAATGGCGCCATGTGCTAAAATGAGTTCGAGGACATTTTGCAGGACAAGAAAGCTGCCGTGGCAATGAATTTCCACAACGTCTTCTCTGGTATAGGTATAGGGAGCAGCCATATACACAGCCAAGACTTCATCAAGGATTCGCCCCCCCTCAGGGTGACGGATATGGCCGTAATTCAGGCGATGACTGGCAAAGGAGCAGTTCTGGTCCTTCGGCTGAAACAGTTTTTTTACTATGTAGAGAGCCCGTTTGCCGCTCATCCGAATGATACCTATGCCGCCGGCGCCTGGTGGCGTAGAAATGGCGGCAATAGTTTCATCACTGTCTGAAAGATTCACGGCCTACCTCTCGGTTGATGATTGAAACTGAGGGTGGTGAGTGATTCCGCTTGAAATATTGAGCAATTTGGCGATCAGGATTCGCGGTTATTCTTTGGACCGGTTTTTCCCTGTCGCCCCTTTCCCTGGGTTCGCTTACGCCCACCACTGCTTGGCCGATTGCCTTTGCCGGGTTTATATATGAGAATTTTCTTAAACAGGCCGTCACCGACGGAGCGACTGCGTATTTCCTTATCTTCTTGAAAGAACATATGGATAATTCTTCGTTCTGATGGATTGAGTCCCGGTAGAACCTGAGTCTTGCCATCTTCCTTGACAAGGGCGGCAAGCTCGGCGGCCTTAATTTTCAGCTCCTCCAGTCTTTTTTCCCGGAACGCCCCAACATTGATTGAGATTCTCAGCCGTTCTTGCACTTTTCGGCTGAGAATCTTGCGCAGAATATACTGCAGGCTGTCCAGGACTTTCCCTTCCGGGCCAGCCAGATTCTCCTCAAACTCGCCGCGCAGGGTGCATATAACCGCCAGGCCGGTCGCTTGCACCTCAAGGGTTGAAGGAAATCCCATCAATTCGACGATGCGAAGCAACTCCTCCTTGACAATCTCAATGCTCTCGGGACTTGCATCACCTTCCAGTTCGGCTTCGGCCAGAAGCTCATCCTCTTCCTCGTCATCATCATCGCGAACTTTTTTAGGACGTGGGTTAGCTTCAACCGACTCGAGCTCTGTTTCTTGCTGCTGCTCTTCTTCAATGATTTCTGAGCTCTGAAAATCGACGGCGAAGATCTCAATCGCCTCTTTAACCGGAGGTTTTATCTGAACTCGAATACGGGCTTTTTTGCGAATCAGACCAAAGATACCGTTGGAACCGGTCTCAACAACTTCGATATCAAGATTTTCTTGTGGGACACCAAGGTTTTCACATGCCTTCTTGATAGCTTCAGCGACATCTTTGCCATAATAATCATTTTTGTCTAAAGACATTTATGTACCTTCTTTGAAAATATCTCAATGCATTTTCCTGCGGTCCAATTCACCATTGATGATCTTCTGAGATCAGGCAACTGCGGCCGTTTTCTTGGCATCCCGATTGATAAGCACCTGTTGCAAAATGGACAGGAGGTTGTTGACAAACCAATACAAAACGAGCCCCGAAGCGAAATTGAGGAACATGAATGTAAAAATTACCGGCAAAAACATCATTATTTTTGCCTGCGTCGGGTCGGCTGTGGTGGGCGAGAGTTTCTGTTGAAAAAACATCGACGCTCCCATCAGTAAGGTGAGTACCGGCAACCCACCCAAATACGGGATGTCGAAGCCGAGCCATAAGCGATCGGGAGCTGAAAGGTCAGATATCCATAACATAAACGGTGCATGGCGCAGCTCTATGCCCATCAATAACACTTTGTAAAGCGCAAAAAAAACGGGGATTTGTACCACCATCGGCAAACAGCCACCCAGTGGATTAACCTTGTAGGTTTTGTAAAGGTTCATAACCTCCTGGTTCATCTTGGTCGGATCACCCTTATATTTTTCCTTGATCTTGACCATCTTAGGCTGGAGTTTCTGCATATTTTTCATCGACTTCATGCCTCGCTGGGAAATAGGCCAGAAAACCGCTTTGAAGAGCACAGTGACCAAAATGATGGCCACGCCGTAATTATGGAAGTATGTATAAAACCAGTTAAGCAACCAGAGTGTCGGTTTGGCAATAACATCAAACCAACCAAAATTAATGGATTGATCCAGGTTATAACCGAGCTCTTTGAGCATCGTCAGCTTTTTCGGACCGTAAAAGACATTATACTTATATTCTTTCTCCGCTCCAGGTTGCAGGGTGTCAAGACTCCCGGCAAGAAGCATTTTGGTCAAATCATTATTGCCTTGCATGGTAAAGGAGACGCCCGAACCTTCGATCGGCAAAAGACCACACAAGAAGTAATTGCCTTCATACCCAGCCCATTCAATGGCTCCTTGTAAGGTCTTTGGCCCGTCTTTAAATTCATCAGCCGGAACTTCTTTGAGTGCTCCATTGAGGAAAGCAGCCGGCCCGGCAAACAAGAAACTCTCTGCGGGACTGTCAACCCCAAGAAAATGTTTATTGACAAGATGCAGTTGAGGAATGCCCTGAACGAGCGCGGCTGAAGTATTTTTAACTTTTATGCTGAGGCCAATCAAATAGCTGTCGTTGGTGAAGCTATACAGCCGCTCAATGGTCAGACCATTAGCTGCCTGGACGGTCATTCGCAACTCACCTTTGCTGGCATCACTTGAGAGCTTGAGACTTTCCTTGCCGCTGTCATAAAGCACCTGGGTACCAATCACGCTACCCCAGGAAAATTGAAGCGGGGCACCTTGGCTAACATCTGTTTTGACCAGTTGCATCCCTGTCGAATCCTTGACATGAGTCTCTTTGTACTCTTTCAGGATAAAGCTTTTGATTGCCCCACCATCTTCTGAAATGATCGCCGTAAAGAGGTCTGTTTCAATGGTTATCTCTTTTGGTTTCCGATTATATGCCAAAACGGGAAGGGCTGCAGGGTCAACAGGAGGGGCCAAGACCGGGGCTTTGGCCGCCTGCTGAACAACAGCCGGTTGAGCTGAATCGGTTGTTGTCTGCTGTTGCACCGGCTGATCTCCGCTGCTCGGTTTATCGAAACCGACAAACAAATATTGATATCCAACAAGAATAACAAAGGAAATTATGATTGCAAGAAAGGCTCTATAGTTATCCATTATACCTACCGTGAATTATGTCAACACCAAGGGAGTTGTGTCAGTTAAGAAGATCCGGCGAATGCCCCAATTACTGTACTGGATCATAGCCACCTCGGGAAAATGGATGGCAGCGGAGTATGCGACGAATGCCGAGAACACCGCCGCGGATGGCCCCATATTTTTCAATAGCCTGAATTGTGTACGTGGAACACGTGGGAAAAAAACGGCAACTGGGCGGCAGAAAAGGCGAAAGTAAACACTTGTAGCCTCTTACCAGTCCGATACACACTACTTTAAGGAGGTCGCTTCTCATCTTTTCATGCTTCCCGAGAACAACCAATACGGCATGCAAGAGGGGACACTGCCATGCGGATATCCTTAGGATGCGAATATGGAAAGCCAGGGCGAACGGCAAAAACAATATCCGCTCCATCAGGATATTGTTCTCGCCAAAGCCTAAATGACTCCCGGATTATTCGTTTAAGGCGATTTCTCTGCACCGCTCCGCGAATATTTCGATGAACACTTATCCCCAATCTGCTCAACCCAGTTGTATTAGGCCGGCAGATTAAGGTAAAACTGTTGCCATGCAAACGCGTTCCAAGGTTATAGACCTGCTCAAATTCCCACCCCTTTCTTAAAAGGGTGCTTTTTGCGAGTCGGTTGCCAGCCAAGGGTTAAGCCGATAGCCTTTTGCGGCCCCTTGCTCTTCGAGCCTGTAATACCGCCCGACCCCCTCGAGTGCTCATTCTTTCTCGGAAACCGTGGGTACGTTTACGCTTGAGAATACTTGGCTGAAATGTTCGCTTGCTCATTATTTACTTCCTCACCGGTAAGATTCATGGCAAAACCATGTATTTTTTTACTTCAAAGGACGGGAATCGCTCTTCCTTGCCATTTTATGGCGGCTGTTCTCCGAACCAGTTATTGTCCGCTTCGACGATATAATCATTCACGGAACGACAAATTATAAGAGGAGAATATTAACCATATATGGTCACCGGTGTCAAACATTTTTGTTTTTCATCTTTGCCATAACTTGCACAATGACAACGGCTGTGCTATGCTCTTGCCTGCAAAAGAAGGTGTTTACAAGGCCCGCACGTATGCCTGTTTTTTCCTTTTCCCTCCTTCTACGGTTCTTTTGGATTCATGCAGTAAACACCTTTTCGTGGGTGCACTTTTATCAATCCTTCGATTTAATGGTCGATTCTAAGATACATACTTTTTCCGATATTGATTGGGCCAAACTCCGGGCCCATGCCTTTGGAAAAAAAGGTTGGCGCAACAAGGGTCCCAAAGAATGGGATGCCAAGGCTAGTTCGTTTGCCGCAAGAAACAAAAGTGCAGTATATATTGATCTTTTCCTTGCCCTCTTGCCCCTCGAACCAAACATGTCTGTTCTCGATGTGGGGTCGGGGCCCGGCACTTTAGCCCTTCCAATTTCCGGCAAGGTAGCATCTGTAACCGCCATCGATTTCTCCAAAGAGATGCTTGAAATATTGAACAATCTCGCCTTGGAAGAGAAAATTTCAAATATTACAACTCTGCATTGCGCCTGGGAAGATGATTGGCAGGCGAAAGGAATTCGTCCCCATGACATCGCTATTGCATCAAGAGCCATGGGCGTTAAAGATCTCGCAACTGCCCTTAAGAAGATTGATGCCATCGCTACGAGATATGTCTTTCTCAGTGACAGAATAGGTGCAACTCCCTTTGATATGGCGGCGTTTGCCAAAGTCGGGCGCCCTTTTGCAGCTGGCCCCGACTATATTTACACAGTAAATATGTTGTACTCACTTGGTATTCACCCAAACATATCGGTATTGACCCTCGACCGGGAGATTACTTTCAGCTCTATGGAAGAGGCTATGAGATCCTACAGTTGGATGTTTAGCGACATCACCGCCGATGAAACGGTCGCTCTTGAAAAATATCTGCAAGAGCAAATCGTCAAAAGAGGCGACAACCAGTTGACCCTCCGTCGCCAGGACCCACCCCGATGGGCAGTTATCTGGTGGCAAAAATAGAAGACTTTTCCATTTTTTCCACAACAGGCCTACACAAAATATTTGAACCTCAACAAGCATACCTCAACTTCTTAGAGAAAGACAATGGCAGAAGAATTCGATATAGCGGTGATAGGCGCCGGTCATGCCGGTTGTGAAGCAGCGCTGGCCGCTGCCAGAATGGGCTGCAAAACCCTTCTCACGGTAATTAACGCCGATACTATCGGGGCGATGTCGTGCAATCCCGCTATAGGCGGTCTGGCCAAAGGGCATCTGGTGCGCGAAATTGATGCCCTTGGCGGGGAAATGGCCCGTAATATCGATGCGACCTCCATTCAGTTTCGCCGGCTCAACACCAGTAAAGGGCCGGCCGTTCGATCTTCCCGCGCCCAGGCAGACCGGTTGCTGTATCGTCTGCGCATGAAATCGGTCGTGGAAAACCAGAAAAACCTCACCGTCAAGCAGACAGTAGTCGATGGCCTACTGGTCCATGATGGCCGAATATCGGGAATTATAACTTCACTTGACGAGGAAATACCCACTAAAGCAGTGGTGGTGGCAACTGGAACCTTCCTCGACGGGCTTGTCCATATCGGTCTGAAAAACTTCCCGGCCGGGCGACTCGGTGACGGTCCGGCAAAACGACTTTCAGCCTGGTTCAAAGACAATGGCTTTGCCGTCGGCCGCATGAAGACCGGGACAGTACCCCGACTGGCCGCGCATTCAATCGACTACTCCGAGCTTGAAATCCAGCGCAGTGACTATCCTCCAGTACATTTTTCCTATTCATCAAAAGGTGGCTACACCCTGCCGCAGCTTCCCTGTCACATTACTTATACCAATGAAAACACCCATGCGATAATCCGGGCGGGCATCGATAAATCGCCGATGTACGCCGGAGTAATCAAAGGAATTGGCGCGAGATACTGTCCTTCTGTCGAAGACAAGGTCATGCGCTTTCCAGAAAAAAACCGGCATCAGATTTTTCTCGAACCGGAAGGTCTCGACACAGTTGAGGTCTACCCAAACGGCTTGCCGACCAGTTTGCCACTCGCAACCCAAACCGCCATGATCCATTCCATCAAGGGCCTGGAAAAGGCCCAAATCATCAGACCGGGTTACGCTATTGAATATGATTATATCGATCCATTAGGCCTGCACCCATCTCTTGAAACAAAACAAGTGCGAGGCCTGTTCCTGGCAGGCCAGATCAACGGCACGTCGGGCTATGAAGAAGCCGCCGCCCAAGGTCTTATCGCCGGCATCAACGCCGTTCGCTTCTGTCGCCAGTTGGATCCGCTGATACTTGATCGTTCACAGGCCTATATTGGTGTCCTTATCGACGACCTAGTAACCTGCGGAACCAAGGAACCGTATCGACTTTTCACCTCACGTGCGGAATATCGGCTGCTTCTCCGTGAGGACAATGCCGATGCCCGGCTGACAAAATTCGGCCATGAAATCGGCCTAGTAAAAGAACCGGTCTTTCAACAATTCCTTGCAAAGCAACTGGCCATACAGACTGGAAAGGAGGCACTCGAAGCAATCACCATAAAACCTTCTTCGGCGATCAATGAGGCTCTGGCAGCTCTTGATAGCAGCTGCATCAAGCAAAAATGTTCTCTTGCCGATCTGCTGCGACGACCGGAGATGTCTATCGACTTTTTTGCAGCGTTGCCGATCGAAGCTGAAGAACACCGCATTCTTGACGGGATTATTGCCGGCGGGGTTAAGGAAGAAATTGAACTGCAGGTAAAATTCAAAGGCTATCTTGATCGACAGGAGGAACAAGTGGTACGTTATAAAAAAATGGAATCCGTCCTGCTACCAAGGGATATAGATTACCGCTCACTTTCCGGTTTATCCAATGAAGTCGTAGAAAAACTGACCAGAATTCAGCCGATTTCACTCGCCCAGGCTTCGAGGATTTCGGGAATCACTCCGGCAGCGATTGGGGTGCTGCAGGTGCACTTGAAAAAATTGACTAAGCAGGCGTAAGCACAGTCCATCATACTATGCCATTTCTCACTTTCCCGCATATTGACCCGATTATTTTTAGCCTTGGTCCGCTGCATATCCGTTGGTACGGACTGATGTACGTCCTCGGTTTTCTTGCCAGCTATTATCTGGTACGTAAACAGATTCGGGAAGTTAATTTCCAACGGCTCGGGGAGCAGTTTGAAAACCTCAATATGGTCCTTATTCTTGCCGTTGTTGTTGGTGGTCGACTGGGTTATGTCCTCTTCTACAATTTCTCCTACTATCTCGCCCATCCCTTAGAGATCCCGGCTACTTGGAGTGGCGGCATGTCGTTTCACGGGGCGTGTCTGGCAATTATTATTTGCGGATGGCTGTTTTGTAGAACAAAAAAGATCGATTTCTGGCAAGCAGCCGATCTTTATGCCGCGACCATCCCTATCGGCATTGGACTGGGCAGAGTCGGCAATTTCATCAACGGTGAATTATTCGGCCGCATAACCACCCTGTCCTGGGGCATGGTGTTTCCGGATGGCGGCCCATTGCCGCGCCACCCTTCTCAGCTCTACGAATCCTTGCTGGAAGGCCTGCTGCTCTTTATCCTTCTCTGGACCATGCGACGAAGGCCTTGGCAACAAAACACGTACTGGCCTCACGGCAGCATCTTCGCACTGTTTCTCGTTGGCTATGGTTGCATGCGGATACTTGTTGAAAATTTCCGCGAACCTGACCCACAACTAGGCCTATTTTTTGGCTTATTCACTATGGGGCAGTTTCTCAGTGGCGCCATGATAGCCGGCGGAACTCTGGTATGGAAGTACCGTTTGCATTCCCGGAACAATAGCTCTCAATAACGTCAAGGCAGAAATGATCCAGCCTTCAAGTGGGTATTCGTTTTTGCAAAAATATTTATACTCGTTAATATAAAAACATGACCATTTGCAAACCTTCCGCTCTGCCTACATCCTGGGAAGAATGTACAGCCAGAGGCTGGGCTCAGCTTGACATCCTGCTTGTTACCGGGGATGGTTACGTCGACCATCCTTCCTACGGCGTGGCGCTTATCGGCCGCCTGCTTCTCAGTCATGGTTACCGAGTTGCGATTCTCCCCCAGCCGCGCTTTGATACTTCAGCTGATTTCAGCTCGTTCCCTGTGCCGCGCCTCTTTTGTGGCATAACCGCTGGGAACCTTGACTCGATTGTCGCCAATTACAGCGGTAACGGCAAGGTTCGCGACACCGACGCTTATTCCCACGACGGCAATCCCTGGCGTGGCGCGATACAGAGCAAGACCGAGCGACGACGCCCCGACCGTGCCACTCTGCTCTATGCAAGCCTTGCCCGCTCGGTATTTCGTGAAGTGCCTATTGTCCTTGGAGGAATTGAAGCCTCTCTTCGAAGGTTTGTCCATTATGATTATAAACAGGAGGGCCTTCGTTCTTCATTTCTGACCGATGCCAAAGCTGATATTCTTGTATACGGGATGGGCGAAAAAGCTGTACTGGAAATCGCCGCCGTTTGCCGCCGTAAATCTCCATTCTCTAACATTGCCGGCACCTGCCAGCGACTTACCGACCGAGAGATGTCCGCTCATTTTCCGGATTTCGAGCAAAAAAACACCAAGAAATACCTCGTCCTTCCTTCATGGGAAGAAATTGGTAACAAATCGGATTTATTCCTTGATGCCGAAATAGACCTTGACCGGCATGCCAGAGCCTGTTCCCTGAGAATCATTGCACAACGCCAACAGACCCACTGGGTCGTTCAGCATCCTTCTCCTCCACCACTAACCCCTGAGGAACTTGATGCCCTCTATAGTCTGCCTTTCACACGCCGACCACATCCGCCCGAACAGGAAATCCCCGCCTACAGAATGATCAGAGATTCGGTGACAATCGTCAGAGGCTGTTCAGGAAACTGCTCCTTTTGCGCCATCACAAGACACCAGGGGCCGGCTATTATCTCGCGCAGCAAGAATTCGATCCTTTCAGAATGCCAACGTATTGCGCAGATGCCAGATTTTGGTGGAACCATTAGCGATCTTGGTGGACCGACGGCCAATCTCTACGGAACGAGTTGCAATATCGGATTGTGTAAAAAACGCGATTGCCTCTACCCAAAACTCTGCCCCAACCTGCGAATTGACGAAGATTCATTTCTATCACTACTCAAAGAAGTATCAAAGATAGATGGTATAAAACACCTTTTTATCTCATCCGGATTGAGGATGGAACTTCTTCTGCAAACCCCACGTTTGCTGGAAACCTTGCTCCGGTCGCACACCCCCGGGGCAATGAAAATTGCTCCTGAACACAGCGATGAAGGCTTGCTCAATCTCATGCATAAAGAGCCCCATGCTCTTCTTGAAAATTTTGTCGGAAAATGCCGGGAAATCGGGAAAAAAATCGGGAAAAAAATCGAACTTACTCCCTATATTATACTTTCTCATCCGGGCTCTATGCCGAAGTTAGTCGAGAAACTTGGCAAAGACTTGCAAAGGCTGGCACTAAAGGCAAGAAAATTTCAAGATTTCACCCCTACTCCAGGCACCCTTTCAACAGCTATGTTTGTGACCGGTCTCAGGCCGGACACTAAACAGGCAATCACTGTTCCCCGCTGCCACTCGGACCGGCAAAAGGAACGACGCCTTCTGGAAAAGTATTGTCAACGAAAAGCGCCCGGTAAAAAGGCTTTTCCGAACTTTAAAAAAAATGACCCTGGCAAGAGGTGACGGCAGCAATTCATGCAACCTTAATATTCTTTTTTCTTATAGGTAATTACCATACGGATAGCTCTTATTGATGAGTCTTAAAGTATTTTATTAGGACTGATTTTTTGCTGCTCGTAACTGAGCAGACTCATCGCTTGGTACACTTTCGGCGTGATAAGATATCACCCCCCAACCCAACTGGCAGACACAGCAGCAAGATGGTGATGATGATAACAGACCTGCTTGAACAATAAACTTGGGCACAAGAAAACGCCTATCAGAAATCATCCGGCGCGAAGGTCACTGCCGATGATATGCTTTTCCAGTTCATTGCAAGCATGAAAAGACGATCAACACCCAGAGCAATGCCCGCTGCCTCTGTTAATTTTCCAAGATCATGCAGAAAGCGCTCGGGCATGACAACGTCACGTCCGTAATGAGCGCTGATAACGGCAATTTCTTCCTCAAAGCGGGTCCGTTGCTCATGCTCGTCGGTGAGTTCTGAAAAACCATTTGCAACTTCGACCCCTTGGATATAGAGCTCGAAACGTTCTGCTATGCTTGGGTTGGATGGACTTTTGCGCGCCAGAGAAGCAAGCTGCTGGGGGTAGGCATAAAGAAACACAGGTGCCTCAAGGCCCAGATGAGGTTCGACATATTCTGTGAGAATTTCATCAAAGTTCCCAGTACTTATAGTTTTTTCCATTGGTATCGGGCTGTATTCGGCGAAGGCCTCTGCAACCGTCAATTTCCGCCAGCTACCAGACAAGTCAATGCCTGAAAACAGCTCAGTGTCATCCGAATTACCGCAGGAAACTGAATAATCTTTCAGTGCTTCGGAAAGAAATCGCAGGAAAGCCTCACAATCATCCATCAGCTGCGTATAATCGCAGTCCGTTCTGTACCATTCAAGCAACTGAAACTCTTCGAGATGAAGCCTGCCGAGCTCACCTTTACGAAAACAGTGACTCAGCTGAAAGATCTTGTCGCAGCCATGTGCAAGGATCCTTTTCATGCACAATTCAGGAGAACTCTGGAGATACTGGCCCTCCGAGGAAATTGGGACGATATTGCTTTCCGGAATATAGACGGGCTGGCGCAAGGGGGTATCGACTTCAAGAAACCCCTGGTTGTGAAAGAAAGACCTGATGCAACGAAAAAAGGCTGCACGTTTGTGCAAGCCTTCAATGCTCAGCACTGATTCTACTCTTTTACCCGGGTGACATACTGCCCGGTTCGAGTATCGATCTGAATTCTATCACCTTCCTCGACAAAGGGTGGTACTTGCAATTCATAGCCCGTCTGGACGGTAACCGGCTTGGTGTCATTTCCTGAGGTGTCACCCTTTGCCCATGGATCGGCTCGGGTGACTGCCAGATTGACAAAGGTTGGAAGAGTGATATCAATGGGTTTGCCATCAAAGAAGAGAACAACAACATCCATATTCTCGAGGAGGTAATTGATATTGTCTCCCATCTGCTCCTTTGTCAGACTGAGCTGCTCATAATTGTCGGTATCCATAAAATGAAATTCTTCCCCTTGATTGTAGAGAAATTGCATCTTTCTTTCATCAAGTTCAGCTTTTTCAAATTTGTCGTTTGAACGGTAGGTTTTAACTAGCTGATTCCCGGAAATCATGTTTCTCATCTTACATCGGTAGAGAGCCTGTCCCTTCCCGGGTTTAGAAAACTCAAACTCCGTAACAATGTAAGGGTTTCCATCTATCTGAACTTTTAAACCTTTGCGTAAATCAGAGGCACTGAGCATGGTACTTCTCCATATCTTCTTAATCTGAACCGTGTACCGGCAAAATACAATTATCGATCGCACCAAATCACCCGATAAAAAGGGATCTGGGCTAACTTGGATGGGTTGTTGCTGTTTGAGGTATTAAAAATCCCGCATTATACTTGTCTTCGGCCCAATTCTGCAACCGTAAAAGATCAATTTTATCGGTAAAGCCGTCCGTCGTTTTTCCTTTCAAGCGGCTTTTTGTGCTATCATTAATGCAAATTGCCAGGTCTTATTATTTTCGATGCTTTGGCATACGTTCTGATTATAATATGCCATCAACCTATGGAGAATGTGCAATGAAACTCGCTGGAGTTCTTTCTGACACCCACATGTCCTCGATCAGCGACAGCTTTGTTCGTCAATGCGTCACTGCCTTTGATCGATGCGACGCAGTAATTTACGCCGGATATCTCACCGATATTTCTATTCTTTCGGCCTTTAAGGGGAAAGATATACATGCCGTCAGCGGCAATATGTGCAGCTGGTCAGCCAGACAGGTGTTACCTGAAGAAAAACTGGTCGTCATTGCCGGCTTTTCTATCGGAATCATCCACGGTGCAGGTCCACGGCACAATATTGAAGATAGGGTGCTCGATCGATTTCCGACCGTCGACTGCATTATCTATGGCCATACCCACCTTCCAGCATGTTGTAAAATCGGTAACACACTGCTCGTTAATCCTGGCAGTTTCCAGGGCACGGGCAAACATGAAGTTGCCGGAACCTGTGCGCTTCTCCATCTTTTTGACACCGCCATTCAACCTTTCATTCACAGCCTTCCTCTTGTGCCATGAAAACCCTCTGGGCCCCTTGGCGCATTCAACATGTCCTCGGCAATGCTTCGAAAACACCTGGATGTATTTTTGAACCGAGCGGCCAGGCTTTTGCTGATAAGAATCAACTTCTCCTGTATCGCGACTCCTTAGTTATTGTCCTTCTCAACCGCTACCCATACAGTAATGGTCATCTGCTTGTCGCCCCGATTCGCCATGTGGCCTGTATTACCGATCTTTCACAACAGGAAAGCCATGCAATAATGGAAATGATCAAAAAAGCAACGACTCTTTTAAAGAAACATCTAACTCCCGATGGCTTTAATATCGGATGCAATATTGGCTCCATTGCCGGAGCAGGTATCGCCGACCACCTCCATTTTCATATGGTTCCACGCTGGAACGGTGACCACAATTTTATCACCGTTCTCGCCGACATTAGGACAATTCCCGAACATATCGAAGCGACCTTTGACCGACTTGCCCCCGATTTTCTTTCTCTCTATAAATAAATCTGATCATGGATGCCATAACCAAAATCACCCCTATGCTGCAGCAGTACCTCGAAATTAAAGAGCAACATGAAAATGCCATTCTTTTCTACAGGATGGGGGATTTTTACGAAATGTTTTTTGATGATGCCATCGCCGCCTCAAAAATTCTCGGTATTACGCTCACCTCAAGAAACAAAAAAAGTGACCAGGTGCAAGTCCCCATGTGCGGTATCCCCTACCATGCCGCCCAAACCTATCTTGCGAAACTCATTCAGGCTGGCCAACGTGTTGCAATATGTGAGCAAACTGAGGATCCTGCTGAAGCCAAAGGTATAGTAAAAAGAGAAGTCGTGCGAATCGTATCCCCCGGAGTCATTACCGATGATCAGTTGCTTGATGGAAAAAGCAATAATTATCTATGTTCCCTTGCGAGCAATGAAGCTGCTAATAGCCAAGCTTATGGCATCAGTTTTCTTGATGTCAGCACCGGCGAATTTCTCGTCGGTGAATTTCCCGCACAACCTGAAAAAGCCGATAATATATTCGACCAGTTAACACGACTCACCCCTTCTGAGTTGCTCATCTCTTCAAGTGAAATGATGCGTCTCGCCCCTTTTCTTCAACAATTGCTTACCATTCTTCCCGACCTCTGTATCACCGAAAGAAAGAGTTCCATTTACCAAAAGGACACCGCCCTGGAAACGCTCCTTGAACACTTCCAGGTACTTACCCTTGATGGTTTTGGCTGTGGACATTTCACTTCAGGCATACTCGCCGCCGGGGCGCTTCTTGAATACATTCGCGAAACACAAAAAACAGCTATCCACCATATTGAAAAGCTAGCACCCCTCGACATTGGTTCCATCCTGCATATCGACGACTCATCCCGCCGCAACCTCGAGCTTATCCAGACTCTTGCCGGAGGACATCGGCAAGGCTCTTTGCTTTCCGTTCTCGATCATACCTGCACCCCAATGGGAGCCAGATTATTGAAACATAATCTGCTCTTCCCGCTGCAGCAAATCGACCGAATTATCGATCGACTAGACGCCGTCACTTGCTTTTTCATGAATAGCTCGATACGCAAGGAATTGAGAACCCTCCTCGATAACGTTTATGACTTAGAGCGTCTCAACAGCAGAATGATTCTCGGTTCCGGCAACGGTCGAGATATGTTGGCAATGAAAAACTCCTTGGCCTGCCTTCCTGCGATCCTGAACCTCCTGAAAAAATGTGATACCGCTCGGCTCATCGCCATACGACAGCAACTTGACTGTTTATCCGATTTACAGGCGCTGCTTGAAACGGCAATAAATGTAGAAGCTCCGGTAAGTATCAGAGAAGGTTATCTGATCAAACCAGGTTACAATGAAGAACTGGACGAAATTGTTGTTCTGCTGCGTGATCAAAAAAAGCTCATACTCGATCTCGAAAATCGCGAAAGAGACGCCACCGGCATCGCAAAACTCAAAATCGGCTACAATAAAGTTTTCGGTTACTTCATTGAGATGAGCAAGGCCAATGAAGCAAAAGCCCCGGACCACTATATCCGTAAACAAACCCTGGTCAATGCTGAACGCTTTATAACCCCTGAACTGAAAGATTTTGAAGATCGAGTTGTCGGGGCGGAAGAGCGTCGAATCGAATTGGAACACCAGCTGTTTGTTGCCATTCGTTCGCGACTTTCTGAAAATTCCAGTCGCATCCAAAAAACTGCCCGCTTTCTTGCCCAACTCGATTTTCTTTCAACCAGCGCTGAGGTTGCATATAAGTATAACTATCGTCGTCCGGAAGTGCATAATGGTGAAGATATTGTCATTATCGAAGGCCGTCATCCGGTTATTGAAAGATCTCTGCCATCAGGTAAATTTGTACCTAACGATGTCCACCTCGACCAGAAAACCGAAGAGATGCTCATTATTACTGGACCAAATATGGCTGGAAAATCGACAATCCTGCGCCAAACAGCCTTGATAGTTCTCATGGCGCAGATGGGCTGCTATGTCCCGGCAGAAAGTGCCAGTATCGGTATTGTCGATCGGATTTTCACCCGTGTCGGCGCCATGGATAATCTTCGGCGTGGCCAATCAACCTTTATGGTCGAAATGAGTGAAACAGCCAACATCCTCAACAATGCTACCGATAGAAGTCTGGTCATTCTCGATGAAATTGGCAGAGGAACCTCAACCTTTGATGGTCTTTCAATCGCTTGGGCAGTAGCAGAAGACCTTGTTGAAAAGAACCGTAAAGGTGTTAAGACCCTCTTTGCCACCCACTATCATGAACTGACTGAATTAGCTACAGGCAACCGACGGGTTCAGAATTATTCCATCGCTGTTCGTGAATGGCAGGGAAATATCATCTTTCTCCACAAACTGGTAAAAGGTGGCACCAGCAGGAGCTATGGAATCCAAGTCGCAGGTCTGGCAGGTGTTCCCGACAGTGTTGTAAAAAGAGCAAAGGAAATCCTTAAAGACATAGAGCTTGGAAACTTTCAGCAGTTCACTGCTGACGTACGTTCAATGAAAAAAGAGAGGCCCACGAAAAAATGTCCGGACCAGCTCTCTCTCTTTTCACCTCCCACTGATTCGGTAAGAGAATATCTTAAAAAGATCAATCTCGATGAATGTTCTCCTTTAGATGCCCTGACCAGTCTCTATTCTTTAAAAAAGATGTTAAATATTTAATTGTTATGTTGTTTACGTCGACTCCTGCAACCAACATAGCGATCTACATACTCCTGTACTTTTTTCCCACCATCACCTCTCAATGCGTACAATGTTATGTGCATTGAGCTCTTAATAGGTGGTCGTCTTGAGCTGCCTGGTTTCATTGCCCTATTTATTTTGCCATGTCCCGATGTTTCCTGTATAATAGCGCCTGTTATCAAAGAACCGGTCTTTCTATTACAGATCCGATCTTTCTTTCAAGGAGCAAAGTTTTCTTAATACAATGATTCGCACAGTCATCTATATTTCCGTTTTATTTATTACGACCCTGCTGTGCATTCCTGCCAATAGTCAATTAGCAGAAGAAGACCGCGACAAACCACTTCCAGTTGGCAGGCTCTACGACGAAGCAAAATTCTACTATAATCAACTGCAGACCACCCCAAAGATCTCAACATCTCGAGATAACTGGTTGAAAGGCACCCGGAATTTCCGCCGTATCTATCTTTCCAACCCAAAATCGGAAATTGCCCCATCCTGTCTGTTTATGCTAGGCCGCATATATGGTGAAATGTACGAGAGATTTCAAAATGGTCTCGATCTTGATGAATCAATCTCATACTTTAAAGAAACTACCAAACTTTTTCCACAACATCGACTTGCCGATGATGCTTTCTTTGCTCTCGGACAACTGTATCTCGACAAGAAGAACAATCCTCAACAAGCAGCAGAATATTTAACCGAGATTGTCACCAACTTTACAAATGGCGACATGCATCCCGATGCGGAAAACCTCCTCAAAGTTCTTTCCCTTGAGCACGACATTGCCCTCCCCAAAATCATGGTTTCATCCTCAAGGGATAATAAACTGAGCTATGTTTTGCCGGTTAAATACTGGTCTTCTGAAAATTACACTCGTGTCGTAATAATGGCATCCGGTCCGGTAAACTACAAAGAAATTCTTCTCGAAGGAACAGATAATACACCAAGAAGACTCTATATTGACTTTAAGAAAAGCTATATAGAACCTCAATATCGCTCCCCTGTTCCAATTGAGGACGGGCTTCTAAAACGAATTCGTACTGGCCAGTTTTCCTCGGATACTGTTCGCGTGGTTCTTGATATAGAATCGATCGGCAGCTACAAAATTTATAGTCTTCCCGATCCTTTTCGTGTTGTTATTGATGTAAGAGGCGAAAAATTTAGCAAGGAAACACCAAAACCCATAGGCCTGGCCAAAACTGAAAAAAAACCTGCGAAGCAAATAGAAGTGGAATCACCAAGCAATGTTGTTGTTTTGCGTGACAACAAAAAAGTTGCGGTGAACCTCAAACCGTCTTCCGATCCTGTCAAGATCGAATCAGTTCCAGAAATAAAACCTCTTTCACTTGCTCAACAATTAGGGCTTGGGGTAAAAAAGATTGTTCTTGACCCCGGCCATGGGGGCAAAGATCCCGGCGCCATGGCTTTTGGTTTGAAAGAAAAGGATATAGTATTAGATGTTGCTAAAAGACTTGCCCCGGTACTCAAAAAAGAGCTTGGTTGTGAGGTCGTTCTCACCAGAAAAGATGACACCTTTATTTCTCTTGAAGAGCGGACTGCCCTCGCTAATACCAATAATGCTGATCTTTTTATCTCCCTCCACATCAACGCTCATTCCTCCGCCAAGGTGAGAGGCCTTGAAACCTATTATCTCAATCTCACAACGAATGCTGAGGCTATGCGCGTTGCAGCCCGAGAAAATGCGACATCAACTCATCAGATGAGCGAACTTCAGGACATTCTTTCAGATATTATGAAAAATTCGAAGATCGATGAATCTTCTCGTTTAGCTCAACAAGTTCATAACTCCATTCTCACTGAGGCTGATAAACGCGGCTTTTCTGATATTAAAAATCTTGGTGTAAAGCAGGCCCCTTTTTATGTCCTTATTGGCGCTCAGATGCCAGCCATACTTATTGAGTTGGCATTTATCAGTAATGAAAAGGACGTTGACAATCTGAAGAATCATGCTTTTCTTGAGATGCTTACCAGAGAGATCGCTGAAGGTATTCGAGCATATGTAAGTGCTACAACAGCTCAGTTATAAAAGAAATGGGGAGCGGCTTCCGTGAAGAGCCGCTCCCCATTTCTTCTTTGCTGTTTCTCGTTTCATCCTCTAGGAGGATGAAACGAGAAATATTATCGCATACTGGAGACTTTCATCCGAGCAAGCGCACGCTGCAAAGCGACCTCTGCCCTCTTTCGGTTGAAATTTTCGGTTTGTTGAGCCGCTTGCGCCAAACGCTTTTCTGCCCTTTCTTTTGCTTTAAGTGCCCTTTCTACATCAATTTCACTACCCTTTTCAGCACTCTCAACGAGGAAGGTAATCTTATTATTTGAGACTTCGCAGAAACCTCCACTCACCATGAGACTCTCTCTTTTATTGCCGTTCTCATAGGTAAGAGTACCAATTTTGATTGTCGACAGAAAGGGTGCATGATTTGCAAGCACACCGAAGTCACCACCAAATCCAGGTGCATTAACGATATCAACATCCTCGTTAACTTTGGCTCCAGCTGGAGTTACGACTTCAAGTCTTATCTGTTGTCCCATCGAACTTACCCCTTAAGCAGATTATTTGGCTGCGCTCTTGGATGCGGCATCCTTTTCAACAGCTTCATCTATGGAACCGACCATATAGAAGGAGTTCTCATTGAGATCGTCATGTTTTCCTTCGAGTATCTCTTTGAAACCTTGAACTGTATCGGCAACTTTTACAAACTTTCCAGCCATACCGGTGAAAACTTCGGCAACAGTAAAAGGTTGAGAAAGAAATCTCTGCACTTTCCGAGCTCTAGAAACCAGCTGTTGATCATCTTCAGACAACTCGTCCATACCGAGGATCGCGATGATATCTTTCAGATCCCGGTATTTCTGCAAAGTAACCTGAACACCACGGGCAACCAAATAATGTTCTTTGCCAATAACGTTGGGATCAAGGATTCTTGAGGTAGAATCGAGCGGGTCAACTGCTGGGTAAATACCAAGTTCAGCTATCTGACGCGAAAGAACTACCGTACCATCAAGATGTGCAAAGGTAGTAGCCGGAGCAGGGTCAGTCAGGTCATCTGCAGGCACGTAAACACATTGTACAGCAGTAATTGACCCCTTATTCGTCGAGGTAATGCGCTCTTGCAGGGCACCAAGGTCAGTAGCCAATGTCGGTTGATAACCAACCGCCGAAGGAATTCGACCAAGAAGGGCAGAAACTTCAGAACCGGCCTGAGTGAAGCGAAAGATATTGTCAATAAAGAGAAGAACGTC
Source organism: Desulfobulbaceae bacterium (assembly GCA_011391225.1). GTDB lineage: Bacteria > Desulfobacterota > Desulfobulbia > Desulfobulbales > Desulfocapsaceae > Desulforhopalus_A. The sequence goes on along the minus strand of JAABQY010000001.1, from coordinate 9,958 downwards.
CTGACCTGCTTCATCACGGAAATATTCTGCAGCCGTCAAGCCGGTAAGAGCTACACGGGCACGCGCTCCCGGAGGCTCTGTCATCTGACCATATACAAGAGCCGCTTTTGGCAGAACGCCGGATACCTTCATTTCGTGGTACAGATCGTTACCCTCACGAGTACGTTCACCTACGCCACAAAATACCGAAATACCTCCGTGATGCATGGCAATATTATTGACCATCTCCATCATTATAACTGTTTTGCCACAACCGGCACCACCGAACAGTCCCATTTTGCCACCGAGTGGAAACGGTACCAGGAGATCAATTACCTTGATTCCGGTCGCAAGAACACGTACCTCAGTGTTCTGCTCAGTAAAAAGCGGGGCCTCACGATGAATAGGCATGCTCTTATTGGAGGTGATTGGACCAAGTCCATCGACTGGTCTCCCAACAACATTCATGATCCTGCCAAGTGCGGCATCACCAACAGGGATGGTGATCGGCAAGCCAGTGTCCTTAACTGCCATGCCGCGGACTAGACCATCGGTCTGATCCATAGCGATGCAGCGACATGCGTTGTCGCCAAGATGTTGAGCAACCTCGATTACCAGATTATCCTCCTTATCATTAATGCCGGGATTGGTAACATAACAGGCATTTAGGATATTAGGGAGTTTGCCGGGCTCGAATTCAACGTCTACTACAGGACCGATTACCTGCGTTATTTTTCCTATTTTTTGTTCACTCATTGGGCCTTACCTCTCCTCAAAAGTCTTGGATTATCTTAGAGATAATAGATTATTTCAGGGCTTCCGCTCCGCCAACTATGTCCATAAGCTCACTTGTTACCGCTGCCTGACGAGCCTTATTGTAAATGATGCTCAGACTTTTCACCATATCTTTACATGCGTTCGTCGCGTTATCCATTGCTGTCATTCTGGCGGCATGTTCGCTTGCCCCGACTTCGAGCATTGCATGATAAATAATGACATTGAGATACAGTGGTTGTAGGACATCCATGATTTCTTCGGTTGAAGGCTCGTAGATGTAATCTCCTGAAAACTTTTTCTCGGATTCTTCTTCACCACTTGTCGGTTGCACAGGGAGAAGATGAGCCACTGCCGGAATCTGACTTGCGACAGACTTAAAGTGACCATAAAGAACTTCAACTTTGTCAGTTGCACCACTCAAAAATTGAGCAGCAATGTCCGTCGCAATCTCCCTGGCATTATACATCTGGAAATTACCCATAATATCCCGGTAACTTTTTCTGACCTTGCCAGTTTTATTGAGCAGCTGACTCCCTTTTTTGCCGACACAGACAAAACTCACTTTTTTCCCGGCAATCTCATACTCTGCCATCATTTTTAAGGCAAGCTTGATTATATTGGCATTGAAGGAACCGCAAAGGCCACGATCAGAAGTGATGACCACAAGCTCTACAGTTTTTACATCACGAATTTCCATTAATGGAAATCCTGTGGTGTTTGCTCCTCCTGACAGGTTCGACATTGTCACGTTAAATTTGGAGGCATAAGGTCTAAATGCCTCCATTTTTTCTTGGGCGCCGCGCAATCTTGCTGCAGCAACCATGTTCATCGCCTTGGTGATCTGGGCAGTCTTTTTAACGCCCGCGATCTTCGTTTTTACTTCTTTTAAGCTCGCCATATCTTGACCTATTTGTAATTAGTTAAGACCTTTTGACGCCTTGAAAGTATCACCAAAGCTGGTCAACACCTTGTTGAGTTTCTCTTTAATTGCATCTGTGAACACTTTTTCCTTGTCAAGATCCGTGAAAATGCTCGGTTCGTTGGACTCAATATAGCTGTAGAGTTCAGTCTCATAGTCAGCCAAGGTGGCAACAGGGAGTTTATCAAGATACCCATTAGAGCCAGCGTAGATTATTGTCACCTGTTTTTCCATCGCCAGCGGTTGATACTGTGGCTGTTTCAAAATCTCAACAAGTCGTTCCCCGCGAGTCAGTTTGGCCTGAGTACCTGCGTCAAGATCAGAGCCAAAGGCTGCGAAAGCTGCAAGCTCACGATACTGTGCCAGATCAAGACGAAGGGTACCGGCCACCTGTTTCATAGCCTTAACTTGAGCAGCACCGCCTACCCGTGAAACAGAAAGGCCAACGTTGATGGCAGGGCGAACACCAGAGAAAAAGAGGTTCGGTTCAAGATATACTTGACCGTCGGTGATTGAGATAACGTTAGTTGGGATGAATGCCGAAACATCGCCAGCCTGAGTTTCAATGATCGGCAATGCCGTGAGAGAACCTGCCCCAAGCTCATCGTTTACCTTGGCAGATCTCTCGAGCAACCGTGAGTGGTTGAAGAAAATATCACCAGGATATGCTTCACGTCCTGGTGGACGACGCAGCAAGAGAGAGAGTTCTCGGTAAGCAACGGCTTGCTTTGAAAGGTCATCATAAATTATCAGTGCATGTTGGCCGTTGTCCCTGAAATATTCACCCATAGCACATCCGGCAAAGGGTGCAATATACTGCATTGGTGCGGGATCGGAAGCGCAGGCCGAAACAACCGTGGTATAGGCCATAGCCCCATGTTTCTTCAGCGCCTCAACAACCAGAGCGACTGTTGACTTCTTTTGTCCAACTGCAACGTAGATGCAATGAATATCGGTATTCTTCTGAGCAATAATAGCATCGACACAAAGAGAGGTTTTGCCAATCTGACGATCACCGATAACCAGTTCACGCTGCCCTCTTCCGACCGGGGTCATGGCATCAACAGCTTTTGATCCGGTATAACAAGGCTCATGGACACCCTTTCTGGAGATAACACCAGGAGCGAGCACCTCAATTTTCGAGGTGAGCTCGGACTTAATCGGGCCAAGCCCATCAATAGGCTTGCCGAGACCATCAACAACACGACCTTCCATAGCTGGTCCGACAGGAACCTCGGCAATCTTTCCGGTCCTTTTGACGATGTCACCCTCTTTAATACCGGATACATTGCCAAGAACAGCACAACCAACGTTGTCTGCCTCGAGGTTCAGGGCAAGACCCATGATTCCACCAGGAAACTCTAAAAGCTCCATGGCCATACAGTTCTGCACGCCATAGACACGGGCGATACCGTCGCCGACTGATATTACGGTACCGGTCTCGTTAAGATCTATGCTGGTCTCGTAAGCCCCAATCTGATCTTTGATAATCTGACTAATTTCTGCGGCTTTGATCTGCATCTATTCTCTCCCCTTAATGGAATCTTTTAAACCTGCAAGTTGCGTCTTTATGCTCCCATCCAGAACCAGATCACCAACTTTGGCAATGATTCCACCAATGATAGCAGGATCGACACTGGTAGTGAGCTTAACCTTCTTGCCTGTTAACTTTTCTAAAACCGTTTGAACATTTGCTTTTAATGCATCATTCAATTCAACTGCCGAAATTACATTTCCATGGCTGATGTTCTTCGCTCCGTCAACCATAGACTGATATGCTTCTGCGATTTCGGGCAATAATTCGGCACGTTTTTTTTGAACCAAAAGATTCAAAAAGTTTCCAATGACAATGTCCACACCCATCGAGGCCACCATCCCCTGCATAACCTTTTCTTTGACATCCATGGGATACATCGGGTTGGTGACGGCATCGGCAACTTCAGGGTGCGAAGCATACAAAGCTGCTAATCCCTGAAGAACTTCATTGTACTGATCGTACGTAGCCTGCTCCTGGCCTATGGTAAAAAGTGCCTTGGCATAACGTCGTGCGAGGATTGTCTGTTTCACTGTACCGCCCCCACTTTAGCTAAATAATTATCAATAATCTTCACTTGATCGTCCGCAGTGAGATTGTTTACAATGAGTATTTCAGCCATTGCTGCAGCCTGATCGGCAACCTCATTTTTCAGGGTCCGACGGGCTTCTGTAAGTTCATTCTGAATGGCCATTTCGGCTGAACGTTTAATATCATGGGCAGCTTGCTCGGCTTTCTCAATTATCTTAACTTTCTCGATTTCAGCTTGGGCAACAGCCCTGTCTACGATTTTATCGATTTCCGATTCTACCGATGCGAGCTTGGCCTGAAAATCATTATAAGACCTTTCAGCGTCAACTCGTTTCTGTTGCAACTCTTCGATTTCGTTTTTTATTTTCTTCTGGCGTGCAACCAGACCCGCACCTATGGGCTTTGCAGCGAATTTTACGAGAATTATCATAAGCGCGATAAAGTTAACGATCCTCCAACCAAGATCTTTAACCTTTTCTGCCGATAAACTCTTAGAAACCTTGCTAGCGCCATGTCCACCATCAGCAGAAACGGCCTGATCGGTTCCTGTTGCATGACCAGCCTTTTCAGCGGCAAAGACCGATCCACTGAACATGGCGAAAGAAAGGGCCAAAACAAGAAGACTTACAAACTTGGCAATATGCTTCACTCCATTCATGTTTAGAGACTCCTCCCCAGAATTTTACTCGCCATATCGGCTGCAAATCCATCCAAATTGGATCGCAAACTGGTCCTGGCGCTCTCGATTTGAGCTCTGAGCTCAGCAAGTTTTGCCTCCTTGGATGCGTCTGCTTCAGCCCGGATTGCAGCCAGCTTTCCATCTCCAACGGCCTGGGCCTCAGCGCGGGCGGAGTCCAAAGCAGCTTTTGCCTTTCCAGCCGCCTTTGCCATTTTTGCATCTACTTCTTCCTGTCGCAACTTGGCATTTTTCTCAAACTTCGAGATGTTTTCCTCCATACCTCGCAGTTTTTCAGATCTCTCCTTGAGGATGTTCCTTATTGGTTTGTAAAGAACTCCGTTAAGGAGAAACATGAGCACAACCATGTTAACAATCTGAATAAACAAAGTAATATCCGTCGTAATCATGTTAGTAGCTCCTGCTCAACTAAAATAAAACGAAAAAACTTAACATCCATAACCTAATGGATGATGACCGCGTTTGATATATCTACAATATAAGGACTAAAACTGAGTGAATTAAACTGAACCACCATTCACAATAGCAAAAAATTCTTACTGTAAATATATTGCTCTGTCAACTAATTTATATTTGGTATCAAGCTGGTCCAACTAAAGCAGCTAGGCTCCCGGAAAAAACGCCCAATTCGCTCAACCCAGGGCCATTCAAAGCCGCGTTATCAGCTATTCCTGGAGAAGGTTCTTGACCACATCTGGCACGGCCTTAATGGCTTCACTTACTTTGTCAACCATGGGGCCGCCCGCTTGAGCCATATCCTCCCTGCCACCACCTTTTCCTCCTACCAGTGTCGCGACTCTATTTATGATATCTCCGGCTTTAATCCGCTGCGTCAAATCAGCTGTTACAACCGCCAACAGGGCTGCTTTACCATTAATACTGCCACCGAGGACAGCTACGCCTGATCCAAGAATGTCCCGTAAACGATCACCAACCTCACGCAGCGTTTTCTGGCTATCAAGCTGTATTTCAGAGGCAATTACCTTCACTCCAGCAATAGTCAGTGAACCTTGCAACATTCCGTCAAGGTCAGAACTCGCAAGTTGTCGAGAAAGATCACTAATCTGCTTATCCATTGTCTTCAGCTGGGTCAACAAGGTTTCAACTTTAGCGACTATTTCGTTAGAATTGCCGACGTTCAGGAGGCTGGCAATTTGGCGTTCTCTACTCCCCTGCACTTGAATATAAGCAAAGGCTGCTGGTCCTGCTAAAGCATCAATTCTCCGGACCCCAGATGCTATTCCGCTCTCAGAGAGGATCTTAAATACCCCAATTTCACCGGTAGCTTCAACATGGGTACCGCCGCAGAGTTCCTTGCTGAAATCGGCCATCGACACTACCCGAACACTCTCTTCGTATTTTTCGCCAAAAAGTGCCATTGCCCCTTCCTTCAAAGCTTCATCCCGCTGCAATATTCTTGTTATGACCGGAGCATTTTGCCATATTTGCATGTTTACTAGAACTTCAACCCGTTCGATCTGCTCCTGGGTCAGGGGCGAGAAGTGGGTGAAATCGAAACGCAGGCGCTCAGGCCCAACCATTGAACCGGCCTGTTTCACATGATCTCCAAGGAGATTTCTAAGAGCAGCATGCAGCATATGTGTTGCCGAATGGTGCGCTGCAATGGCATGACGCCTGTCTTTGTCAACAACTAAAAACACCTCTGTTTCCTCAATCAAAAGCCCTTCAATTACTTTAATTTCATGAAGAACGATTTTCGCGCCAGCAATAGATGTAGCGAGCACCCTGGCCAGCCCACCCTGCCAGCAGACCTCGCCGCGGTCGCCTACTTGACCGCCGGCTTCTGCATAAAAAGGCGTCAGCCCCACATAGAGGCGTCCTTTCTGACCAGCAACAAGGCTTTTGACGTTCCTGCCCTCGTCGTCCAGCAAACCCTCTACTTTTGCAACGGCGGAGAGCTCATGATAGCCACCAAACTGGCCTTTTTTGCCGGCAGCAGCAAGATTTCTCACGCCCTCGTCGAGGAGTTTCACGCCTTCATCTTTCCTCGATGAGCGCGATTTCCGGCGTTGATTTTCCATCTCCAAGAGAAAACCGGGCTCATCGAAACCAAAGCCTCTTTCAAGCGCGATATCTCGCACAATATCAAAAGGAAAGCCGAAAGTATCATACAGTTTAAAAATGAAGCTGCCCTGGATGTTTGGTGAGTTATCTCTGGACATCCGAGAAATTTCTTCATCTAGCAATACGAGACCATTCTCGAGAGTTTCACGGAAGCGCTCTTCTTCCTTTGTCACCACCTGCGCAAGCAGGGAACGAGCGCCATTGATGTGCGGGTAGGCGGAAGCCATTTCGCTAACCACGGCATTGCATACCCCCTCTAAAAAGGGTTTTTCCAACCCGAGGTGTTTGCCATATCGAACCGCCCTGCGCATAATCCGCCGCAAGACATATCCCGCCCCTTCATTGCTCGGGAGGACACCATCGGCAACAAGGAATGTTGTTGCCCTGGCATGATCGGCAATAACCCGCATCGCGGTATCATCCTGAGCGTTTGTTCCGTAGCTTTTTTTTGATAAAGCCTCAAGTTTGGCAAGGATTGGAGTGAAGAGATCCGACTCATAATTATTTAACTTACCTTGCAAAACAGCAGCAACCCTCTCCAGGCCCATCCCCGTATCAATGCTTGGTTTCGGCAATCTTGTCATCGTCCCATCGGCGGAACGGTTGAATTGCATAAACACCAGATTCCACAATTCAAGGAATCGGTCACAGTCGCATCCCAAAGCGCATTCCAGCCTACCGCAACCGGCAGCGACGCCTTGATCGATATGAATTTCCGAACAAGGTCCACAAGGTCCGGTATCACCCATAGCCCAAAAATTATCCTTTTCGCCCATCCTGACAATGCGCCCTTTCGGCAGACTCTCGACCTTATCCCAAAGCGCAAAAGCCTCATCGTCATCCTGAAAAATTGACACCCAAAGCTTTTCTGCCGGAACTCCAAGCTCTACGGTAAGAAAATTCCAAGCAAAACGAATGGCGTCTTCCTTGAAGTAATCCCCGAAAGAAAAGTTGCCGAGCATTTCAAAAAAGGTGTGATGCCGGGCCGTATATCCGACATTTTCAAGGTCGTTGTGTTTGCCGCCGGCACGAACGCAACGCTGACTGGTAACCGCCTTCACATACTCGCGTTTATCTTCTCCCATGAATACCATTTTGAACTGAACCATTCCGGCATTGGTAAAAAGGAGAGTTGGATCATCTTTCGGGACAAGTGAGGAACTGTCCACGACAGTATGGCCATTTTCCTTGAAGTAGTTTAAAAACCTGCTTCGTATTTCATTTCCTTTCATAGTTTCCAAATAAAATCAGATATATTTTTTACTCACCTCGACTAATGATAAGTGGGAGTATCTGTTTAAACTCTTTCGTGCCGGCTTTGCCAAGTAGTTCATATATCAGCATCTCAGCAGGCCCGATTGTTGCCCCGACACCCTGCAATCGGTTGAGTCCCGCCTGATGATCACTTATTTTTCTTGATGACACTCCATCTGCAACAATCCAAACTTTATAGCCACGTTCCAACAACCCTATGGCGGTTTGGTAGATGCAAATATGTGTTTCAACACCTACTAAAACTATGGTTGTAACGGTTTTTCCGAGCCCTTCAATAAAGACCTGTGTTGCCTTGTTGGCGAGCGCATTAAATTCGATCTTATCGAAACGCTGAACATCAGCAATAAGCGCTTCGACACCAGCCACATATGGGCCTAAACCTTTTATATACTGGGTATTGGCAAGGATCGGGATGTTAAATATTTTTGCACAACGAATCATCAATTCAACAGTCGACGCCACCCTGTCGGCATTATGAATTTTTGCCATTAGGCTTTCCTGCACATCAACTACTTGCAAACAAACCTTATCCGGAGTCAGCAACGAATTTGTCATCATCAAACCTCCTTGCAAAATGTCTTGTACAACTGAAAATTCGTAAGTAATTAACTCTTTTCTCTTCCCAGATTCAAGTCTATCCTTTCAATCGTTTAATAAATATACCTTGACTTTCACCGGCTGCTTGGCCGTATGCCCTTCTGAAAAAACTGTAATATCAAAGGGTACTTTACAAAATCGATGCAATTATTACATTAAAAAGCGAAATGCCACACACCTCTATGGGAGAGAACATGCAAGACGAGCAAATTGATGCAACGGCAAAAATTCTTAAATCGATGTCCCACCCTATTCGTCTTAAAATACTTTGCCTTTTACAGGACCAGGAGCTTTCAGTCGGCGAGATCAGAAAGCGGGTTAAAACCACCAACGCCAATGTGTCCCAACACTTGAATATCCTGCGTGGCCAAGGAATAATCGACTACCGTAAAGATGCCAATTTTATTTATAATAAAATTATCGACAAGCGTATTCTCGAACTTATCAAAAAAATGCGTCTTCTTTTCTGTCCAACTCTATGATTTAAAAGGCACATCAACATAAGACTAAGGACTATACCACATGATAATTACCGATTGGATACACGTTTTCGCTGGTTTTTTCATACTACTCAGCCTCTCTTTAGGAATAGATGCTAGTCCTTTATTTCATAGCACATATTGGCTTTTATTTACGGCTTTCGTCGGGCTGAACCTTTTCCAGTTCGGATTTACCAAATTCTGTCCCATGGGAATCGCCCTTAAAAAACTTGGGGTCAAGGAGAGCAGGCAATAACTGGAACGTGGTTATTTTTATTCTTGCATCATCAATACCCTACAAGACGCCTGCCAGCAGCAAGCAGTTTGTGTGCAGCGTTGTCGCTGCTGAAAGCATGCGGGATTACCCTCTTGCTCTTGGATCCGGCATATTAGTTCAGCAAGTTTTACCCCCTTTTCTTGGGGAACCCCGAGTCTAAGTGCTTTCTTCCTGGCTAATGAAAAAAGTTTCGGGCCTTTTCTGTATACTTTATTCTGAGACATCTCACCCTCCCCAGTTAGCCTGTAAGCATCTTTGTTTTCTTATAAAGAATGCCCGCATTTCCAATGCGATTTTTTTGCTTTTCGCCATAACCATCATGCCTCTTTTGCTGCAAGCAATTCAGCTGGTTCAATTGTTATTGTCTACATCAATCGCTGTCCTGAAACATTTTATATCGGCAGGATATGATACTCTTCAACTATGGGGTGTGCTCCGTTCAGCACCTGCCCGTTGCGGCCATCGATTGAAATAGGATCACCAAAGCATATGGTTATCCCGGAAATCTCGCAAAACTGTTCTGCCTCATATACCTTTAAGCTGCGACAGCCGACAACGCAGGTTTTTTCCAAACGCACAGCAACAACCGAGGCATGCGAGGTCTGCCCGCCCCTGGAGGTGAGCAACCCATCGGATTGACTCACCACTTTGATATCCTCTGGAACAGTGTCCTGGCGAATCAAGATGAGAGGTGTTGCCGGATCAGTCTGCCTCAGTTTGAGGATATTTTCTTCCGTAAAAACGGCACGACCTGAGAGTGCCGACCCCGAGACTCCAACCCCCTTGCCAAGATATGCAGACTCGAGGG